>NZ_QKSK01000008.1:0-209716 GCF_003234145.1 Curtobacterium sp. MCPF17_011
GGCGGCTGTCGGGGTGGGCGTCGGGGTGGCGGTCGCCGGCAGGGCTCCGCCGAGCAGGAGCACACCGAGGACGACCAGGAGGGCGACGACCCGCGTCCCGAGCTGCCTCAGCGAGCGCACACCAGCACCCACACGTTCCGCCCACCCTCGTGGTGGTGGTCGAGGCGGTCGAGCGCCGCGATCGCCAGCGCCAGCCCTCGGCCGCCCTCGTCTTCCGGGTCGGCCATCGTCACGGCGCTGAGGTCGATGTCCGCGGGCATGCCGTTGTCCGACAGGACGGCGACGAGCTCGGTGTCCCGAGCGGTCAGGTCGAGGACGAACCGACGGCCCTCCTGCGTGTCCGACCGACGGGTGTGCTCGATGACGTTCGCGGCGACCTCCACCAGGGCGGTCTCCAACCGGAACCGCATCGTGGGGTCGTCGATGCCCTGGCCGTCCCACCAGGCGGCGAAGGTGTCCTGCACGGTGTCGAGCGACGCCGGGACCGCGGGGACGTCGATGCTCGCGTGCGTGCTCACAGTGGTCCTCCGACCGTCGTGGACTCGTGCTCCAGGGGCACCGGGGTCTCGGGCCCGCGGTACCGGACCGCCCGGATCACGATGCTGAAGATGAACAGGTCGAAGACGACCCAGGCCGTGTTGACCAGGGGCGCGATGCCCTCCGCCTGCCCGGTCAGGTACCGGATCCCGATCATCACCAGGGCGGCGGCGAGCGCCCCCATCGCGATGAGCTGCGGCTTCACCAGGTCCCAGCGCGGCTTCGCATCGGTGGTGTCGCGGACCTTCGGCGTCACGCGGAAGCCGAGCGGCCGACCGCGGAACACGTTCTCGAACGCGCTCGTGACGGACTCGATCCACACCGGGAACAGCGCCAGCGAGTACTGCTGTCCGCGCCATGTCGGTCTGCCCGCGGCGACCACCCAGAACAGCAGCTGGTTCAGCACCAGGAACGGGATGAGCCGGGCGAAGAAGTCGGAGCTGTAGGCCTGGACCGGCACGACACCGAACGACAGGCAGAGCACCGGGGCGGCGATGTAGACCACGGCGGCGAAGCCGGACAGGTAGCTCCACATGGTCGAGAAGTACATCAGGCGCTGTCCGAACGACAGGCCCTTCTGCACCAGGGGGTTCTCGCGGAAGAAGACCTGCATGGTGCCCTGCGCCCAGCGGAGCCGCTGGACGAGCATGGTCTCGAGGTCCTCCGGCGCGAGCCCCTTGGCGAGGATCTCGTCGTGGTACGCGGAACGCCAGCCGAGGCCGTGCAGGCGCATCGCGGTCGCCATGTCCTCGGTCACGGAGATCGTGGCCAGCGGCATGATCGCCTGCGCCTCGTCGTCGCGGTCCACGTCGAGGGCACGGGCGAGCACCGCGATCGACTCGATCGCGGCCACCGGGGACGCACCCCGCTGTCCGAGGACGTCGAGCGCGGCGTCGTCGAGACCGGCGAAGGTGTTCGCGTCGGTCGACATCGCCGCGAGTTCCTGCAGGTCGGCGCGCACCGACTCCAGGTCGGCGGCGGCGAACCGGAACGCGATCGCGTCGATGCCGCGCTGGAACCGGTAGGTCACGTCGCCCAGCGGTTCGCCGGCCTCGACATCCTCACGGGCACGGTCGACGACCGCCTCTGCGTCGTCGAGGGCGACGAGGACGCGCTCGTCCGTCTCGGTCTCGCGGGAGCGACCGAGGAGCTTCTTCGCGGTCTTGATGGTCCGCTGGACACTGGTCTCGACCTCGCGCACGTACCGCGTGATCCCGAGCTGCATCAGGGCCTCGCGCCGGAGGATCGCGTTCGACCCGCAGAAGAACGCGGCGTTCCAGCCGTCCTTCGACTGCTGGATCGGCCCGTAGAACAGGGGTGCCTGGCTGCCGAGCGGGTCCGAGTCGGGGACGTTCTCGAACCACTGCGGGGTCTGCACGAGGGCCATCCGCTCGTCCTTGAAGTACCCGAGGGTGCGGTCGAGGATCGATGGTTCCGGTACCTGGTCCGCGTCGAGGATGAGCAGGAACTCCCCCTGCGTCGCGAGCAGGGCGTTGTTGAGGTTGCCGGCCTTGGCGTGCCGCGGACGGTCGACCCAGTCCTTGCCGCGGGTGATCACCCCGAGCCCCTCGGCCTCGGCAGCGGCACGCATCTCGGGGCGGTTGCCGTCGTCGAGGATCCACGTCGTGTGGGGGTGCGTGATCGCCTTCGCGGCCAGGGCGGTGCGCATCACCAGGTCGATCGGTTCGTTGTAGGTGGTGATGAAGACGTCGACCGTCACGTCGGTGCTCGGCTTCGTCGGTGGTTCCCCGCGCTCGCGGAGCTTCCACGCCCCGAACGCGAACAGCACCGAGTCGATCACGCTGTACGTCTCGGCCAGGATCAACGGCACGGCGATCCACCACGAGTGCCAGTTCACCGATGCGACCCAGCGCCATCCGACGTAGTTCAGGCCGGACACCGCGGCGAGCACGGCGACGGTCCGGACCGCCAGGAGTCGGCGTCGGGGCGTGCCGACGGTCAGTCGACGACGGTCGCGTCGCCCGATGTCCAACGCCGTCATCGGCGCACCCCTGTCGAACCGTCCCTGCGGTGCACGGCGTCCCCTCCTGATCCCCGAAGCCCCGTGCACGCGGTCGCCGCGCACGGGTCTGGCAACGGTGTCATCGGCGGATCCAGGGTCCACGGGCGGCACCGTCCGCTCGGCGTCGTTCGGGTCGACTCCGGCGTGCTGTCTTGTCTACCGCAGCGGGGCGGCACCTGTCAGCACGACGCCCCGATCTGGGGACGCCGCCACCCCGACTCCGAACGGTGCAGGACAGGGTCGTCAGAACGGGGCGTGTCGGAGCCACCAGGCCTGCGAACGGATCCGGCCGACCAGTTCGCTGAACCGCCCGGACCGCTCGAGGTCCGGGCGGCCGTCGTCGTGCACCAGGTACCGGTCGGAGAGCCGTCCGGAGCCGGCACCGAGCAGCGCCTCGAGGTCACGGAGGGCCACGTTCCGCTGAGAGCGGGTGAGCTCGTCCCTCCGCAGCCGGTCGGCGTGCCCCTGGAAGCGCTCCGCGGCATGGCCGCCGACGTCGTCGACCTCGCGCACCAGTGGCACGATCGCGTCGACCGCGTCCGCCAGTCGTTCCAGCCGCCCCCGCACACCGGGAGCCTAGACTCGCCCCATGTTCGGACGAGCACGACGCGACACGGAACCGGTCGATCTCGGCACGCTGGCGCCCTGGCAGTCGGACGGCGTCTCGGCGCAGTGCGTCCCGCTGCCGATCGGCCGCAAGGGCAAGACCATCCCGGGCGTCATGCTCTTCGACGGCACGGTCTCACCGGTGTTCGCGGTACGTGAGGTCCAGCAGCTCGTCGACCACGACCTCAACACCGCCGAGAACGTCAACCAGCCGCCGATCGCCTTCCTGATGTGGCCGGACGACGCCGCTGACGACTCACCCGCCGGGCGTTGGCTCCACGATGCTCCCGCGGAGAGCCTGACCCTGCTCGTCGATCCGCTGGAGACGCCGCCGACGGTGCAGCTGCTGGGACCAGCACTGAACTCGTTCCGCGAGTGGGTGCACACGCTCCCCCGCTGACCTCAGGTCAGACGCGGCGACGTTCCACCATCGACCGCAGGTGCGCGCCGAAGACAGACCCGGCAAAACTGCACGTGATCCACGGCAGCAGGGCCGCATCCCACCCGTCGAGGACACGGGTGAAGAGGACCATCGCGCCGAAGATCCCCACGACGAGGAGCAACGACGCCGTCACCGGTCGGAGCAGTGCGAACACACTTCCTCCCCAGACGAGTCCGGCGACGAAACCCACCGCCAGGTAGGGGGCGAGAAGAGCGGCGTGCCCGCCCGCGACGCCGACTGGGACACCGATACCCACGACCAGCAGGCACACCGCCGCGATCACGTTCACCGGATGCTGTCGCTGTCCACGCCAGCGCTTCGTCTGCGTCATTGCGGGTAGTACCCACTGTTCTGGAGAGTGAGGTGCGCGGTGTCGGTGACGATGCCCGTGACGCCGCCGACGCTGGCCGACACGTTGAGCCCGAGAGTCGCTGTCCGCGCCAGCGCCTTGTCTGCGACTGCTGCCGCGCTGGCCATACGTGACGCTGAAGCGGCAGTGGCGGCCCGCGCTACGGCGCGGCCTGAACCTCCATCCCGCCGCAACCGGGGCGCCGCTGATCCCGCCGACAGCGGTCTTCCCCTCTCCAGACCAGTTCGATCAATCGGGGCAGACGCCTATGCTGAAGCGGTGTTCGATCGTCTCCGGCAGATCAAGAGCCCAGAGCCGCCCGCGTGGGCGCTGACCGAGGTTGCGCCATGGCTCGGCACGTCTGCCCGAGCTGAGTGGGCACCACTCGCCGTCGGTCGACGACGACGCTTGGTTCGTTCCGTCGTCGTCCGTACTGTTCAGTTGAGTGCGCAGTTCCGGGTCTCAGATCTCGATCGTGTCCTGCGGAAGCAGCAGGGAATCGCCGAATCGTCGAGCTCACCACTGATGTTCTTGTGCTGGCCGGAGGCCGCTGGTCCGTCGTCAGCAGCGGAGCCGTGGACGACTCAGGTGCCGGCCGAAACTCTGCTGATGCTTCCGGCTGCTATGGACACGCCGCCCCCACTCATCCTGCACGATGAGGAACTCCGCGGTTTGACCCGCTGGGTACAGTCCCTTCCGGCCTGACTGCGACATGCAGCGGATGAAGGTGCGCTGACTGCCGAACACCGCTCACTTTGCTCATCGCCCGATGTACTTGCAGCTACCACACTTTGTCACGTCGCGGTCACGACACGACACGACACGAGACGACACGACACGACACGACACGAGACCTACGCTTCGCCGCTCGGATCGCTCGATGTTCGGCGGAGTCGGCCACGTGCAGATCTGCCGTACTCGACGGCAACCGCCGCCGTCAGGAGCCACATCATCGATGATGCGCGGAAGACACCGCCGATTCCGACCAAGACGATGAAGCCAGCGGGGATCGTGAAGGGGATGATCGCTCGTATCAGAGCCTGACGAGGTTCGAGGAAGCCCAACAAGAACCCGTAGGCCAACCCGATCACCCCTGCCGCCGCTGCTTTGGCCACCGGGACTTGAGCGATCCAAACGGTCAACCAGGTAGCCACAATGACGACGAACACCAGCGTCGTGACCCGCCACACCAGCGCGTGGTCCTTCAACGGTCGCCTCGCAGTTCTACTGCCCGGCATCAAGATCAATCTCCACCCGTCAGGGCATTGCTCAGCATGTCGAACCCACCACCGGTAGTCGCACCCAGGCCTGCGCTCCCCCACAAGGCACGCGTGTTGGTTCGCATCGGGTTCAACGCTCCCTTGAGCGTCCCCGGGTGGAACAACGGCACTTGCGCGAGCGTGTCGACGCCGTGCATGCTCGGCGTCCACTTGGCGAATGCAGCCGAGAGCGCTGTCCCGGAGACACCACTCGTCGCTATCTTCGACGGGTTCAGGTCGTCGCCTGAGATGATCTCCTTGGCAGCTTCGCCGACGGACGAGGACACCCCAGTGATGGCCAGAGCGCTGGCGTTCGCAACGTGCCCCGTCACGTCGTGTCCGAATCTCGCCGCGATCGTTCCACCAGCGGGTCCCGCCAATCCGCTCGCGCCGGCGGCTAGCCCGCCGCCGACCGTGGCACCGGCAAGCTCCCACCAGTTCTCCACTTTGCCGCCGTGCTCGGCGAGGTAGGTTCCTGCGCCTCCTAGGGCTCCGACCCCGCCATTGACGGCCGCGTTGACGGCAGCTGCTCCAGCTGCTCGACCTGCCGGTGCCGCGGCCATGGCTGCCTTGCCGAACATCGCGGCACCGCCGCCTAGCGCGCCGGTGACCGCACCGACCGCCGTGTCGAGACCGACCTTGCCCCAGTCGACCGACCCGTGCTGGGCCTTCTGTGAAGCCGTGGACAGCGCACCGCTCACGAGCCCTCCAGAGGCGGCCATCAGGGCGATACCGGCCGGGCCACCGATGCCGGTCATGAGCAGTCCCACACCGAGGATCACCCCTAACCCACCGGCAGCTCCGGCCACGACGTACTCCCAGTGGCTGCCGTGCTCGTCCTGGTACGCCTGCAGGTCGGCGTCCGTCGCCGGCCGGAGCCCCAGCGGATCGACGGCGTGCAGCGGATCGTTCCCCGCGTAGGCGTAGGGGTTGCCGGACCACGCCGTACCCATCACCGGCGGCAGCGGGTCGACCGACAGGAACCCGCGGGCAGACGGGTCGTACACACGTGCGCCGAGCCATTCCAGGCCCGCGACGGCGAGCCCGCCCGTCACCGTCAGGTCGACGCCGGTCGGTAGCGCGGGTGCGGCCTGGAGGCCCGTGGCCGCGCTGAGCACACCCCACGGGTCCGCCGTGTCGGTCGCGCGCGCAGCCCGCCAGGTGGGCTGCGACCAGTCGTCGCCGAGCGCCGTGATGCCGCCCGGGAGGCCGAGGACGTGCAGGCCGCCGATCGACAGCAGCGACGGGGTCGGGGACGCGCTGTCCCACCACGTCTCGGCACCGTCGACCTCGAGCGGTTCGCCGAGGACGTCGACGCGGAGTCGGTGCGCACCGGTCTCGGCGTACGCAGCGTCGCGGTCGACGACGGCGGCCAGGTAGCCGAGGTCATCCCACGCGTACTCCGTGGTCGTACCGTCGGTGGCCGTGCGACGGACGCGGCGACCGAGCCCGTCGGAGACGTACTCGACGCGTTCGCCCGTCGCGTCGTCGGTGCTCGCGAGGAGCGTGCCGGCGGCGTCGTGCTCGTGGCGCAGCAGGCGGTCCGCCAGCCGCTCGGCGACGAGGCGGCCGGCGGGGTCGTACTCCCATGCGGTGGCGGTGCCGTCGGCGTGCTCGGCACGGACGAGCTGTCCGGCGTCGTCGTGCACGTACGACGTCGTCGCCCCGCCCTGCACCACGGCACGGATGCGGTCGTCGGCGTCGTGCTCGATCCGGGTGGTGTCGACGCCGTCGGTCGTCGTGGTGGTGTGGGCGACCAGTCGGCCGTTCTCCCAGCTCCAGGCGTGCACGACGTCGCCGACCGCGGCCTGGACGGGGCGTCCGGCGGGGTCGAGGACGAACGAGACGAGCGGGAGGCCCACCCGCTCCACGCCGACGAGCCGGCCGGCAGCGTCGCGACGGTAGGTGGTGCGCGTGCCGTCGGGCTCGGTGCGGGCCGTGCGGTTGCCGTCGGCGTCGTACTCCCACGTGACGGACCGGTCACCGCGGCTGCGTCGGACGAGCAGTCCCCGGCCGTCGTGCTGGAGTTCGTGGTCGAAGGCGCGGCCGTCTCCACCGCTGTGGTCGGTGACCACGACGGTGCGGGCGGCACGGTCGAATCGGACCTCGGACACGGTGCGGCCGTCGACCGCGACGGTGTGCTGTCGCCCCGAGGAGTCGAAGGACCACGTGGTGGTGTGCCCGTCGGGGTCGGTCTGCCCGGTCTGGCGGCCGGCGGCGTCGTACGTGGCCGCGGTCTCACGGCCGAGCGGATCGGTCACGGCGACGATCCGGTCGGCGCCGTCGTACCGGTAGGTCGTCACGCCACCGAGCGGGTCGGTGACGCTCGTCACCCGACCGCGGAGGTCGTGTGTGAACCGGGTCACGCCTCCGAGTCCGTTGACCGCCTCGACGAGCTGCCCGGCGGCGTCGTAGCGGAACCGGCGCTGCCCGGATCGGACGTCCTGGACGCCGACCAGTCGGCCGGCGCCGTCCCAGCGGTAGCGGGCCGTGCCGGCGCCGGGGGTGATCCGCGTGGTCACCCGTCCGACGGCGTCGTAGGTGGTGCGTTCGACGTCACCGGTCGGCAGGGTCCTGGTGACGGTGCGCCCGTCGGCGTCGTACCCGAGCTCGGTCCGTCCACCGAGCGGGTCCGTGCTGGCGGACGGTCGACCGCAGGCGTCGTACTCGTAGGTCGTCCGGGCGCCGGTGGGGCTGACGACGGCGGTCACCCGGCCGGCCAGGTCGCGCTCGAGTCGGGTCAGACCGCCCTCGCCGTCGACCAGTTCCACGGGCCGACCGCAGCGGTCGTAGGTGACCAGTTCAGCGCCACCGTCGTCGCCGGTGGTCTCGACCGGTCGGCCGTACTCGTCGTGGCGGACCGTCGTGGTGCCGAAGGCGTCCCGCAACGTCGTGACGCCCGTGGCGACGTCGGTGGTGCCCTCCACGCTGACGCCCGTGGGGTCGGTGATCCCGGTGAGTGCACCGTTCCGGTCGTGGTCGCGGCGCCAGACGTTGCCGTCGGGGTCGACGGTCGCACGGAGGCGGGAGAGCGGGTCGTGCTCGAAGGTCCAGCGGCCGCCGTCGGGGAGCTCGAGCGCGGCGACGTTGCCGAGGTCGTCGAACGTGCGGGTGACGGTGCGTCCGAGCGGGTCGGTGGTGCGCTCGGCTTCACCGTTCGCCCCGTACCCGTAGGCCGTGCGGGCACCGGTGGGGTCGGTCACGGCGACGATCCGGGAGCCCTCGTGTTCGAAGGTCCACTCGGCGCCGTCGGCGTCGCGACGGGAGGTCAGGCGTCCGGCCGCGTCGAACCGGTACTCGGTGCGGGCACCGGAGGGGGTGGTCACCGCGGTCGGTCGTCCGGCGGCGTCTCGCTCGATGCGCAGGACGTCGCCGAGGGCGTTCCGGGTCGCCACGAGTTCGCCGTGCTCGTCGTGTTCGAGCTCGACGGCGACACCCGTGGGGTCGACCGCGCGCCGGAGCAGTCCGCGTTCCCAGGTGAGTTCGCTGCGCCCGCCCTCGGGGTCGACGACGACCGACGGGTCACGGTCGTCACCGGTGTACTCGTAGGTCACGACGGAGCCGGTCTCGGTGACGACGGTGGTCACGCGGTCCTGGTCGTCGTACCCGTAGGTGATGTCCGCACCCGACGGCGTGACCGTCCGGGTCCGGCGGCCGCGGTCGTCGATGGCATGGACGGTGACCGAGCCGTCGCGGTCCGTGACCGAGACCAGGCGACCGCGTGCGTCGTAGTGCATCGACTGGCGGGCGTCGTCGGTGTCCACGACCCCCACGAGTCGGCCCTTCGCGTCCGCGATCCACGTGTTCGACCGGGAGCCGTCCGGGTCGGAGACCACGGTGACGCGTCCGGGCAGGTAGGCGAAGCGCACGGTGCGGCCGTGCGGGGTGACCTGCTCGACGACGCGGCGGCGGTCGTCGTAGGTGTTGCGGGCCTCCACCACGCCGTGTTCGTCGACGACCGCGACGACCAGGCCGTCTACCCACTCGTAGGTGCGGGTGCCCGCCGGAGCGTGCACGTGCGTGAGCTGTCCGGCGTCGTCGTACTGGTACTCGACCCTGCGGCCGTCCGAGCCGCGGGCCACGACGACCCGACCGTCCAGCGACTCGACGTCGATCCAGCGTCCGCGCTCGTTCGCGAGACGGGAGACGGTGCCGTCGGCGCTCCGATCGACCCGGACCGTCGTACCAGGACCGGTGCCGGCGGCGAGCCAGGTCCCGGACGGGGAGAACGCCCACCATCCACCGTCGGAGTCGCGGACGACGAGCTGGTCGCCCTCGTGCGTGAGTCGGACGTGCTCACCGACGGCGCGGTCCCAGCCCTCGCCGTCCCGCGGGAACCGGAGCACCCGGCCGTCGGCCTGGGTCAGGCTCGCACCCTCGTCGTCGACGGCCAGACCGGTCTCGAGGACGGAGGCCCATCCGCGGCCGAACACCCCGACGCGGTCGTCGAGCGAGTTGTACATGCGGGTGAGCCGGAGCTGCTCGGACGCCCCGGTGAAGCCGAGGTCGAGTTCCGACTCGAGGAAGTTGCCGGTCGCGGTGTTGACCGGGTCCAGGGAGTAGCCCGTCGTGGGCGGCGCACCGAAGGCCTGCGGGGGTTCGATCGTCAGGCCGGACCGCTCGGCGGAGACCCCGGCCCCCTGCAGCGCGGCCGCGAGGGCGACGTCGGACACCGTCGACACCGAACCGCTGCCGCCCGCTGCCTCGAACGCCGACGCCACGGTGTTCGCCCACGTCACGTCGGCGTCGTTGGCGGTCAACCAGCCGTCGATCGCGGTGGCGACCCCGTGCGCGCTGATCGACCCCCACTTGCAGCGGCTGGCGAAGTCGTCGAGCTTGCCACGGAGCGCCGAACCGCGGCCCGTCAGCTGCCCGTTGAGGTCGGATGACCCCGTGGCGAAGGAGCGGAGGTCGGCCGGCCGGGCGGAGGACGTCCCGCCGCTCCCGCCACCACCGGAACCCGGAGTGGGCGTCTGACGCGTGCCGGCGGGTGGTGTGCTCGCCTGGAACACCGGCTCGGGCTCCGGGGCCTCCGACGGCGGCTTGTCCTCACCGAACAGCCAGTCGTGGCCGACCTCGAGCAGGTTGCGTTCGTCGTGTTCCTTCTGCCAGTCGCGAGCACGCTTGCGTCGGGCGTTCTCCTGCTCCGCCGCGGTCTTCAGGATCCGGACCCAGCCCGCGACGTCGCGGAGGGTCCCGGTGAGCCGGGTGGCGTCGGTCGCGGCGGTCGTGGCGTTCTGACCGAAGAGGTCGGCGAAGTGTCCCCGGAAGTCCCTCGCCGCGGTGGTGACGTACGACGAGCGGCTGGCGGACTGACCCTCGATCGCATCGGCGGTGGACGTCAGCTCCGCGATGAGCGCATCGGCCGTCCCGTTGTCGAACTCGAGTGGTGCTGCCCCGTGCAAGTCGCTCATGTGCCGTCCCCCGGTCGTCGTCCTGATCGTGCTGATCGTGCTGGTGGTGCTCGTCGTGGTGGTGCTGGTCGTGCACGTGACACGACCCCTGCAGACGACAGCAGCCCGGCCCGTCGAACTGGTCGACGGCCCGGGCGCTGTCCGAGCAGCTGCTTACGCGCCGCCACCCGCGGTGAAGATGTCCTGCGAGATCTTGTCGAGCTGCGTGCGGAGCTGCTCGAGTTCGGTCTTCGCCTTGTCCAGCGCAGCCTTCGTCTCGGGCCAGGTCGACCCACGGAAGTTCGACGCCAGCGGGCCGTCCCACACGTTCGAGTCGGACAGGATGCGCCCCTGGGCGTCGAGCTGCGAGATCTGGTCCGTGAACCCACCGTTCACGATGGACTGGATCTGACGGATGGCGGTCTTCGCCTGTTCGGTCGAAAGCACACGCGACATGGTGAACCCCTCATTCTCTTCGTACCTGCACCCCCGCGCAGAAGATCCCCCGGAGGCTCTGACGTCGCCCACCATACCGGCTCGCAGAGCCGACGGACCAGGTTCTCCACAGACATGACGGGAGGCCCGCCACCAGATGGTGTCGGGCCTCCCGTCAGGCGGATGTGCGCATCAGCGCACGACCGTCTCAGTCGCGGTCGTCGCGGGTCTGCCGCGGCTTGCGGGTGTCGCCGTAGCCGCCACGGTCGTCACGCGAGCCCCGGTCGCCGTAGGGGGCGCCGTCACGACGCGTGCCGCTGTCGCGACGGATGCTGCCACGACGGTCCGGCTGGATCTCGATGAGCTTGCCGCTGATCCTGGTGTCGCGCAGGCGGTCGAGGACGTCCGAGCCCATGTCCGACGGCAGCTCGACGACCGAGAAGTCCGGGCGGATCTGGATGGCACCGAAGTCGTCACGACGCAGGCCGCCCTCGTTCGCGAGGGCTCCGACGATCTGGCGCGGCTCGACGCGGTGGCGACGGCCGACCTCGATGCGGTAGGCGGTCATCGGCACCGAGCGACGACGACGGTCACCGCCGTCGCGCTCCCGATCGCGGTCGCCGTCCCGGGCGGGGCGATCGTCACGGCTGCGACGCTCGTCGCGCTCGATCTGCTGGCGCGCACGGTCGTCGGCCGGGTCGAGGAGCAGCGGGGTGTCCCCCTGCGCCACGACCGCGAGCGCCGCAGCGACGTCGGACTCCGGCACGTCGTGGTGCTCGACGTAGTGACCGATGATGTCGCGGAACGCGCTGACGCGGGTCTGCTGCTCGAGCGCCGCGGTGATGGCGTCGTCGAAGCGGGTCAGACGCGTGGAGTTGACGTCCTCGACGCTCGGCAGCTGCATCTGCGTGAGCGGCTGACGGGTGGCCTTCTCGATCGCGGTGAGCAGGCGACGCTCGCGCGGGGTCACGAAGCTGATCGCGGCACCCGAACGGCCGGCACGCCCGGTGCGACCGATGCGGTGCACGTAGGACTCGGTGTCGATCGGGATGTCGAAGTTCACCACGTGCGTGATCCGGTCGACGTCGAGGCCACGGGCGGCGACGTCGGTGGCGACCAGGATGTCGAGCTTGCCGGACTTCAGCTGGTTGACGGTCCGCTCACGCTGGGCCTGGGCGACGTCACCGCTGATGGCGGCGGCGGCGTACCCGCGGGCCCGGAGCTTCTCGGCCAGGGTCTCGGTCTCGCTCTTGGTGCGGACGAAGACGATCATGCCCTCGAAGTCCTCGACCTCGAGGATGCGGGTGAGTGCGTCGACCTTCTGCGGGTACGACACGACGAGGTAGCGCTGCGTCGTGTTCGCCGAGGTGGTGGTCTTGGCCTTCACCGTGATCTCGGCGGGGTCGTTGAGGTACTGCTTCGAGATGCGTCGGATCTGCGCGGGCATCGTGGCCGAGAACAGCGCGACCTGCTTGGTGTCCGGCGTCTCGGCGAGGATCGTCTCGACGTCCTCGGCGAAGCCCATCTTGAGCATCTCGTCGGCCTCGTCGAGCACCAGGTACTTCAGCTCGGACAGGTCGAGCGTGCCCTTCGCGATGTGGTCCATGATGCGACCGGGCGTGCCCACGACGACGTCGACGCCGCGTCGCAGGGCGGACAGCTGCACGCCGTACGCCTGGCCGCCGTAGACGGGGAGGACGTGGACGTTCTTCATGTGGGAGGCGTACTGCTCGAACGCCTCGCAGACCTGGAGCGCGAGCTCACGGGTCGGGGACAGCACGAGCGCCTGCGGCAGCTTCGCGCCGGACTCCATGCGGGACAGGACGGGCAGCGCGAAGGCGGCCGTCTTGCCGGTACCGGTCTGGGCGAGGCCGACGACGTCGCGGCCCTCGAGCAGGATCGGGATGGTGGCCGCCTGGATGGCGGAGGGGGTCTCGTACCCGATGTCCCTGACGGCCTTGAGGACGGGTTCGCTGAGCCCGAGGTCGGCGAAGGTGATCACGGGCTCCTCGTCGACGGTCTCGGTCGGTGTGGTGTTCTCGGTGCTCATGGGAGTACGGTATCCCGTTTCGGCCGGCTTCCGCATTCGGACGGGAGGCCCGTGGCGGCGCCGCCACGGGCCTCCCGTCCGGTCCGGGGTCGCGTCAGACGACCGACCAGCCGCCGTCGCTCGGCAGGACCGCCCCGTTGACGTTCGCGGAGTCGTCGCTGAGCAGCCAGGTGATGGCGGCGGCGAGCTGCTCCGGCTGGGCGACCGGCGGGATGGTGGTCTGCATGATCGGGCCGACCCGGCGGGCCGCGTACTCGCTCTTCATCGGCGCCTCGATGTTGGTCGCGACCGCACCCGGAGCGACCGCGTTGGCGCGGATGCCCTGGGGGCCGTGGAAGAACGCGACGCTCTTGGTGTAGCCGGCGATGGCGTGCTTGGACGACGTGTAGGCCGCACCCGCGGCAGAGGCCTTGAGCGCCGCCTCGGACGCGACGTTGACGACGGAGCCCTTGCCGGCCGCGATCATCAGCGGCAGCACGGCGCGGGTCAGGCGCATCGGGCCGGTGACGTTGACGCTGAAGACACGCTCCCAGGTGGCGTCGTCGACCTCGTCCGGCGGCAGGAAGGCGTCCATGATCCCGGCGACGTTGGCCAGCCCGTCGACGTGGTCGCCGGCGGCGGCGATGAGCGCGTCGATGGTGTCACTCGCGGCGACGTCCCCGACGACGGTCTGGACGTCGAGACCCTCGAGTTCGGTCCGGAGCGCGTCGAGGCGGTCGGCGACGACGTCGGTGGCGATGACGCGGCCGCCCTCCTGCGCGATGCGGGTGGCCGTGGCGCGTCCGATGCCGGATCCCGCTCCGGTGACGATGATGGTCGAGCCGGCGAACCGTCCGGCGGTGGTGTCGGTCATGGTGTCTCCTCCTTGCGTGGCGCTGCCTGCGCACCACAGTTGTAGCACTCAGTGCCGAAAGGGAGCCATGAGCGATCGCACCACGGGCCGTCCCCGCACGATCGACCCGGACGTGGTGTCCCTCGTCGCGCTCCGGATGTTCGACGAGCGCACGTACGACGCCGTCTCGATGGACGACGTCGCGACCGAGGCCGGGAT
Organism: Curtobacterium sp. MCPF17_011; assembly: GCF_003234145.1. Lineage (NCBI taxonomy): Bacteria > Bacillati > Actinomycetota > Actinomycetes > Micrococcales > Microbacteriaceae > Curtobacterium > Curtobacterium sp. MCPF17_011. The sequence continues at coordinate 14,146 of NZ_QKSK01000008.1, forward strand.
CAGTCGACGCTCCCTGTTCCGGCTCTTCCCCACCAAGGGCTCGCTGGTGTGGGGCGGCCTCGACGCCTTCCGGGAGCGGTTCGAGGACGCCCTCGACGAGCGACCGGACGACGAGCCCTCGGCGACCGCTCTCCGCGCCTCGTACCGGATCGCGGCGACCTTCCCGGAGGACGCCGTCGAGGTGACGCGGCGACGACTCCGCGTGATCCGGGCGAACCCGAGTCTCGCGCAGGAGGGGGCCTTCTTCGTCACCGAACTCGAACGGACGCTGATCACGTTCGTGGCCGGGCGGGACGGGGTGTCCGAGGAGGACCTCGACGTCCGGGTGCGCTGCGCGGTCTTCGCGGCGGCGGCGGACGCCGCGCTGACCTGGTGGGCGCAGCACGGCGAGGGTGGGCCGGCCGAGGTCGTCGACCGGGTCCTGGCCGGGCTGGCCTGAGCCGAGGACTCCGCTACGGAGCCGGTTCGCCGTCCGCGGTGTCGGTGCCCGCGGTGTCGGTGCCCGCGGTGTCGGCACCCCCGATGCCCCCGCCCTCGCCGCCGGCGCCGAGCACCTCGGCGGCACGGTCGTTGAACCGGGTGAGGAGCCGGGCGAAGTCGCGCAACTCGTCGCCCTGGAAGACGCTCGTGACGTCGTCGAACACGGCATCCCCCTGCGCGTCGAGTCCGTCCAGCAGGGCGCGTCCGGCCGGTGCCAGGCCGAGCAGGGCCGCGCGGCCGTCGTCCGGGTCCGGTGCCGTGCGGACGTACCCGGCCTCGACGAGCCCGGCGATCCGCCGACTGACCACCGGGCGCGACAGTCCGGTGCGTTCCGCGACGGCGGTCGAGCGGACCTCCCCCAGTCGCTCGACGGCCCGGAGGATCACCCGCGCGGTCGGGTCGAGGCCGCCGGACTGCTCGATGAGCACGGTGCGCAGGGTCTGCCGCACCCAGAGCCGGTCGAGCTGCCGGCGGAGCAGCCGCTCGGCCTCGGCTCGGTCGTCGTCGTCGTTCCGGTCGTCCTCGGGCACGGCGACATCGTATGACGCGCCAACTAGTTGCTTGCAGAACGCAACGGATGTAAAGTTGCGGAGCCTGCAAGGTTTCAGGTTGCGCAGCGGCCCCTCCGTGGCCCACGCACCCGCCTCGCCTCCGCCCGACGGCGCACTCGCCGTCCGGCACGTCGAACCAGAAGGACCCGCATTGTCAACAGCCACCGCACAGACGCCGGTGCCGGGCCGGAGCGCCACCACCCCCGGTGCGCCCGGTCAGCAACCCCTGATGACCCACCGTCAGATCCTGCTCGTCATCTACGGGCTGATGGCGGGCATGTTCCTGTCCTCCCTCGGGCAGACGGTCTTCGGCACCGCGATCCGCACCATCGGGGACGACCTGCACGGTCTCGACCAGCAGGCCTGGGTCACCACCGCCTACCTGATCACCTCGACGATCGCGACGCCGATCTACGGCAAGCTCTCCGACATCTTCGGCCGCCGGCCGCTCTACATCTTCGGCATCGTGGTCTTCATCGTCGGCGCCGTGCTGTCGTCGATGTCCACGTCGATGCTCATGCTCGCCGCCTTCCGCGCGGTCCAGGGCATCGGGGCCGGCGCGCTGATGTCGCTGCCGCTCGCGATCATGGGCGACATCCTCGCCCCGCGTGAGCGCGCGAAGTACCAGGGCTACTTCCTCGCCGTGTTCGGCATCTCCTCGGTCATCGGCCCGCTCATCGGCGGCCTGCTCGCCGGCGCGTCCGAGATCCTCTTCATCACCGGCTGGCGCTGGGTGCTCCTCATCAACGTGCCGATCGGCATCGCCGCGCTCGCCATGGTGATCGTGTTCCTGCACCTGCCCAAGGTGCACGACAAGCGGGACAAGCCGGTCGTCGACTGGTGGGGCGCGACCTCGGTCATCGTCACCCTCGTCCCGCTGCTGCTCGTCGCAGAACAGGGCCGCACCTGGGGCTGGGGCTCCCCCGCCGCACTCGCCTGCTACGTCATCGGCGCCGTCGGCCTCGTCGCACTGCTGCTCATCGAGTCGAAGATGGGCGACGCGGCGATCATCCCGCTGAAGCTCTTCCGCTCGGGCACGTTCTCGATGGCGACCGTCATCGGCTTCCTCGTCGGTTTCGCGATGTTCGGTGCCATGCTGACCATCCCGCTGTACCTGCAGATCGTCGTCGGTCTCAGCCCGACCGAGTCCGGCTTCGCCACGCTCCCCCTGGTCGGCGGCCTGATGATCGCCTCGATCACCTCGGGTCAGATCGTCGCCCGCGTCGGCCGCTACCGGATCTTCCCGGTCATCGGCACCGCGCTGGTGTCCGCCGGCTACGTCGTCCTGACCTTCATGACGATCGACAAGCCGCTCTGGTTCCTGATGATCGGCATGTTCCTCATCGGTCTCGGACTCGGTTCGGTCATGCAGTCCCTGACGCTCGCGTCACAGGGCTCCGTCGAGGCCAAGGACATGGGCGTCGCGACCAGCTCGGCGACCTTCTTCCGCCAGATCGGTGGCACGCTCGGCACCGCCGTGCTCCTCTCGATCCTGTTCTCGGTGATGCCCGCCAACATCGTGCACGCCACCGCGAACAAGGCCGACCTGACCGACGCACTCGACGCGGCGCTCAACCCGACCGTCGCCAGCGCGAAGGCCAACCAGGGCGTGATGGACCAGATCTGGGACCCGATCGTCGACCCGATCCAGGACGAGATCGACTCCGGGCTCGCCCGCGGCACCACCGCCGCGAAGCAGGCCGCCGACCAGGCCGTCACCCAGCAGGTCACTGCTGCGGTCCAGGCGCAGGTCACCGCCGGGACGATCCCGCCGGCCGCCGCCCCGACCGTGATCGCCCAGCAGGTCGCCGACGCCACCCCGCAGGCCGAGGCCACCGCACTCGCGACGGCTGCCGATCGGGCGCACGCCAGCGTCGTCGACGGACGGCTCGCGGTCGACTGGACCGACGCCGGACAGCGCACCTACTGGGTCGACCAGGTCGTCCCCGACCTCGTCAAGCAGATCGACGAGGGCGCGAACGACGACTCGAGCGCCTCGGCCACGAACGACACCTCGTTCCTGACCGGAGCCGACTCCCGGCTGACCCGCCCGTTCATGGCCGGCTTCAACGCCTCGTCCGTCACGATCTACTGGGTCGGACTCGGCGTGATCCTGCTCGCGTTCGTGCTCACCTGGTTCTTCAAGGTGCCGCCGCTGCGCCAGCGCTCGGCCCTGCAGGAGCAGGCGGACATGTCCGCCGAGGCACAGCTCGAGGCCGACGCCGGCCTGGCCGCGGCCGAAGCCGGCTCCTTCACCGGTCCGATGACCGGCTCCACACCGACCCAGCGTCGGTGACCACCCGGGCCGCCCGCGCACACCGGTCCCGACCGGCAGCGCGGGCGGCCCGCCCCACTTCTCCCCCACCGGAGGTCGCCCGTGTCCCCCACGGCAGCACCCGCACACGACAGCACTGCGGTCGACGGCAACAGCGAGCCCTGCACGCTCCGCGAACGCAAGAAGCAGCAGACCCGGCAGGCGATCCACGACGCGGCCCTCACCCGCATCACCGACCACGGCCTGGACGGCGTCACCGTCGAGCAGATCTGCGCCGACGCCGACGTCTCCCCGCGCACCTTCTTCAACTACTTCTCGTCGAAGGCCCACGCCGCGATCGGTCTCGACACCGTCGACGTCCCCGACTCCGTCCGCGACCGGTTCGCCGCCGCCGACGGGCCACTGGTCGACGACGTCTGCGACCTCGTCGCCCACACCGTCCCGCTCGCCGCGGACCGCGCCCGCACGAAGGAGCTGCTGGTCCGCCGCCCGGAGATGGCCCCGATGGTGATGCGCTGGATGGCCGAGTCCCGGAAGTCGCTCGTCGCCGCCGTCACCACGCGGACCGACGAGGACACCGCCCGGACCGCCGTCGCCCTGGTGATGTCGGCCCTCACCGAGGTCGCACACCGCTTCACCGTGCTGGACCAGGCGGACCTGGCCACGCGCCTCCGCGCCGTCGTCGCCGAGATGGTCGCGCTCGTCACCGGCCGCTGACGGCCCGAGACGTCTGCGGAACGACCGGCCGGTCGGGGACGCAGCCCGCACCGAGGACGTCGTGGTCGGCCGTACGGCGGACGGGAGGCACGTGGCGGCCGTGATCCGAGCCTCCCGTCCGGTGTCGGTCGCCCCGCGACCGACACCCGAGAGCGCGGCTCAGGAGCGGTCGCCGGACCGACGGAGCGCGCGCAGGTCGCGGAGGAAGGCGGTCGGCGTCGTGCCCCGTTCCTCCTTGAAGAGCTGCTGGAGCCGCCGGGGACGCAGACCGGCGGCCGCGGCGATGTCGGCGACCGTGCAGCCGACGTCGAGGTGCGCCTCGATGTAGCCCACCGCCTGGCGGATCCGCCACGAGGACCGGCCGTCGGGGCGCTGCGCGGTGGCCGCCCGGAGCGTCGCCGAAGGGCCCTCCCCGAACCGGGCACGGTAGGCGGTCGCGAAGCGGCTGGGGTTCGTGAAGCGCCAGCGGCGTGCGACCTCGAGGACGCTGTTCGGCGACGCTCCGCGGAGGAGCTCCCGCCGGACCTCGTCCAGCCGTTGGTCGCGGAGGAACCCGTTCGGCGTGACGCCGAGCGTGCGCGCGAAGACCTGCTGCAGGCCGCGCTCACTCAGGCCCGCGGCGGCGGCGATGGCGGGCACCGAGGGTCGGTCTCGGACGTGCTCCTCGACGAAGGCGATGGCGTCCCGCAGGCGACTGGCGGTCGGGACCTCGTCGCCGCGGTCGCGGAGCGGGAAGGTGTCGAGGACGACGGTCGCGAGCCGTCGGTTCAGGGCCGTCCGCATCGCGCCGCGGACCCGGTCGTCCATCAGGGTCGGACTGACCTCGCCGAGCAACCGACGGAGCGGCTCGCGACGGGCGACCCGCTCGTCCTGCTGGCCGAACAGGACCGGCCCGTCGGGCATCGGGTAACCGAGTTCCCCCGCGGTCTTGCGGAGGAAGGCATCGGAGATGTGCACGCCGTTGTAGACGGTCTCCTCGGATGCGAAGCGGTACGCCTCGGACGCGGACGCGATGTAGGGGCTGCCCGGTTCGATCACGCGTGACCGGTCCGCGAAGTGCATCTCGAGGCGACCGCGCTGCAGCCAGAACACCACGTGGTCGTCGCGGGGTCCGATGACGCCACCGCGACGGCCACCGCGGGCGTTCATGGTGCGGAGTGTCAGGTCATCGTCACCGATGACGGAGTACTCGTACCGTGTGCCCTCGGCCGCGAAGGTGTCGGTGGCGACGGTCGTGTCACGCCCGAGGTCCTGACCGGAGTACTCGGAGCGGAAGATCGCCGTGTAGTCCGAGCCGCCCGCGTCCGTGAACCGCTGTCTGCGGAACCCGTTGTCGTGGTGGATCGGTGGCACGCAGCCATCATGTCATCCGCAGAACGCGGAGGTCCGGGCTGTACCCGGACCGTGGAGAGGACCGCTCAGGCGCGGATCAGCGGTGCCCAGAACGCGTCCGGGCCGTCCTGCTGCACGGCGTCGCCCTCGAAGCGCCAGCCGTACCCGCCGACGAACTGCTGCGCGGCCGCGAGCTCGTCGACGCCGTCGTCCTGCGACCGGTCGAACAGGTGCACGCCGTGACCGATCGCGACACCGCTGTCGCTCACGAGCGTGAGGTCCCACCGGCCCTCTTCGGAGCGTTCGATGCGGACGACGGCGGCCTGGTCTGCGGAGAAGTCGGACATGTCGTCGAGCCTACGCACGCAGTCGGAGGCTGGTGCGGGGGGGGTCGGGTCAGACGACGGTGAGGAAGTCCGCGTAGGTGGGATCGGCGGGTGTCGACCCGGCCGTGCGGCGGGCGACCATCGCGTCGATCTCGTCGGGGTGGCTGAGCCCGCGGCGGTGCCATTCGCCGGCCTGCAGCCGTTGTTCGTGGAGGGAAGGTCTGACGCGGTCGTTCACGGTGCGCTCTTCCTGCTGGTGCGCCCGACCCGAAGGGTTCGGAGGCGCAGGGACAGCATCCCCCGCGCACCCCGCCGGACCGAGCCACGGGGTCCGTGGAGTACGCCCGCTGGACACGGTGTCCGGTCCGCGCACCGGCAGCGCTCCGGGCCTGTCGGACGGCGGCGGCGCGCCGGCGGTGACGACGAACGATCCGACCGAGCGGGCCGAGCCGACGGGTGGCCCGTCACACGCTCCGACGGCGGCGGAGCGTCGCCGAGGGCGGCTCTCCGAACGTGGCCGCGTAGGCGCCCGAGAACCTGCCGAGGTGCCCGACGCCCCAGCCGACGGCGATCTGCGCGACGGTGGCGGTGTCCGGGTCGGCTGCGCTGAGCTCGGCGCGTACCCGGTGCAGCCGGACCTGGCGCAGGAAGTGCATCGGGGACGCTCCGGTGTGCCGACGGAACGACGCCTGCAGGGACCGCACGGCGACCCCGGCGGCGACACTGACGTCCGTGATCGTGATGGGCCGACGGGCGTTCGCCACCATCCACTCCTGCGCGAGCCGCATGGTCGCCGGTCCGTCGCTGAGCAGTCCCATCGGCGGGACGGGACGAGCGTCGAAGGTGCCGACGACGGCCTCCGCGACGGTCGTGTTGAGTGCCGAGCGGCGGTCGCGACCGGTCGTGGGGTCGAGCAGCGCCCCGGCCGACGCCGACACCACCGCGCGGAGTTGTCGGAGCGCCGCGGGGTCCGGGTGGCGTGCGAACTGCAGCGGTGTTGGCAAGTCTCCCTGTCGCGCGGCGGCGACGGACTGCAGGAACGTCCGGTCGAAGCGGATGACGTGCTGCACGGTCGGTGCCGCGCTGAACGCGAAGTCCCGGCCGGCCGGGTACATCACCGGGACGCCCGGCAGCATGTCGACGGGGTCGGACGAACCGGTGTCGAGCAGGATCCCCGGCGCGGAGGCCCATGCCAACACGTAGTCGTCGCCGGGGTCGATCGTCCCCCAGCGGCGGGCAGCGACGGACGAGGTCCCGACCGTGACGTGGTCGTCCCCGACCGCCCGGTACCGCCACGAGAACCCCTCGGGTGCAGGGTCCCCGATGTGGATGTCCTGGCTCGAGTAGACGTCTTCGTAGAACGCGACCGCTTCGTCGACGGCGATGCCGCGACGGTCGACGTGCACGAGGGGTTGTTCGACTGAGTCCATGCGCGCCCAGCCTGCCGCGGACCACCGACAAATGCGCCACCGATGACGAAGAGCCCCACACCGGTCGGTGCGGGGCTCTTCGTTCCCGGCGACGAGCGCCGGGAAAGAGGTCAGGCGCGGGCGCCGCGACGACCGGTGATCGCACCCCAGATGAGGAGGACGATGATCGCACCGACGATCGCGATGATCCACGACTGGATGCTGAAGAAGCCGTCGTAGCCCACGTTGAAGACGAGGCCGCCGAGCCAGCCGCCGATGACACCGAGGACGAGCGTGGCGATCGTGGAGCAGGTGTGCCGCCCGGAGGGGCAGCGGAGCGGTCGTGATCGACGCTCCCGGATGGGCTGTGCCGATCAGATGCTGTCGAGCAGACCGTCTCGCGACTGCTCTGCGAACAGAGCGGTCATGTCGATGGCTTCGGTCGGGGTGTCCCCGTCAACGAATGAGTTGCTCGCGGGCGTCGAGTGCATCTGACCGGTCCTTCCGTGGTGCTGCGTGTACCACTCCACCATGCTCTCCGGAAAGTAGTTAGGCACACTACACAGTTGATGATGCGTTCAGCGGACACGACGTGGTCGGTCAACTCTGCGAGCTCGATGAAGGGGCCCCGACCTGCGAGGAGCGGACCTCGGCGGCGACCGCGATGACGGGGGGTGCGTAGCTGACCACGTTCGTGCGGTCGAGCAGTCGGCCGCGGTGGCCTGGTGGCGGGGGGGGGGGGAACTGGTGCTGGTGGCGCCGTCGCGCAGGGCCGTGGCACGTCCGTCAGACGACGCGCTTGGCCTTCGAGATGGCCGAGCGGGTGCCGCCAGTGAGGTGGACCAGGATCGGTACCTCGCGACCGAGAGTCCGGTCGAGGGTGGCGATCGCGGAGTCGACGGCGTCGAGGACCGTGACGGCGTCCCCGCCCCGGCGGACCGCGACACGCAGCCGTGCGGCGCGCTGCTTGCGCACCGTGTACATGTCGACCTTCGACGAGACGACGTCGTGCACGCCGGCCAGTTCATGGTCGATGACGTCGCGGACGAGGGCCACGTTGACGGTGACCTCGTCATCGCCCTGGGCTTCACGGACGGCGACGGCGGTGCCGCCGCGGCCGCGTGTGACGACCCAGACGACGGCGAGGACGACCACGACGAGGCAGGCCGCCGCGACGATCCACAGGGACGTCGCGGGGACCTCCACGCGGTCTGGGAACGTCAGGGAGGGCTGCAGCGCATCACGGACGACCGGCAGGACTCCGGCGCCCATGGCCAGGCCGACCACGACGGCGACGAGTCCGAGCACGAACAGGATGATCCGGTTCAGGGTGCGGTTGCTCGAGGTCATGACAGCGCGCCCTTCTCGCTGACACGGACGGTGACGTGGCGGACGAACCGGTCGTCCAGGCGGCCCAGGCGTTCGGCGACGGCGCGCTCGACGGCTGCCGAGTCCACCGGGATGCCGGACATCGGGACGACGTGCACCTCGGTGCGGGCGCCACGGACGCTCGCGGCGGTGTGCGCGTCGGGCACGCCCGCGGCGACGCCGGCGGCGTTCCGGGCGGTCGACGCGATGATCGACGAGTCGATGACCACGGCGCCGCGGTCGTGCGGCACCACTGCGCGGTGCTGACGGCCGGGCTTCAGGGCCAGGACGACGAGGACCACACCCGCGATGACGAGCACCGCGGCGATGACCTCGATCAGGGTGACGAAGGTCGGGTCCGGCTGGAGTGCGGCGTCGACCGCGGTCTGCGGGTCGGCCAGCAGTGGCGCCGCCCCGATCGCTCGGAGGACCGACTCGGTGCCGATCCACGCCGCGACCAGCACGAGCACCACCAACGCCGCGGACACCGCCCTGGAACGGGAACGGTACACGCTGCGGCGACGCAGCCGACGTTCGACGGAACTGCTGCTCATGGGGTTCTCCTCGTCAACGGACCCGGGCATCGCGCTCGCGCACGATCCCGGTCAGTTCGATGCGCGCCGACCCGACGCGACGTCCGGTGAGGGCGCTGACGCGACTCCGGACCTCGGCCGCTGCGGTCGTCGCCGCCTGGACCAGGTCGGTGCCGGCGGCGACCGGACCGGTGATCTCCAGGGCCAACGCCCCGTGAGCGTCGCCGAGCTCCACCCGCACCCGCTTCGCGGGCGCGCCGAGCCGCTCAGCGGCGACGGCGCGCGCGCACGAGGTCAAGGCGCGCGTGGCGATCTCGACCCGGCCCGGCACGGTGCCCGGGCCGCCGGTCACCGGGAGCTCCGACGCCCGGTCAGCACGTCGGTCAGGGCGTTCCGGTCGATCCGGCCGGTGACGAGTGCTGCGACGAGCGCTCCGACGGCGGCGAACACGACGACCAGGACGAAGCCCCAGAAGCCGAACTGCAGCGCGACGACCGCGAGGACGGCGCCGATCAGGGCACCGCTCAGTGTGGCGCTCATGCGACTCGCGACTCCTTCTTGTCGTCGTCCTCGTCGTCGTCACCCGGGATGAAGACGTCCTGGATCGTGACGTTCACCTCGGCGACCTCCATGCCGACGATCTGCTCGATGGCGCGGGAGACCGACGCTCGGACGCCCTCGGCGACCTGCTGCAGCGGCACCGGGTACTCGGCGACGATGGTGATGTCCGCGGCGACCTGCTTCTCGCCGACCTCGACCTTGACGCCCTGCGAGAGGTCGCGCTGGCCGATGGCGCCCCGGAGTGCGCCGATGGCACGGGCTGCGCCGCCGCCGAGGCTGTGGACGCCGTTGACCTCGCGGGCGGCGATGCCGGCCACCTTCGAGACGACGGTGTCGTCGATGAGGGTCTTGCCGGTGGCGCCGCGGTCGCCGGTGTCCATCGACGTCGTCGCGCTGGTGGCGAGGATGGTCGGGGTGGTCGTGGTGTCGGCCATGGTGGCTCCTTCCGAGTGGCCCGCCGGGTGTTCCCAGCGGGTGCTGTTCACGGATGAGACGGGCTGGGGAGGACGTTCGTCACGGCCTCGTCGCGACTTCCAGCCGCATTCCAGGAACGCGCCGTTCCCGCGGTCAGACCTGTACCCCGAACCGGATTCCGTGCCGATGTCGACTCCGACGGTGCGCGGCGCGCGGGAACCGGACCGGGTGCCCGCAGTCAGCGGTCGCTTCCTTACCATTTCTATGACGAGAACGTCAACCCCTGAACGCCTGACGGACAACTGGGTACCGTTTCAGTCAGCGAGTTTCGCTCGGCGTCCAGTGCATCGAACGTCAACGGAGCGCTGACAGGGACAGCAGCGACCCGACCGCCCTCCGGTGGTCGACAGGGAGACGATCATGACCAGCACGCTCGACGTCACCGCCCGACGGGCGGAGACCAACACGTGGGCTACCGACACGGTGCGACCCGTGCGGATCGAGGCGTCCGGGACCTCGAGCGACGCGGTTGTCGCCGACATCGGTCGTCTGTACGACGGACGCGAATGGCAGGCCCGGACCACCAGCCATCCCTTCGCCTACCGTTACAGCGCGGTGGGCGACCGGGACGTGACACTCCGCCGGTCCCAGATCGGTGGACACATCCGCGGAGCGATCCCCCGCTCACCTGACTACGTCGTGCAGTGGATCACGTCCGGGCAGGGGGTTCCTGACGTCACGCAGGACCGGGTGCCACTGCAGCTCGACGTGCCGATGCTCTTCCCGACCTGCCGTGAGTTCGTCTTCGAGTACGAGGACTACGACCAACGGCTCGTGCACCTGTCGCGCCCGCTCGTGCACGAGGTCGCGGACGAGATGTTCCACACCGGTCAGGTCACCGACCTCGGCATCGACCACCTCCGCACGCTCGACCCCACAGCCGTCACCCAATGGCGGAACAGCCTCGCGCTGCTCTCCCGGGAGCTCCGGACCGGCGGGGTCGACACCCTGCTCTGGCACACCCTGACGCGTGGGACCGCGGCTGCGTTCCTCCGGATGTACCCGCCGACGGTGACGGCCCTGCCGCCCGCCGTGCTGCTGCCCCGACGGGCACGTCTCCGCGCCGCCGTCGAGTACATCCACGAGCACGTGGCGGAGCCGATGAGCGTCTCGGACATCGCCGGCGCCGCCGGACTGAGTGTCCGTGCCACCCAGGAGGCGTTCCAGCGGCACCTGGACCAGACGCCGATGACGTACCTGCTCCGGACCCGACTCGAGCGGGTCCGCCGGGATCTGCTGCAGGCCGATCCCTCCGGCACGTCCGTCCAGACGGTCGCCCGCCGCTGGGGCTTCGCGCACCTCGGCCGCTTCTCGGCGGCCTACCGGAACGAGTTCGGCGAGTACCCGCGGGCAACGCTGCGGAGCTGAGCGGGTCCCACTCCGGCAGAAGGCCGACGGGCCCGGTGCAGTCGCACCGGGCCCGCCCGTCGTTCGTCGTCTAGCGGACCGACCGCACGGTGCTGACCCGCAGGTCCTCGAACGTGCTCGTCGAACCGGCACCGCCCAGGGAGATGAGCCCGACCCGCGGTGTCGACCCGAGGTCCGCCGTCCAGGTGCCGCCGCGCACGAAGTGCCGACCGTCGACGCTGGTGTACGCCGTGTACCGGTGCTCACCGTCGACGAGCCGGTGCACGATCCGGAGCGTGGTGGCCCCACCGACCGGCCCGACGACCATGTTGCCGTAGGTCGGCGCGCCCTCGGGCTGCCCGCTGACCTGCTTGCCGAACTCCGTCTGTCGGGTGTTGAAGATCGAGTTGGAGACGAGTCGGACGTAGTTCCCGTCATCGCCGTAGACCACGAGCCCGCCCTGCCGGTAGTTGAACGAGTCGCCGGTGGCCGGGGTGTCCATCCGTACGCGGGTCTCGACGACGTAGTCACCGGCGGGTGCCGCTTCGGTCAGCACCGACGCGAGCGGGGTCTGCGGTGGGTGCAGGTCCGCGTCCTGGGTCTGCCATGAGAACGACCCGCCCCCGACCCGGTAGGTCGACGGATCGGGCTGCCGCGTCCAGGTGAGCGTCGGCGGCAGCGCGTCACCCCGGAAGTCGGTGGACAGGGACCGGATCGTGCGCGCCGGCACGTCGACCGGGGCGAGGCGCGGACGGTACGCCGATCGCTGCCCCGGCTGCGCAGCCGGAGCGGGCTGCACCGAGTCCGACGGTCCTGCTCCACCGCGGACGACCGGCCAGCCGCCGATCCAGTCGAGTGGGTCGATGAGCGCCGGACGCTTCGTGTACCCGGTCTGCCCCGCGTAGTACGGGTCGTTGCGGTCCACGGCGTGGTAGATCATCCAGTCCTGACCCGCGAAGTCGGTGACCACCGTGTTGTGACCGGTACCCACCCAGCGGTTGCCGTTCTGTGCGAGCAGGGGCGAGCCTCCGACCCGGGTGTCCGTGATCGCGACGCCGTCACGGTCGCGGAAGGGTCCGAGCGGGCTCTTCGAGCGGGCGACGAAGACGCCGTAGCCGGTGAGCGAGCCGTTGCAGCAGTTCGTCGCGGAGCCCATGTAGTACCACCAGCCGCCGTGCCGCATGAGGTACGAGCCCTCGTAGCGGTTGTCGATCGCGATCTGCCGCTCGGTCTCCGGCAGCGAGCGCAGTCCGTCCGCGGTGAGCTGTCGGACGTGCACGCCGCCGAAGTAGCTCCCGAAGTACAGGTAGGTGCGACCGGAGTCGGTGATGACCTCGGGGTCGAACGACCACCGGAAGCCGTCACCGTTCGGTGCGGTCTGCGGAGCGACGACCGGTCCGCCCGAGTCCGTCCACGGGCCGGTCGGGCTGCTGCTCGTGGCGACGCCGATCGCCGATCCACCGCCGGTGGGGCCGGTCGCCGACGGGGTGTCCGACGCCGTGTAGTAGAGGAACCAGGTGCGGCCGCGCTGGACGACGTCGGGCGCCCAGATTCCGTTGGCCTCGCCGACCCAGGCCGGCTTGGTGGTGAACGCGTCGCCGACGTACGTCCAGTCCGTCAGGTTCGTGGACCGGTAGGTCGGGACGCTGTGCTGCACGAGCTCACCGGTGGCGGTCTCCTCCGTCGCCGTCAGGGCGTCGGTCGTGCAGTACAGGTACCAGTTGCGGTCGCGGCCGACCCCGTGGATCGCGGTCGGGTCGGCGCAGCTCGCCGCCGTCTGGCCGTCCGGGAGGCGCAGTGCCATCGGGTTCTGGTGTGTCGCCGCCGGCGCGTGGCCGCGTCCGGCGGTGGCCGCGGCGCTGGTCACCGCACTGGTCGACGGAGTACCGGTCGAGGCAGCACTGGTGGTTGCGGTGGTCGGTGGTGGTGCGGCGGTCGCAGGTCCGGCCAGGGCCTGCGCCCCGACGATGGTCACGGCCGCGAGGGTGATCGCGATGGTTCGGCGCACGGGACAGCCTCTCGTCGTTGAGGAGGTGGTGTCCGCGAGCGTAGCCCCGCCGCGCTCCGGAGGCCAGGGGCATCGTCCGGATCCTCGCGCCGATCGCACGGGCCGACGTCCCAGCTGGTGACGAGCCTCCAGTCCGTCGGTTCCGACGGGTAGAACTGGGGACATGACCCGACGCAGCCCGAGCCACCCCACCCCCGACGTCCCCGGACCCGGCCAGGAGTCGGTGTGGGACTACCCGCGTCCGCCGCGCGTCGAGCGGACCGCATCCCGCGTCGTCGTGCGGCTCGGCGGCCAGGTCGTCGCAGACACGACCGGCGCGGTCCGCGTGCTCGAGACCAGCCACCCGCCGGTGTACTACCTGCCGATCTCGGACTTCGCGCCCGACGCCCTCGTCCCCACGAGCGGGTCGAGCATGTGCGAGTTCAAGGGCAGCGCCTCGTACTTCGACGTGCACGGCGGCGACCAGGTCGTCCGGCGTGGTGCCTGGACCTACCCGACGCCGTGGCAGGGGTACGGCGAGCTGCGCGACCTGGTGGCCGTGTACCCGTCGCAGATGGACTCGTGCGAGGTCGCCGGTGAGCGCGTCCGCGCGCAGGAGGGCGACTTCTACGGTGGTTGGATCACCGCGGACATCGTCGGGCCGTTCAAGGGCGAGCCCGGGACGCTGGGGTGGTGACGGGGGCTCCGCTTCCGTCCGGCACCACCCGCCGCCGGGTCGAGCTCCGCCTGCACAAGCCCTGGTTCGCCTGGGGTGCGCGGCCGACCGTCAGCGTGGACGGCGTCGGACAGCCGGCGCAGTGGGGGTCCGGCACCTGGGTGCTGCCGGACGAGGGCACCGTCGAGTTCGCCGTCTTCTGCGTCAACCGCAGCTGGCGGTTCGGCGCCGCCTCGATCCGCGTCGCCGCCACGACTGCCGGAGGCACGGTCATCGAGTACCGCGCTGGCAGACTGCCCGTCGGGGCGGGGACGCTGGTCGTGGAGCGCAGCTGACGGAGCCGGTCAGGCCCGCTCGGACCGCCGCGCCGTCAGGAAGCGGGTGCGCTCGGCGAGGTCGTCGACGAACTCACGGTGCTCGGGCTCGAGCAGGTCGTCCGCGGCGGGTTCCGCGAGGAGGGGGACGCCCGGGCCGAGGAACACCTCGACGGCGATCGGCACGCCCGCGATGTCGACGGCGGGGATCGCTACGAGGTCGCTGCTGCCCGTCTGCCCGAGCGCGACCGCGTACCGCATCACGGCGGAGGCGGCGGCACTGCTGGTGAGGACGGATGTCAGTCCGTAGACGACGTACTTCATGGCGAGCCGGTTCTGACCAGTTCGATGCGTGCACGGCGGAGGCCGGCGGTGGTGTGCACAGGTGTGGACCCCCAGGGGGGTGGGGCACCCGCAACCGAGTCAGGGCAACGGTCTCGTCGGGAACGCACGTATCGGGATGGTCCGTACTCGGCACAATGTACACCGGTGGTACGACTGCGACGGTGGCGGGCACCCAGCCACCATCCGGGCCGTCGTCGGCAGCGGCGGTCAGCCCGGTGCCGCCACGAGGACCACGAGCACGGCTGCCAACCCGACGGCGACGATCCCCAGGTCGAGGACCGCGAGTGTCACCAGGCGCGTCCGCAGGGGGCGGACGGCCCCGCGGACGACGACCATCGTGAGGAACAGGACCACGACCACCACCAGGGCCGGCCACCCCACCGCTGGCTGCCGGATGCCCATCAGGACCATGACCACCGCGACCAGGACCGTCGTGACTGCTCCCCACACGAGCCAGTTCGAACCCGAGCGCGTGCGGAGCGCCGGCTGGTCACCGATGCGCGTCGGGTCGGGTCGTGGTTGCTGGTCGTCGGACACGATCCGGACGGTACGCCGAGCGGGGTGACGACCCGTGCGGGGTCGGTCCTGTCGCGGCGGTGACGGGGTCGCGGCCGGACGGGAGGCGCGGGGCGGGCCCGCACCGCGCCTCCCGTCCGTCGCCCATCACCGGTCACAGGGCGCCCGCCCGAGAGCTGTCAGCTGCCGTCCGTCTCCAGCGCCGTGGTGAGCTTGACGATCGCGTCGGCCGCGTGGGCGAGGGTGGCGCGCTCCTCCGGGGTGAGCGCGCGTTCCGCGGCAGCCAGGACACGGGCGGAACGGCGGATCCGGAGCTCGTCGATCACGGTCCGGCCCGCGTCGGTCAACGAGACGAGGACCCCTCGTGCGTCGGTCGGGTCCGGGGTCCGCTCGACGAGCCCCTGGGCCTCGAGGTCGGCGACCGTGACCCGCATCGACTGGTGCCGCACCCGTCGGAGTCGCGCCAGCGCGGCGATGCTCTGGGCACCGTCGCGGGCCAGGAAACCGAGTGTCTCGACCTGGCCCTCCGGAGTGGCCTCGGAGCGGCGGACGGCGCGGGTGCTGTCCCCGATCGCGCGGCGCAGGGCGTTCGCGTCGTCGAGCGTGAAGTCGCGGAGGGCCATGAGCGGAAGTGTACAGGGTGGCTGTACACTTCCGCTCATGGAACTCACCAAGCACACCCACGCCACCGTGGTCCTCCGCGACGGCGACCGCAGCGTCCTCCTCGATCCGGGCGCCTACACGCCGACGTCCGCCGACCTCGTGGCCGCCGCCGACGCCGTGCTCATCACGCACGACCACCCCGACCACTTCGACGCCGACGTCCTCAGCGCGGCCCTCGACGCGCAGCCGGGCCTCCGCATCTGGGCGCCGGCGTCCGTCGTCGACGCGCTCGGCGACCACGACGCCCGTGTGGTCGCCGTCTCCCCCGGCGACACGATCACTGCGGGCGGCTTCGAGGTCCGCGTGTTCGGCGGCGACCACGCCGTCATCCACGCCGACGTGCCGCCGATGACCAACGTCGGGTTCCTGGTCGACGGCCGCGTCTTCCACCCGGGCGACTCGTACACGGTGCCGGGCGTGCCGGTCGAGACGCTGCTCGTGCCGACCTCCGGGCCGTGGGCGAAGCTCGGCGAACTCGTCGACTTCGTGCGGGCCGTGCAGCCGACGCGGGCCGTGCAGATCCACGACCTGATGCTCAGCGAGATCGGCAAGGGCTCGTTCGCGCAGTTCGCCGGTCAGCTCACCGGGGTGGACCTGGTGACACTGGCGGACGGCGAGACGATCACGGTCTGAGCAGTCCGGACGACGAACGGGCCGCGGGCCGACTCGAGGTGGTCGGCTGGCGGTCCGTTCGGTCATGCCGGCCGGGCGGCCGGCTCCGCCGAGGTCAGCTGATGCGGAGCTCGCTGGTCATCGGGCAGTCGAACGGGTCGCGGGCGGCCAGTCCGACGCGGTTCAGGTACCGGACGACGATGCCGTAGGAGCGCAGCAGGGTGGTCTCGGTGTAGGGCACGTCGAGGCTGTCGCAGTGGTCGCGGACCAGGAGACGTGCCTGCTGCAGCGCGGGGCGGGGCATCGAGGGGAACAGGTGGTGCTCGACCTGGTAGTTCAGGCCGCCCATCAGGAACGACACCCACCAGCCACCGCGGATGTTGCGGGACGTGCGGACCTGGCGGGAGAAGAAGTCGACCTTCGCGTCGTGGGCGATGGTCGGCATGCCCTTGTGGTTCGGGGCGAACGAGGCGCCCATCATCACGCCGAACACGGCCAGCTGCACCCCGAGGAACGCACACGCCATCCCGAACGGCAGGAACACGAAGACCACGGGCAGGTAGATCGCGAACCGGGCGAGGAGCATGACGCCCTCGACGATGCGGTCGCGGCGGTCGCTCTTCCCGTCGACACCGCGGAGCACCGAGGTGACCGCATGCCGGTGCAGGTTGATGCCCTCGAGGGTCAGGAGTGGGAAGAACAGCCACCCCTGGTGCCGCACGAGCCAGCGCATCGGTCCGGTCGTCGCGGCCGCGTCCTCGGGGATGAAGACGACGCCGTCCGGCGCGATGTCCGGGTCCTTGCCGACGGTGTTCGGGTTGCCGTGGTGCCGGGTGTGCTTGTTCATCCACCACGAGTACGACAGGCCGACGACGAACGTGCCGAGCCAGCGGCCCGCACGGTCGTTCCACTTGCGGGAGTCGAACACCTGCCGGTGAGCCGCCTCGTGTGACAGGAACGCGAACTGGGTGAACAGCACGCCGAGCGCGCCCGCCACGATCAGCTGGAACCACGAGGAGCCGAGCTGCGCGAAGACGACCCAGCAGGCCGCGGATGCCACGACGAGGGCGGCGAACACGGACCAGTAGAAGCCACGGCGGCGTCGGAGGAGACCGGCGTCCTTCACCTGCTGCAGCAGTGCCGAGTAGGTCGACGTGCCACCGGCGCGCGAGCCGTTCGCAGTGCCGGTCTTCCGGTAGGGGCTGGTGATCACGGACTCGGTGGACATTGGGGTGC
This sequence comes from Curtobacterium sp. MCPF17_011, assembly GCF_003234145.1. NCBI lineage: Bacteria > Bacillati > Actinomycetota > Actinomycetes > Micrococcales > Microbacteriaceae > Curtobacterium > Curtobacterium sp. MCPF17_011. The sequence goes on from NZ_QKSK01000008.1 coordinate 31,868, forward strand.
TCCCGTCGACGGCGCTGGCGGATCCCCATCTCGCGATGTGGACAGATCGACCGTACTGAGGACCCGACGCCAGCCGCAAACATGCCCGTTCCTCAGGTCGATGCCCTCGAACGTCCCGATCCGCGGTCCTGCCCGGATCCGCGGGCAGGACCACCGCCGGCCGATCCCGGAACTCACGGACGACCTCCAGCGTTCGGACGTCGTCGTGGCCACGGCGTCCAGTTCGCACCCCTGTCCACCGCCCGACCGCCGACGCTCAGCGGGTGCCTTCCTCGATCCCGTACACCTCGCGCCGCATGCGGGTGAAACGTCCCTGGTTGCTGAAGCCCCACTTCTCAGCGACGGCCTTGATGGTCCGGGTCGGGTCGTGGAGCAGCTCCCGGTGAGCCTCGGCGAGTCGGGCGCGGCGCAGGTAGGTCATCGGCGTCATGTCGAGGTGCCGCTGGAAGCCGGCCTGCAGGCCGCGCGGCGACACCCGGGCGGCTGCGGCGATGTCCGCCATCGTGATCGCGTCGGCCAGGTGCGAGTCCATGTACGCGACGGCCCGGCGCACGGTCGCTTTCCCGGCCCCGATGCCCGGAGGGACGCGGGTGATCACCTCGAACGGCAGTGCGGTCGTCGCCAACGCCAACAGGTAGTCGAACGCAGCGGTGCGGATGATGTCGTTCTCGAACGCGGACTCGACCTGCACCACGCTCCGGTGGACGTGTGACACGGCCTGGACCCACAGGGCAGCGTGCTCGGGCCGAGGGTGGTGTCCCTGCAACCGGACGATGCCACTGTCCGCGCCGTTCGCTCGGACCGCGCGGCGGATGAGCGAGGCTTCGGGCAGGTTCACGACGAGCAGTTCCGAACCGTTGTACTCCGCGGCGGTCTCCTCCTGGCCGAAGATCACGCCCCCGGCGTTCCCACCGTCACCATGGATGGTCCGGAGGCGACCGCCGAGCAGCATCGCCGAGGTGAAGACACCTTCGGGCTCGACGGTCACCTGAGCATGGAACCCCATCGTGAGGCGAGCGAGGCTGAGCTGTTCGTCGCCGCGGATGTCGGCCTGGAAGTGCACCTTGCCCCGCGGGGGGTCGAACCGCACCTTCGGGTACATCTGCCCGAGCACGGACGCGACGGTGTCGATGTCATCCGTGTCGTGCTGCAGCGTGAGCGTGGTCATCGCGAGTGGTCTCCTACCTGCTCTGCTTGCAACCAGACCTCCCCACGCTAGACCCGGCGGCACCCATGCCTGCACCTCGGTTTTGCCGCGGGGCGGCTTCCTCCCGGCGCGCTCCGCGGATCAGGCGCGGAGCGAGCGCGTCACGAAACCGCGTTCCGGGGACTCTTGTTGAGCAGAGCCGCGGGCCTCCGTACGGTGGAGGAACCGGGCCAATTTGCGGTCTTGTCGTCACGATGGTCTCCGCGGCATGTGGAACGCTGGCACAGCAGGACGGTCCGGCAGCGATGAGGCCTTCACAGCCTCATGGAAGGCCGGTCCCATGACCGCCACAACTGTGTTCCTGCCCTCCGCACTCGTCCACGAGGGCACTCCTCGCACGGCGGGCGCCACTGGGCTCGGGAGAACCGGCAGACTCTGGTTCCACGTCCTCGGGGAGACGCGGTGACGACCGACGCGCTGGCGGAGACCCCGGTCCGTCCGATCGTCGCAGTCGCTGGCACCGACACCGACGGTGCCATCCAAGACCTCGCCGGCATGTACGCCGGCCGCGCGTGGCACTCCTCGCCGGTCAGCTCCGACTACTGGTACAAGTACGTGGGCGTCGGCGACGGCCAGATGAGCATCCGACGTTCCCAGATGCACGGTCGTCTCCGGGGCGACGTCGCTGTCGAGGGCGAGGTCGTCGTGCAGTGGATCGACTCCGGTGACGCCCGTGTCGATGTCGGCCGTGACGAAGTGCAGATGCAACCGGGCGTCCCGACGCTGTTCCCGATCGAGCAGCGGTTCGAGATGGCGTACGAGGACTGGGATCAGCGTCTCGTACACCTGAACCGAGACCTCGTTCTCGATGTCGCCGCCGAGCAGCACCTGGTCGACGGCACGCTCGGGTTCGACCGCAGCGTCACGCCCACAGCCAGCGCAGTAATTCGATGGCGCAGCTCGGTTGCTGCTGCGATGCAGGCGCTGCGCTCAGGCGGAACCTCCTCCCTGGCATGGCACGAGGCGCAGCGCGACGTCGCCCGATCGCTGTTCGGGCTCTACCGGTTCCAGAGCGAAGGGTTCCCCCACGGTTACGGGGACCGCAAGAACGTGCGCGTCCGGAGGGCGGTCGAGTTCATCCACGAGCACGCCGGGGAGCCGTTGAGCGTCGCGGACATCGCCCGAGCGGCCGATCTCAGTGTTCGCGGACTCCAGGAGTCGTTCCAGCGCATCCTCGATCGCACACCGATGACGTACCTCCGCGAAGTGCGACTCCGCCACGTCCACGCCGATCTCCTGCACGCGGACCCGATCGCCACTTCCGTCGCGGACGTCGCGTCGAGATGGGGGTTCGCGCACATGGGCAGGTTCTCCAACGCGTACCTCCAGCGATTCGGCGAGTACCCGCGGGTGACCCTCCGCCGTTGACCGAGATGCTGCTGGCCGACGAGCAGGCGCGGTCATGGACCCGTTCACTCCCGCCCGCGGCGGCACGACATCGGTGACGCACCACGGCTACAGCTCCGCCTCCAGGATTCGAACCCGGACCTAACGGCACCAAAGGCCGTCGTGCTGCCATTACACCAAGGCGGAACGCCCCCGCAGGAGCCAGACCATCCTCCCATGTGCCCGACACTGGTCGTGCGCCGCCGATCCACGCCATGATGGACGGATGCCGCCAGAGGACGAGGTCGACCGGATCGTCGCGGCGTGGGGTCGGGAGCGTCCGGACCTGGACTTCGCTCCGCTCGACGTCCTGTCGCGGGTGGATCGACTCGCTCGGCACCTGGACCGCGCCCGACGTCAGGCGTTCGAGGCCGGCGGGATGGAGCCGTGGGAGTTCGACGTCCTGTCGGCACTGCGGCGCGCGGGCGACCCGTACGAGTTGAGCCCCAAGGCGCTCCTCCAGCAGACCCTGGTGACGAGTGGCACGATGACGAACCGGGTGGACCGCCTCGCCGCCCGCGGGCTCGTCGCTCGCCGGACGGACCCCCGTGACGGCCGAGGCGTCCTCGTGTCCTTGACGCCGACGGGTCGGAGCGCGGTGGACGCGGCGATCGCGGACCTGCTGCAAGCCGAGCGAGCGATCCTCGCCGGGGTGTCCGACGGCGAGCGGGGCCAGCTGGCGGCACTGCTCCGGCGACTGATCCTGGGCCTGGGCGACTAGCGCTCGGCTCGACCGGCGCGGAGAGTCTCACACCCCGAGCTGCTCCGCGACCTCGAGCCACCGCTCCTCGAGCTGCTCCACCTCGGCGTCCAGCGCGGTCAGCTCCGCCTGCAGCTTGCCGAGCCCCTCGTAGTCCGACTGGTCGTGCGCGGCGAACGCGTCGAGCCGCTTCTTCCGGTCCTGGGCGAGCTTGCCGATGCGGCGGTCGAGCGCCGACATCTCCTTCTCCACCACGCGACGCTCCGCGCCGGACAGGGTCGGCGCAGCCGTCGCCCCTGCCGGACGCAGCCCCGAGGCGGCGGCGACGGCCGAGGACCCGGCCGTGTCGGGCCTCCCGGCCGATGCCGCGGCAGCAGCCGACGCCGTCCCACCGCCGGTGCCCGCGGCACGCAGCTTCATGTACTCGTCGACGCCACCGGGCAGGTGGCGGAGGTGCCCGCCGAGGACGGCGTACTGCTGGTCGGTGACGCGCTCGAGCAGGTACCGGTCGTGGCTGACGACCAGCAGCGTGCCCGGCCAGGTGTCGAGGAGGTCCTCCATCGCGGCCAGCATGTCCGTGTCGAGGTCGTTCGTCGGCTCGTCGAGGATCAGCACGTTCGGCTCGTCGAGCAGGATGAGCATCAGCTGGAGGCGCCGCTTCTGCCCACCGGACAGGTCCTTCACCGGGGTGGAGAGCTGCTCCGACGTGAACCCGAGGCGCTCGAGCAGCTGCGACGGCGTCATCTCCTTGCCGTCGGCGACGTAGCTGGTCTTCTTGCGCGCCACGACCTCGCGGACGCGGTCGTCGGCGAACTGGGCGAGGTCGGCGAGCTGCTGGTCGAGGACCGCGATCTGCACCGTCTTGCCCGTCTTCACCCGGCCGGTCGTCGGCTGGAGCTTGCCGGAGACCAGGTTGAGCAGCGTGGACTTGCCGGCGCCGTTCGGGCCGAGGATGCCGGTCCGCTCACCGGGCGCGATGCGCCACTCGATGTCCTCGATGATCATCGTGCCGTCGAAGGACACGCCTGCATCGATGAGGTCGACCACGTCCTTGCCCAGGCGCGCCGTCGCCATCTGGGACAGTGCGACCGTGTCACGGATCGGCGGAACGTCGTCGATGAGGGCGTTCGCCGCGTCGATGCGGAACTTCGGCTTGCTCGTGCGGGCAGGGGCGCCGCGGCGCAGCCAGGCGAGCTCCTTGCGGGCCAGGTTCTGCCGGCGCTGCTCGCTCGACGCGGCCTGCCGGTCACGCTCGACGCGCTGCAGGATGTACGCCGCGTAGCCGCCCTCGAAGGGCTCGACGACGCCGTCGTGCACCTCCCACGTGTCGGTGGACACGGCGTCCAGGAACCACCGGTCGTGGGTCACGACGACCATGCCGCCCTGGTTCGCGGACCAGCGGCGGTTGATGTGCTCGGCCAGCCACTGGATGCCCTCGACGTCCAGGTGGTTGGTCGGTTCGTCGAGGAACAGCACGTCCCAGTCCCCGACCAGGAGGCGCGCCAACGCCACGCGACGCCGCTGCCCGCCCGACAGCTCGTCCACCGTGACGTCCCACGGGATGTCCGACACCAGGCCGCCGATGACGTCGCGGATCTTCGCGTCGCCGGCCCACTCGTGCTCCGCGAGGTCGCCGACGACGACCTGCCCGACGGTCTCGCCCTCGGGCAGGATGTCCCGCTGGTCCAGGTAGCCGATCGTCACCCCGCGACGGTGCGTCACCCGACCGTCGTCCGGTTCGAGGCGCTGCGCGAGCAGGGCGAGCAACGTCGACTTGCCGTCGCCGTTGCGCCCGACCACGCCGATCCGGTCGCCCTCGTCGAGGCCGATGGTCACGCTGTCGAAGACGACACGGGTGGGGAACTCGAGATGCACGTTCTCGGCGCCGAGGAGATGAGCCACCTGACCAGGGTAGGCGGACGCGGGGGTCGCGTCCGCCAGGGGTGGGTGTCAGGCGGGGGCGGCTGGCCGGTTCCGGCCGGCGGGCCGGTTCCGGCTGGCTGCGCACAACGAGATCCGGCTCGCGCCATGGGATCCCGTGGCGCGAGCCCGATGTCGTTGTGCGGGTCCGGCTCGCGCCGGGTACGGCGGCCGGCCGGGAGGCGCGGCTCAGGCCGTCCGGTCGAGGAACGCCCGCCAGTGCTCCCGCTGGATCATCACGACGAGGAACATCGCCCCGAACACGAGCGCGAGGATGCCTTCGACCCAGAGCATGAAGTCGTCACGCGCGGCGAGGGACTGCCCCGCTGCCAACGGCACCCACCCCGCGGTGAACCAGAGCGTCCACTCGCTCTGCCGCAGGCGCAGGAGCGCCAGACGTCGGAGCGCCCGGACCCGATGCGGCTCCGCGGGTGCACGACCACGGAGGACACGGTCGACCTCCCGCCGCTCGCGCATCGACATCCCGGACAGCGGGTCGGACCACATCGCCCGCCACGAGTGCGCCCGGCCGGTCCGCACGATCCGCGCGACCCCGATCGCCCACACAACGAGACCCAGCACGAAGACGCCCGAGCCGATGAGGAACTGCGTGTCGGACGGCCGTCGGGCGGGCATCGTCGTCTGCACGGCCAGCCACGCCCCGGCCGCAGCAGCGAGGACGACGACTGCGGCCGCCGCCGCCAGCCGGACACGACGACGCCGGCTGTGCTCCGGGTCACTCGGCGTCGGTGGTTCGTCGCCGCCCGACAGGACGGCGGACCGCTGGTCCACCAGGTCCCACCGGCGGTCGTCGAGGGACAGCGGTGGCACGTCGGCCCAGGCGTCCGGCCTGGAGGCCCTGCTCACGTCGCCGGGGTCGGGTCGCCCTCGCCGGCGGCTTCCTTCGCCCGCTTCAGGCGCGCCTGCGCCTCCCAGTACTCGATCTCGCGCTCGAGTTCGGCGAGTTCCTGCTCGGTGCTCGAGACGCGCTTGTCCCCGTGGGCGCTCTTCGCGGCGCCGAGGGTGGCGTAGCGGTCCTCGTGGCGGGTGGGTTCGATGTACCGGCCGTGGTTCCGAGGACCGGCAGCCCAGTCGTGCCCGATCGCGAACCAGACGATGCTGCCGACGACGGGCAGCAGGATCACGAGGATGATCCACGCGACCTTCGGCAGGCCCCGGACCTCGCTGTCGGTGCGCGTGATGATGTCGATCAACGCGAACACGAGCAGGACGACGCTCACGCCGGACAGCAGGATTCCCATGGCTCCGGATCCTATGGGTGTGCTGAGTCCAGCCGCTACGCCCGCCTTCGTGGGGTGGTGCGGCTGGTCACTCCGCCGAAGCGACAGATCAGCCGCAGAGTCCGGCGCTGATCTGTCGCTTTCGCGGAGAGGTCAGAGCGCGGCGACCCACTCGTCGGAACCGTCCGTGAAGCGCTGGTGCTTCCAGATCGGCACCTGCTCCTTCACCAGGTCGATCAAGGCAGCGCAGGCTGCGAAGGCCTCAGCACGGTGTCCGGACGCCACGGCTGCGGCGAGCGCGACGTCCCCGATGCCGAGGGCGCCCACGCGGTGCAGCACGGCGATCCGGACCTCGGGGTGCTGTTCGGCAATTGTCCGGGCGACCGAGGCGATGACGTCACCGGCGCTCGGGTGCCGCTCGTAGTCGAGAGCGGTGACGCCCTTGCCGCCGTCGTGGTCGCGTACGACGCCGGCGAACGTGACCACGGCACCGTCCTGGTCGGAGGCCACGACCGCGGACACCTCGTCGACGGTGATGTCGCGGTCGACGACGTCCGCCACGACGACCCGCTCGGCCGCGGTGGCGCTCACGAGGCGCTCCGCGGGGCGTGCCCGTCGCCGTGCAGCTGGGCGAGCAGGTGGTCGAGGAGTCCGTCGAGCACGGCCAGCCCGTCGGCGACCCCGCCGCGGGACCCGGGCAGCGTGACGACGAAGGCCCGGCCGCCGACGACCCCGGCGACTCCGCGGCTGAGCAGTGCGGTGGGGCCGGCTCCGGCGAGACCGCGGCGCCGGATCTCCTCGACGATGCCGGGGAGCTCCAGGTCGAGCAGCGGCGCGACGGCTTCGGGGGTGCGGTCGGTCGGGGTGACACCGGTGCCGCCCGTGGTGATGACGACGCGGGCGCCACCGCTGACGGCTGCGGTGAGGGTGTCGGCGACGGGACCGCCGTCCGGGACGATCGCCGGGTCGCCGACGGTGAACCCGCGGGTGCGGAGCCACTCGGCGATGACCGGTCCGGTGCGGTCGAGCGCGGGGTCGGTGGCGGCCGAGGTGGACACGACGAGGACGGCCGCGCGGCCCTGGTCGGTTGCGGCGTCGGTCACGATGCGCTCCAGTCGCCGGAACGGCCGCCGTGCTTCTCGAGCACGCGGACATCGGTGATCGACGCCGCCCGGTCGACGGCCTTGACCATGTCGTACACGGTCAGGGCAGCGACGCTCGCGCCGGTCAGGGCTTCCATCTCGACTCCGGTGCGGGAGGTCGTGCGGACGGACACCTGGATCACGACGCGGTCGTCGGCGCCGGTGATGTCGACCTCGACTCCGGCGATCGGCAGCGGGTGGCAGAGCGGGATGAGGTCGGACGTCTTCTTCACCGCCATGATCGCCGCGATCCGGGCGGTGCCGATCACCTCGCCCTTGGGCAGCGAGCCGTCGAGGATGCGGGCGACGACGTCCGCCCGGGTCACGAGTGTGGCGGTGGCGGTGGCGGACCGAGCGGTGACGTCCTTGTCGGAGACGTCCACCATGTGCGCGCTGCCGTCGGCGCGGACGTGGGACAGGTCGGTCATCGGATGCTCCAGACGGTCAGGACGTCGCCCGCGTCGACCTGACTGGTGCCGACCGGGACGTGGACGAGGTGTGTGGCCTCCGCGTAGTGCCAGAGCAGGTGTGAGCTGGGCCCGCCGACGAACTGCACGCGGCCGTCCACGATCGTGCCGCGCCGGACCTGGTGCTTGCCTGCGGGTGAGGTGGCGGAGTCGGCGCTGGGCACGTCGGTGCTCGGACGGGCACCGGGCAGGCCGGCGGCGCGGGCGAGGACCGGGCGGAGGAACACCTCGAAGGACACCAGCGCCGAGACGGGGTTGCCGGGGAAGGCGACGACGGGCACCGACCGGCCGGCGATCGTCACGCTGCCCAGGGCCTGGGGACCGCCGGGCTGCATCGCGACCGGCGTGACCTCGAGTCCGCGGGGCTCGAGTGCCTGCCGGACGACCTCGTACGCCCCCGCGCTGATGCCACCCGTGGTGAGGACGAGGTCGGCCCACTCCCCCACGGCGCGGTCGAGCTCGTCGACGAACCGTTCGGGGTCGTCGGGCACCCGGACGCGGCGGGTCTCGACGCCCACCTCGGTGAGTGCGGCGGACAGCGCCACCCCGTTCACGTCGCCGATGACCGCACCGGCGCTCAGGTCGACGGCCGCCCTGACGCCCGCACGGACGCCCGCGGCATCGTCGTCGAGCAGTTCACTGCCGGTCGACACGACGAGCACCCGGGGACGGCGGAACACATCGACCGCGGCGACCCCTGCCCCGGCGAGCGCGCCGAGGACGGCGGGAGTCAGAGGTTGCCCGGCACGCGCGATGGATGCTCCGGCGCGGAGGTCCGATCCGGCGACGCGCACGAAGGTCCCCGCGACGAGGTCGTGCGGTACCGGGACGGACTCGGTGTCGAGGGCCGCGGGGAAGGAGCCGGCCGGGGTCGACTCCACCGGGAACACGGCATCGGCACCGGCGGGGACACGTGCTCCGGTCATGATCGGTGCCGCGGTGCCCGGCTCGAGTGGCGGGGGCACGAAGCCGGCCGGGATCGGCGCCCCGACCCGGAGCGTGGTGCCGGCATCAGCAGCACGGACGGCGAAACCGTCCATCTGGCTGTTGTCGAACGCCGGCAGCGGCGTCGGGGCGGGGACGGCCTTCGCGAGGACCCGGTACCCGCGCCCCGCGCCGGACGCGACCGCCAGGTCGACCACGGACACCGTCTCGACCGACGCAGAACCCGACCCCGACCCGGGCCCCGCTCCATGTCCGCCGGGCAGCACCGGCTCGACGAGCGCCTGGACTGCTTCCCGGTGCTGACCGATCGTTCGCACGCGCGCCTCCGAATGGTCGTGACGCGGCGCATCGGATGACGCACCGCTCGCGGGCCGTTCCTGGCCCGCATCTGTAGCGTAACGACGGCGGCGACCAGCGCCGAGGACGACCGGAGGACCTGTGGAGAACGAGAAGACGGCAACGATCGGAGTGATCGGTGGTTCCGGCCTGTACGAGCTGTTCGAGCCCGGGACCGCGGACGAGATCGACGTCCCGACGCCCTTCGGCGCGACCTCGAGCCCGATCAGCATCGGCACGATGTCCGGCCGTCGGGTCGCGTTCCTCACCCGGCACGGCCGGACGCACTCGGTCGCCCCGCACCGGATCGAGCACCGCGCGAACCTCTGGGCGCTGCGGTCGCTCGGCGTCCGGGCCGTGGTGTCCTCCAGCGCCGTCGGTGGTCTGCACCCCGACTACGCCCCCGGCACCTTCGTGGTGACGGACCAGCTGATCGACCGGACCTGGGGCCGCGCCGACACCTACTTCGAGGACGAGGTGCAGCACCTCTCCTTCGCCGACCCGTTCGACCCGGTGCTGCGCCGTGCCGCGATCGACGCCATCGCGGCGCTCGATGTGCCGTTCCGTCCGACGGGCACCTGCGTCGTCATCCAGGGCCCGCGGTTCTCGAGTCGTGCCGAGTCCGTCTGGATGCGCGAGGCTGGCGGCCACACCATCAACATGACGATGTCGCCCGAGGTCCCCCTGGCCGCCGAGCTCGGCATCGGCACGGTGAACCTGTCGTTCGTCACCGACGCCGACGCGGGTCTCGCGCCGGCCGCGGACGAGACTGCCGCGGGCGCAGCGGCCGGCGACGACCAGGCCGCCACCCAGGCGCCGGTCACGCACCAGGCCTCCACCGAGGCCCCGGTCACACACCAGGCCGTGATGGACCGCCTGGCCCGCGCGAACGAGGTGATCGTCCGGGCGATCGGCTCGATCGTCGCCGCGGTCCCCGACGACTACACGCCGCGCGAACTCGTCCCGGCGAGCGCCTCCGCCCGCGTGCTGGAACTCCGCCCGTGACCCGCCTGCTGGTCACCGGCGGCGCCGGCTTCATCGGCTCGACCATCGTCCGGCAGGCCCTGGCCGCCGGGTACGAGGTCCGGGTCCTGGACTCCCTCCGCACTGACGTGCACGGCGACCCGGAGGCCGTGGTCACCGCCCACCGCACCGCCGGCATCGAGCTGGTGCACGGTGACGTCCGCGACCGGGTGGCCCTCGACGCCGCCCTCCACGAGGTCGACGTGGTCTGCCACCAGGCCGCCAAGGTCGGGCTCGGCGTCGACTTCCAGGACGCGCCGGACTACGTCTCCAGCAACGACGCCGGCACCGCGCACGTGCTCGCCGCGATGGACCGCCTGGACCTCGGACGGCTCGTGGTCGCCAGTTCCATGGTCGTCTACGGCGAAGGCGCGTACACGACCGCCGACGGCGAACCCCTCCGACCGCCGGCGCGCCGCCGCGAGGACCTGGACGCCGGGCAGTTCGACCCGATCGGTCCGGACGGGCACCCCCTGCTTCCGGGTCTGATCGACGAGTCGGCAGCGCTCGACCCGCGGAACGTCTACGCGCAGACGAAGGTCGCGCAGGAGCAGCTCGCCTCCTCCTGGGCGCGTGCCACCGGCGGACGAGCGGTCGCGCTGCGTTACCACAACGTGTACGGCCCGGGCATGCCCGCGAACACGCCCTACGCGGGCGTCGCGTCCTTGTTCCGCTCGGCCCTGGCCCGCGGCGAGGCACCCCGGGTCTTCGAGGACGGTGCACAGCGCCGTGACTTCGTGCACGTCGACGACGTCGCCGGTGCGAACCTCGCGGCGATCGCCGCGACCGAGTCCGCACCGTCGGAGTCCTTCCGGGCGTTCAACGTCGGCTCCGGCACGGTCCACACGATCGGTGAGATGGCCGCAGCGATCGCCGGTCCGGACGGCCCGCAGCCGGTCGTCACGGGCGAGTACCGCCTGGGCGACGTCCGGCACGTGACCGCGTCCTCGGCGCGCATCGCCGAGGAGCTCGGCTGGCAGGCGCAGGTCGACTTCACGCAGGGCATGCGCGACTTCGCGACGGCACCGCTCCGCGCAGCGGTGCGCTGACGCAACCGGGCGCGAACCGGACACGGATCGATCCCGGCCGCCGGTCCCGGCCCGACCACGCATCGGACGGGAGGCACGTCCCCCACCCGGGGCGCGCCTCCCGTCCGACTCGCCGCGCGACCGCAACCGCGGTGCGGAGATCGGCCATCGGAGCGCACGACCACGTACCCCGACCAGCGACGTCGTGTTGGGTTGGGTGCATGACACAACACCCCGCAGCGGACGCCGTCGGACCCGCACCGACGCGCCCGGCTGACGCGGTCACGACTCCGACCCATCGCTCCGAGGACCCGCACCGAATGGTCTCCATGAGCGTCGACGTGATCCTCCCCTGCCTCGACGAGGCGGACGCACTGCCGTCCGTCATCGGCCGCCTCCCCGAGGGGTACCGGGCCGTGGTCGTCGACAACGGTTCGACCGACGGCTCGGCCGACGTCGCCCGCGCCCACGGCGCCCTCGTCGTCACCGAGCCGGTCCGCGGCTTCGGGTCGGCCTGCGCCGCCGGCGTCGCCGCCGCGACCGCCGACTACGTGGCCTTCTGCGACGCCGACGCGTCGATGGACCCGGCCGAACTCCCCGCCCTCGTGCAGCGCGTCGCGGACGGCCGGGTCGACCTGGCCCTCGGCCGCCGCGTCCCCACCACCCGCGGGGCCTGGGCACCGCACGCACGCTTCGCGAACCGTGTCCTCGCCGTCCTGATGCGGCGCGCGACCGGCTACCGCCTGACCGACCTCGGTCCGATGCGCGTGATGCGCCGCGAGGACCTGGTCGCCCTCGACCTCCGGGACCGTCGCAGCGGTTACCCGCTCGAGATGGTGCTCGCCGCGCACGCCGCCGGCTGGCGTGTGGACGAGTCGGACATCGGGTACGCGCAGCGCATCGGCGACAGCAAGGTCACCGGGACCCTCCGCGGCACGGTCAACGCCGTCAAGGACATGTCGCGCCTGCTCCGTGCGTACCGTCGGGAGGCCCGCACCCGGTCCGCCGCACCCGTGTCGGTCCGCCAGCGCGCCGCCTCCGCATCCCCCGCGGCCGCATCGCCCGCGACCGAGCAGTCGGCGGCCGAGCAGTCGGCGGCGGAGGTCCGCTCGTGACCGGCATCACCGTGGCCGTCGTCGCCAAGGAGTGCCTGCCCGGCAAGGTGAAGACACGCCTGACCCCCGCCCTGACGCCTGAGGGTGCGGCCAGGGTCGCCGCCGCCAGCCTCGCCGACACGCTCGCCACGGTGTCGGCCCTGCCGGCAGCCCGTCGAGTCCTCTTCTACGACGGTGACGTCCTGCCCGAGGGCGCGGACGGCTTCGACGTCCTGCACCAGCCCGGCGGCGGACTCGACGAGCGCCTGGGCTTCCTGTTCGACACCGTGCAGGAGCCGCTGCTCCTGGTCGGCATGGACACCCCGCAGGTGTCGGTCGACGCCCTCGCCCCGGTGTTCGACGGCGCCGAGCGCGACGCGTGGTTCGGTCCGGCCGAGGACGGCGGCTTCTGGTCCCTGTTCATGCGGGAACCCACCGGCGACCTGATCCGCGGCGTGCCGATGTCGCAGGACGACACCGGGGCCGTGCAGCTCGGTCGGTTGCGGTCCGCCGGGCTCGACACGGGCCTCCTGGCCGAGTTGCTCGACGTCGACACGCTGCCGGACGCCGAGCGCGTCGCGGCACTCGCTCCCACCACGCGGTTCGCGGCGGCCCTGGCCGACGAGTCCGCGACGACCTCCGGAGATGTCCGATGACCGACACGACCAGCACCCTGCAGGCCTTCGGGGCCGGCGGTGACGAGCCCTACACACGGGCCCTGCGCTCCGACGGACGACTCCGCCTGACCGATCCCGACCGTCCGGGCGAGGTCGTCACGATGGACGTCGGACGCTGGAGCGCCGCGGCGGACCGGGTCGACCGGTCCCTGCTCGAGGGAGCCGACGGCCCGGTCATCGACCTCGGTTGCGGTCCGGGTCGAATGCTGGTCGCCGCACTGCGGATGGGTGTGCCGGCACTCGGCGTCGACGTCTCGGCCGAGGCCGTCGCCATCGCCACCCGGTCCGGCGGCCGGGCCGTCCAGGGTTCGGTGTTCGAGCCGGTGCCCGACGAGGGGCGCTGGGACACCGCGCTCGTCATCGACGGCAACATCGGCATCGGCGGCGACCCCGTCGCCCTGCTCGCCCGTGCGGCCGAGATCGTCCGGGCCGGTGGCCGGGTCGTCGTCGAGACGAACCGCGACGTCGACGTCGATCGCGCCTACGTCGCCACCGTGACGGACACGGACGGCCACGCGAGCTCCGCCTTCCCGTGGGCCGAGGTCGGACTCACCGCGCTGCAGGTCCACGCCGCGACGGCCGGGCTGACCGTTCGGCAGAGCTGGACCGACGGCGGTCGACACTTCTGTGAGCTCATCGCCTGACGCCACGTCGTTGTTTTGCATGATGCAAGAGAAGGACGTAGAGTGTCGCCCAGCAGTCGATGGTGTCGCGGACCCGTCGGCTCGATGGTCGCGGCACCTCGGCACGACAGCGAGGAGAGCACCATGAGCACCTTCCCCCTCGGCGGGACCTTCGTCAGCGGACTCCGTCAGCGCGACGAGCTCGGCACCTACACCTCGACCGGGCGTGCGCTGCGCGTCGACACCGAGACCGGTACCTACACGGGCGTTCAAGCCGGACGCATCGGTCGGTTCGTGGACACCCAGTTCCGTCGCCCGGGCACGGCGACGTCGAGCACGCGGACCGTCACCGGGTCCGTCCGTACCGCAACCGGGTCGTTCCGCACGGCCTGACCCGACCGCCGCCCGCGCTCGTCCCGCCGGGACCCCGCACGGTTCTCCACAACCGTGGGCGCGTCCACCGCGGCGATGCCAGGATGGGGTCATGAACGACCGTGCCGGAACCCCAGCGACCGCAGACGACCTCGTCGACCTCGATGCGCTCATCGCCGCGTACTACGACCGGGTCCCGGACGTGACGGACCCCGAGCAGAAGGTCGTCTTCGGCACCTCGGGGCACCGCGGCTCGTCGCTCGACAGTGCGTTCAACGACACGCACATCGCCGCCATCACGCAGGCGATCGTGGAGTACCGCACCGCGCAGGGCACCGACGGCCCGCTGTTCATCGGCCGCGACACCCACGCGCTCTCCGGCCCCGCCGAGCGGACCGCGCTCGAGGTCCTGGCGGCGAACGGCGTGCACGTCCTGGCCGACTCCGACAACGGGTACGTCCCGACCCCGGCGCTGAGCCACGCGATCATCGCCTACAACACCGCCGGGCACGACGACACCGCGGACGGCATCGTCATCACCCCGAGCCACAACCCGCCCCGCGACGGCGGCTTCAAGTACAACCCGCCGCACGGTGGCCCCGCCGACAGCGACGCCACGACGTGGATCGCCGACCGCGCCAACGCGATCATCGCTGGTGGCAACGCGGAGGTGCAGCGCGCCGAGCACGCCACACACGACGGCTACGACTTCCTGCACAACTACGTGGCCGACCTCGAGAACATCATCGACATCGACGCCATCAAGCGCGCCGGGGTGAAGATCGGCGCCGACCCGCTCGGTGGTGCCTCGCTGCCCTACTGGAGCCTCATCCGCGACCACTACGGCCTGGACCTCACCGTCGTGAACCCGGACGTCGACCCGACCTGGTCGTTCATGACGCTCGACTGGGACGGCAAGATCCGGATGGATCCGTCGAGCCCCTCGGCGATGGCGTCGGTCGTGGCCCGGAAGGACGACTTCGACGTCTTGACCGGCAACGACGCCGACTCCGACCGGCACGGCATCGTCACGCCCGACGGCGGACTGATGAACCCGAACCACTACCTCGCCGTCGCGATCGAGTACCTCTACGCGCACCGTCCGCGCTGGCGTGACGACGCGGCGATCGGCAAGACCCTGGTGTCGTCGAGCATCATCGACCGCGTCGCCGAGTCCCTCGGCCGTCGCCTGTGGGAGGTCCCGGTCGGCTTCAAGTGGTTCGTCCCCGGGTTGATCGACGGCTCTGTCGCCTTCGGTGGCGAAGAGTCCGCGGGCGCGTCGTTCCTCCGCATGGACGGCACAGCGTGGACAACCGACAAGGACGGCATCATCCTGGCGCTCTTGGCATCCGAGATCGTCGCCGTCACCGGCAAGACCCCGTCGCAGCTGTACGCCGAGCTCACCGAGCGCTTCGGCGACCCGGTGTACCAGCGCGTCGACGCCGCCGCCAGCAAGGAGCAGAAGGCCCGCCTGTCGAAGCTCGACGGTGACGCCATCACCGCCGAGACCCTGGCCGGTGACCCGATCACGGCGAAGCTCTCGAAGGCCCCGGGCAACGACGCAGCCGTCGGCGGCGTCAAGGTCGTCACGGACAAGGCCTGGTTCGCGGCCCGACCGTCCGGCACCGAGGACGTCTACAAGATCTACGCCGAGAGCTTCGTCGGGCAGGAGCACCTGGAGCAGGTCCAGCGCGAAGCCAAGGAGATCGTCGACGCCGCACTCGGGGCCTGACAGCCGCGGCGTTTCCGTGCAAGGCTGAGCCGCATGGCGTTGTTCGGACGGAAGAAGCCGGTGGCAGAGCCGTTGCCACTCGTCGTGCTCGCGCAGCGCACCTTGGCGGAGCGAGGCGTCGAGACGACGGTGGACGGGCCTCCCGGCGATCCGATGCACGTGCGTCTGCTCGGTGCGGACGGGCAGGTCTACCTGCTCGCCAACCTCGCCGCGCAGGTCCGCGGAGAGACCGAGGAGCGTCGGACGGACATCGTCCGTGCGCACTTCGACCGGATGCTGCAGGCCCACCGTGAGCCCACGCCGGAAGAGCTCAGTGCCGACGAACTGCGCGACCGGGTGCGTCTGCGTCTGCTCGCCGAGGACGGTGCCGACCCCACCGACCTGACGTACGCGCGTCCGTTCGCACCGGGTCTCGTCCTCGGGCTGTGCGTGGACTACCCGACGATGGTGAACACCCTGGCGACGCAGACGCTGCCGAAGCTCGCGCTCGGCGCGGACGAGCTGTGGGCCATGGCCCGGTTCAACACCGACGCCGAAGCGGTCGACGCGAACGCGGAGATCGCCCCCGGGGTCCACATCGTCGAGGGCGAGTCCCTCTTCATCGCGTCGAAGGCCGTCAACCTGCCGGCACTGTTCGGTGCCGCCCCGTTCGGCACGGTGTTCGCGGTGCCGCACCGCCACCTGCTGCTCGCGGTCCCGCTCCGCGACGCCGACAGCCTGCAGGCGATCCAGACGCTCGCCGGGCTGCTGGTGCAGATCCTCGGGGACGAGGACGCCGGGCTGCCGGGCGGCCTGCTCAGCCCGCACCTGCTGTTCTCGCGCCACGACCACGTGTCCCCCGTGTCGACGTTCGACCACGAGACCGGTGAACTCCGCATCGAGGTCGACGAGCGGTTCCAGGAGGCCCTCGAGCAGGCCGTCGCCTGACGAGCGGGCCCCGGCCGATCACGCCGGAGGTCTGCCCCACATCACGCTGTGGAGGGCTGCCGATCTCCACAGGAAGGCGCTCCCGGTGCGCGCCGCCGTTGCCCGAGTTGTAACTTTGCACGCAGCGCAAAATCCTCGGGAGTCCCGCACATGACACAGACCGCGACCGCACCCGCGGCCCCCACGACGTCCTCGAACGCCGTGATGAACCACCGCCAGATCCTGCTCGTGATCTACGGCCTGATGGCCGGCATGTTCCTGGGCGCCCTCGACCAGACGATCGTCGGCACCGCGATCCGCACCATCGGCGACGACCTGCACGGTCTCGACCAGCAGGCGTGGGTCACGACCGGCTACCTGATCGCCTCGACGATCACCACGCCGATCTACGGCAAGCTCTCCGACCTCTTCGGCCGACGTCCGCTGTTCATCACCGCGATCGCGATCTTCATCATCGGCTCGCTCGCCGCGTCGTTCTCGACGTCGATGCTGATGCTCGCCGGGTTCCGCGCGCTGCAGGGCCTCGGTGCCGGTGGTCTGATGTCCCTGCCGCTGGCCATCATGGGCGACATGCTCGCTCCACGTGAGCGCGCCAAGTACCAGGGCTACTTCCTGGCCGTGTTCGGCATCTCGTCCGTCATCGGTCCGCTCGTCGGCGGTGTCTTCGCCGGCGCGAACGAACTGCTCTTCATCTCCGGATGGCGCTGGGTCTTCCTGATCAACGTGCCGATCGGCATCATCGCGCTGTTCATGGTGCTGACGTTCCTGCACCTGCCGAAGTACGGGGAGCGCCGCAAGCCGCGCATCGACTGGTGGGGCGCGTCCCTCGTCATCGTGACGCTGGTCCCGCTGCTCCTCATCGCCGAGCAGGGCCGCGAGTGGGGCTGGGGCTCCCCCGGCGCCCTCGCCTGCTACGGCGTCGGGGCGCTCGGCCTGATCGCGTTCGTCATCGTCGAGCGGGCGATGGGAGACGATGCGATCCTGCCGCTGAAGTTGTTCGGCTCGCACGTGTTCTCGATGGCCGCCGTGCTGTCCGTGCTCATCGGCTTCGGCATGTTCGGAGCGATGCTGACCATCCCGCTGTACCTGCAGATCGTCAAGGGCGTCACGCCGACCGAGTCCGGGTTCGCGATGCTGCCGATGGTCCTCGGCCTGATGATCTCGTCGATCGCCTCGGGTCAGATCGTGTCCCGCACGGGCAAGTACCGGATCTTCCCGGTCACCGGCACGGCCTTCACCGCGGTCGGCTACACCGTACTGACGTTCCTCACCGCCGACCGGCCGCTGTGGTTCCTGATGACCGGCATGTTCCTCATCGGCCTCGGGCTCGGTCAGCTCATGCAGACGCTGACGCTCGCCGCGCAGAACTCGGTGTCGCCGCGGGACATCGGTGTCGCCACCAGCGCCGCGACCTTCTTCCGCCAGATCGGCGGCACCATGGGCACCGCGGTGCTCCTGTCCGTGCTCTTCAGCCTGATGCCGACGAACATCACCGGGGCGCTGCAGAACGAGTCCGACCTGAAGAGCGCCCTGAACGCGGCCTTGAACCCGGCGGTGTCCAACGCCGAGCAGAACAAGGGCGTGATGGACCAGATCTGGGACCCGATCGTCACGCCGATCAAGCAGAACGTGCAGGACGGTCTCGATCAGGGCGCCGTGCAGGCGAAGCAGGCCGCCGACCAGGCCGTGACGAAGCAGGTCACCGCCGCCGTGCAGCAGCAGGTCGACGCCGGCACGATCTCCGCCGCGGCAGCCGACACGGTCATCGCCCAGCAGATCGCCGACGCGACGGGCGACGCCGAGCAGAAGGCGCTGCAGACCGCCGCTGCCAAGGCGGGCGCCGAGGTCGTCGACGGCACCCTGCAGGTCGACTACTCGAACGCCGCGCAGCGCCGGGACATCGTCGACACGGTGGCGCCGAAGCTCGTCGACCAGCTGCGCGACGGCAAGGGCGGCACCTCCTCGAGCACGTCGTCCACCAACGACACGTCGTTCCTCAACGGGTCCGACAAGCGGCTCAGTCGTCCGTTCCTGGTCGGGTTCAGCGACTCGGCGGTCACGGTCTACTGGGTCGGCCTCGCGGTCATCCTGCTCGCCTTCGTCCTGACCTGGTTCTTCAAGGTGCCGCCGCTCCGCAAGACGTCGGCGCTCCAGGAGCAGGCCGACGCCGCACGCAAGAGCGCGGATGACGACCGACTGACCGTCGACGCCCAGCAGGCAGCGGCCGGCTCCGGCTCGCTCGTCTCGCCCGACACGGGGTCGATGTCGATCGTGCCCACGTCGCCCGACGTGCCCACGCAGCGGCGCTCGGCCCCGGCGACCGGAGCGGACGGCACCCGGGCACCCCTGCCCCACGCGTCCACGCACGGCGCGCACTCGTCGTCGACGCCGGTGGACGAGCCTCCGGCCGCGACCGGTGTGCTCCGGGTGCAGCACGGCGCGCACGCCGCCGGCGAGACCCCGGCCCGGCCGTCGGTCGAGCCTGCCGTGCCGGCCGAGGCTGACGAGCACCCGCACGGCCGCCACACGGCCGGGTAGCCCCTCGCAACACGCAACGTGGGCGGTTGCACGCAGCGGTACTCCGCGGTGTGCAGCCGCCCACGTTGCGTTCCGTGGAAGGTGTCCGGCGTAGCGTCCGGAGGATGAGTCTCGAAGTCCGCAACGACACCGACCAGAACCAGTACTCCCTCGTCGTGGACGGCGACGTCATCGGCCTCGCCGCCTACGAGATCGACGGCGACGCGATCCACTTCGTCCACACCGAGGTCGACCCGGAGCACCGCGGCGGCGGCCACGCCTCGATCCTCGTCGAGCACGCGCTAGACGACGTGCGCGCGAACTCCGACCGTCGCGTCGTCGCCGAGTGCAGCTACGTCGCCGCGTGGCTCGAACGGCACCCGGACCACCAGGACCTCACCACGCGCTGACCCGCCCGGTCGGAGGCGCGCGGTGGTCAGTACGACCGGTCGTGCGTCCCCGCCCGGTGCGTGCCGCTGCCGGCCCGACTCGAGGGCACCCGGATGAGCACGGTCCCGCTGAGCAGGTCGTGGTCGTCGCGCGACGGCGTCGGCGCTTCGCGCGGGAGGCGCGCCTGTCGCTCGTACTCGGCCTGCGTCTCGTGACGGGTGGGCGCGAAGACCTCGTCCATCATCGACACCACGCCACCGGACCCGCCCCCGCGTGTGGACTTGTTCGACAGGTCGATCCAGCCCAGACGGTCGGCGATCCACACCACGACGACCGCAGCGGCCACCGCCCCCAGGAAGATCAACCAGTTCACGGCAGTGACGTTACGTGGCCGATCGACGGAGGACATCCGCCGCGCGGCTGATCCTCGCGATCCGCACGCGTCGAGACTCGCGCACAGCGACCGTGCGGGGGTACCGGGGCGCGAGCTGTGTCGCCCAGCCCGGACCCACCCCTCGCGGGCGCCGCGCTCATGGCACCCGCTCGAGCCACTCCCGCGTCGAGAACTTCGTCGCCACGAGCTCCTGCGCCTTCTGCCGCTCGGCGTCGGTGACGTGCCCCTCGGTCGCCCCGTAGAGCTTCGTGAAGGTGCCGACGAGTCGGTGGATGATCTCCGCGCGGCTCAGGCCGGTCTGGGACCGCAGCGGATCGACACGCTTCGCGGCGCTCGTCGTCCCCTTGTCGCTCATCTTCTCGCGACCGATGCGCAGCACCTCCACCATCTTCTCGCCGTCCATGTCGTAGCTCATGGTGGCGTGGTGCAGCAGCGACCCGGTGCCCAGGCGCTTCTGCGCGGCACCGCCGATCTTGCCCTTGGCCGAGGTGATGTCGTTGAGCGGCTGGTAGTACGCCTCGATGCCGAGTGACTTCAGCGCCTCGATCACCCACTCGTCGAGGTACGCGTACGAGTCGGCGAAGGTCATCCCCTGCACGAGCTCGGTCGGCACGTAGAGCGAGTACGAGATGATCGCGCCGGCGTCCATGAACATCGCACCGCCGCCGGAGATGCGGCGGACGACCTGCACGCCGTACTTCTCGGCGCCTGCCGGGTCCACCTCGTTCTTCAGCGACTGGAACGACCCGATGACGACGGCCGGTTGGTCCCACTCCCAGATCCGCAGGGTCGGCCCCCGGCGTCCGGCGCCGACCTCCTCGGTGAGGACCTGGTCGAGCGCCAGGTGCTCGTTCGGGCTGATCGCGCCCTCGTGGACGACCTGCCACTCGTAGTCCCGCCACGACGATGCCCGCGACAGGGCTCGGCGGACGGCGACCCCGACGGACTCGGGCGTGAAGCCGAGCAGGACGGCGTCGTCGGGCAGCGCGTGTCGCACGGCGGCCGCGATCCCGGCCGCGTCGGTGTCGGCCCGCAGGCCGTCCACCGCCTGGTCGATCAGCGGGAGCGCGTCGTCCGGTTCGAGGAAGAAGTCACCCGCCAACCGGAACCGGTCGATCCTGCCGTCGACGACCTCCAGGTCGACGACGACGAGCTTGCCTCCGGGGACCTTGTACTCACCGTGCATGCCGCCACCCTATGCCGGGAGGCCCGTTGCGGCCCCGCACCGGGCCTCCCGTCCGCGGTCGGGGCCGACGGGCGCGACCCGATCACCTGAGAGCGAACCGAGTTGCCGCTGTGGGTGCGCGGGCGTAGCGTCGTCATCACGCCCGGGGTGCGACCCCCCTCGAGCCTCGGGCGTCGCCGCTCGACCCGTTCCCCCCAATTGGTCGAGTGGTCCGGCCCCGGTCTGTTCCCCCCAACAGGCCGGGGTCCCCGTCGTTCGTGGGCGGTTCCCCCCGGTCCCGGCCGGCCGATGGTTCCCCGAACAGGGTCGTCCCGTGCGAGACAGGACAGCGGCAGCCAGGCAGCGCCCGCCACGGCGGCGAGGACGCGCGTGGACGTCAGCGCGCCGGGCGGACCGCGTCGACGCCGGGCTGGACGGGGAACCAGGGCAGGTGCTCCTGCAGCCACAGCGAACCACCGCCGAGCGTGAACGTGTACTCGCCGGGGGCACGGTCGTACCGACGGGCGATCACGTCGCGGGAGTCGCTGTCCACGCCGTCACGCATCACGAGCGGGCCGCAGTCACGCGTCGTGAACGTCACGGCCGGGTGCGACGACCCGATCCCCCTGGTGGAGCGGCTGGAGATGGTGCTCCCCTCCGCCGACGTGACCGAACACGTGCGGTCCTGTGGGTGCGCGTCGTCGTACGCCGAGAGGGACAGCAGGGCCGGGAAGAGCTCCAGCGCCGGCACCATGACGACGAAGAGCAGCAGCCCGGTGAGCGTCCCCCGGACGACCCGGGGCCGGGTCTGGTGCGTGAGCTTGCCGAGCAGGTCCTGGTACTCCGCCCACGGTCTGGTCGCGTTCATCGACAGCCAGTCAGCGAGGACGTCGTAGTGGCGGTCGAACCGCCCCGCGAGGAAGGAGCCCTGGCCGTCGGTGACCCCGCTGACGCCGACGTGACCCGACAACCGCGGTTCGATGCGCACGATCTCCCCCGGCCGGACGACATGCGTGGGTGCGAATCCGGACCGGGCCTCGAGTCGGTCGGGGAAAACCCGGACGCGCGAGCGGAGTGACCGGACGCCGAGCAGGACCAGACCGATGCCGAGGACGACCGTGAAGGAGCCCGTGCCGATCCGGACGAGGTCCGCGTCGCCGTAGAACGCGGTGGCGGACAGGATCCGGACGCCCAGGGCCGTGATGCCCGCAGCGGCGGACGTCAGGGCGGCCGCGCCCCACGGACTCCGGCGGACGGTGGCGGTCGGCCGCGTCGGCCGTTCATGGCGCGCTCGGTACATGTACTCCCCCAGTGTGGTCATCTCGTGCCGTCGTGCTGTCGTGCCGTCCTGCTGTCGTGCCGTCCTGCTGTCGCGCCGCCGGTCAGCGCCCCGCGACGACTCGGTCGAGCCAGGCGACGAGGTCCACGACCACCTCGTCGCGGTTCGTCTCGTTGTAGACCTCGTGCCGCGCTCCCTCGTAGACGAGGACGGTGACGTCGGAGAGCCGTCCGCGCCGCCGGTAGGTCCGGGCGAGCAGCTCGACGGAACGGGGCCCGCCGAGGGAGTCCTCGGACCCGACCTGCAGCAGCATCGGCAGGTCGTGCGGGATCCGCCGACGGGGCAGCCCGAGCAGCCGCAAGGTGTCGGGCAGGCCGAAGAGGCCGAGGACGTCCGCCTCGACGGCCAGCGGGTCGAGACCGACGGCCTCGATGACCGCTCGGTCTCGGGTGAGCCACTCGTGCTTCGTCGGACCGGAGGCTGCGTGCCGCCGGTTCAGGTCCCCGCCGTTCATCAGTCCGGGCAGGCGGAGGGCGCTGGCCGACAGGACCACGCCGGCGTACTGCTCGGACGAGGTGTTCACGATCCGCTGCGCCATCAGGGACCCCCACGAGTGGCCGAGCAGCACGACGGGCAGACCGGGGTCGTCGGTCTTCGCCACCGCGGTCATCTGCTCGACGGCCGCGATCGCGGCGCGGAGGCCGCCGGGCCCGAGCCGCCCGAGTTCGCCGTGGTCGCCGTCCCACTGCGCCAGGCCGGTCCGCCCGTGCCCGCGGTGGTCGTTCGCGTGCACGGTCCACCCGGCTCGGACGAGGTCCTGTGCGAGGGGCTCGTACCGGAGGCCGTGCTCACCGACGCCGTGAGCGATCTGCACGATGCCCTTCGGCTTGCCCGCGCGCCACGTCGAGTAGACGATCTCGACACCGTGGGCGTCGGTGAACGAGGAGTCGCCTCGGGCAGCGGAGAACGTGGGCACGGCAGCATCCTGACAGACCGCGCACCTGTTCACCCGGCGTTCACGCGGCCGCTCGTCCGCGGGCCTAGCGTCTCGCGCATGGACGTCCTCGTCACCGTCGTGTTGGTGATCGTGGTGGCCCTCGTGTTCGACTTCACGAACGGGTTCCACGACACTGCGAACGCCATGGCCACCTCGGTGGCCACGGGTGCCCTCAAGCCCCGCACCGCCGTCCTCATCTCCGCCGTGCTCAACCTGGTCGGCGCGTTCCTCTCCACCGAGGTCGCGAAGACCGTCTCGCAGGGGATCATCCGCGAGGGCCAGGACGGCATCCACATCTCGCCGACGATGATCTTCGCGGGGCTCGTCGGCGCCGTGCTCTGGAACCTGGCGACGTGGTACTTCGGCCTGCCGTCGTCGTCCACGCACGCGCTGTTCGGTGGGCTGATCGGAGCGTCGATCATCGGTGCCGGGCTGCAGTCGGTCGACTGGGCCACGGTGGTCTCGAAGGTCGTGCTGCCGGCGCTGCTCTCCCCCGTCATCGCGGGCGTGATCGCCCTCGTCGCCACCTTCGTGGCCTACCGGCTGACGAAGAACGCCACGACGCACGGTGCCGCGACGGGCTTCCGGCACGGGCAGACGATCTCGGCGTCGCTGGTGTCGCTCGCGCACGGGACGAACGACGCGCAGAAGACGATGGGCGTCATCACGCTGACCCTGATCGCCGCGGGCTACCAGGGGCCGAGCACCGGCCCGGAGCTCTGGGTCATCCTGGCCTGTGGGCTCGCGATCGCCCTCGGCACGTACATGGGCGGCTGGCGGATCATGCAGACCGTCGGCAAGAAGATCTCCGACGTGCAGTCGCCGCAGGGCTTTGCGGCGGAGACGAGCTCGGCCGCGACGATCCTGGTGTCCTCGCACCTCGGCTTCGCGCTCTCGACCACGCACGTGACGAGCGGGTCGGTCATCGGCTCGGGCCTCGGCAAGAAGCTGGCGGACGTGCACTGGGGCGTCGTCGGCAAGATCGTGATCGCCTGGGTCATCACACTGCCGTCCGCCGCCGTCGTGGGCGGTCTCGCCACCTGGTTGGCCTCCACCTCGTCGATCGGCCTGGTCGTCGTGGCGCTGCTCGCCCTGGTCGGCGGGCTGACCTTCTTCGTGCTGGCCCGCCGCAAGCCGATCAGTGCGGACGACGTCCACGAGGGCACCACGGAGCGCGAGCCCGTGGCCGCCGGGAACCGAGGGAGGAACCGATGAGCATCGACTTCACCGCCATCGGCACCGTCGCGGGGGTCGGCTTCGTCGCCGCCGTCGGCGTGGTGCTGCTCTACACGCTCGGACTGCGGCTGCTCGGGACCGGCCAGCCCGCCGACTCCGGCGGCGAGCGCACGCAGTACTCCGAGGAGACACCGCGCTCCGGCACGACCCCGCCGGCGGCGTACCTCGGCGCGGGCGTGTGCTTCGCGGTGTGCATCGCGGCCGTCCTCACCGGCATCTGGATGACGATCCCGCAGTTCCACTGAGCGCCGGTACCCGTCCGAGACGCCGCGCCGGCGCCGCCCGCCCGGGGCCGCGCCTGCGATGATCGCCGGGTGACCCACCACCGCATCGACACCACTCCCGACACCGCCGTCGACGTGCTCACCGCCGAACGCAGACCGGTGCTGACCGTCGCTCCGGGCGACACCGTCACGGTGCACACCCTCAGCGCCGCCGGCTACACCGAACGCCTGCCGGCGCCGGGGGTCGAGGTCCCGACGCTCATCCCCTCCCGCCGCGGCCACTGCCTGCTCGGTCCGATCGCGGTCGCCGGTGCACGGCCCGGTCAGGTGCTCGCGATCCGGTTCGACGACCTGGTGCCGGACGACTGGGGCTACACCGGCTCGGGCGGCGTCGACACCCCGCTCAACCGCGCCCTCGGCCTGGCCGACCCGTCGACGCGCGGCCCGCTCCTGTGGGACGTCGACCCGACCGCTGGCACCGCACACAACCAACTCGGGCTCGGCGTGCGGACGGCCCCGTTCCTCGGCCTCGTCGGGCTCCCACCGGAGGCCACGGGCGAGCACTCCACGATCCCGCCGCGACCCCTCGGTGGCGGGAACATCGACTGTCGCGAGCTCGTCGCCGGAGCCACCCTGTACCTGCCGGTGAAGGTCCCGGAGGCGCTGCTCTCGCTCGGTGACGGCCACGCGGCACAGGGTGACGGCGAGGTCTCCGGCACCGCGGTCGAGTGCGGCATGACGACCACGATGACGCTGACGCTGCTGGACGACGTACCGGTCGCGGGCATCCACGCCGACACCCCTGCGGGACGCATCACGTTCGGGTTCGACGCGGACCTCAACGCCGCGACCACGACGGCCCTCGACCGGATGGTCGACTGGGTCGCCGGCTCGTACGGCATCACACGCGCCGAGGCGCTCGGCATGGCGAGCGTCGCGGTGAGCATGCGCGTCACCCAGATCGCGAACCGCACCTGGGGTGTGCACGCGCTGCTCCCGCGCGACGCGGTCCTGACGCGGTAGGCCGACCGGGTCGACCGGATGACGGACGGGAGGCCCGGCGGACGTGAGCGGGTCTGCTCACGTCCGCCGGGCCTCCCGTCCGGTCCCCGCGTCGCGCGGGTGCGCGGGTCAGTGCGCGGAGTACCCGCCGTCGACCAGGTGGTAGCTGCCGCTGATGAACGACGCCTGGTCGCTGAGCAGGAACAGGACGAGCGCGGCGACCTCGGCGTCGGTGCCGAGGCGTCCGGCGGCGTGCTGCGCCTCGAGCCCGGCGAGCTCGTCGCCGCTCAGCGAGGAGCGGACGAGCGGGGTGTCGATGAAGCCCGGGCCGACCGCGTTCGTGCGGACACCCTTGGCGGTGTACTCGAGCGCGGCGACCTTGGTGAGGCCGACGAGGGCGTGCTTCGACGCCACGGAGGCGGCGTTGTCCGCGATGCCGACGGAGTCGAGCACCGACGACATGTTCACGATCGCGCCGCCACCCGCCGCGAGGATCGCGGGGATCTCGTAGCGCAGCCCGGAGAAGACACCGTCGAGGTCGACGGCGCGGACGCGGTCCCACGCCTCGACGTCGTACTCGCCGATGGGCTGCGGCGCGGCGCCGATGCCGGCGTTGTCGACGGCGAGGTGCAGTGCCCCGTAGGTGTCGACGGCGAACCGGACCGCGCGCTCGTTGTCCGCGGCGATCGCCGAGTCGGCGGCGACGGCGGCTGCGGTGCCACCGGCCTGCTCGATCTCGGCGGCGACTCGCTCGGCGGTCCCCTGCCTGATGTCCGTGACGACGACGGAGGCTCCCGCCGCCGCGAGCTCCTTCGCGATCGACTCGCCGATGCTGCTGCCACCACCGGTGACGATGGCGACCTTGCCCCTCGAACCCGTTCATCCGTCCTGCTCCTCCCGTGCCTTCCTGCCCGTGTCGATTGGACGACACCCGTTGCCCAGAGCCCCGCTGTACGCCCGTCACGCCAGGGGTCGAGCGGACGTCGGACCGCGGATCTCCGCGTGGTCGGGTCAGGATGATTCGTTCGCTGAACTAATGAGTTAGGCTGATGACTCGTGACCGTCATCGACCCGCTCCCCACCACGACCCGTCGTCGCCGATCGCCCGATCCCTCTCTCGCCAGCGACGTCCGGATCGCCGTGAACCGGTTGTCGCGGACACTGCGGGCGCAGAAGGCCGACACGACCGTCAGCGATGCCCAGTTCTCCGCGCTCGCCCTGCTGCACCGCGAGGGCGCGATGACCCTCGCCGACCTCAGTCGTCACGAGGGCGTCACCCCGCCCTCGATGACGAAGACCGTCACCGCACTGATCGACCGCGGCCTGCTCACCAAGGACGACCACGGCGACGACCGCCGGAAGGTCCTGCTCTGCCCGACCGCCGACGGCGACGGCCTGGTCGTCGAGACCCGGCAGCGACGCGACGGCTGGCTCACCCCGCGTCTCGCTGCCCTCACCCCGGCGGAACGGAAGACGCTCACCGCCGCCACCGACATCCTCCGGAGGCTCGCCGCCCAGTGAGTGCCATGTTCCGGTCCCTCTCGGGACGCAACTACCGCATCTGGTTCGCCGGTGCCCTCGTGTCGAACATCGGCACGTGGATGCAGCGCACCGCCCAGGACTGGCTCGTCCTCACCCAGCTGACCCACGACGACGCCGTGGCCGTCGGGGTCACCATGGCGCTGCAGTTCGGTCCACAGCTGGTCCTGCTGCCCTGGACCGGCCTGGTCGCCGACCGCTTCGACCGACGCCGGATGCTCATGCTCACGCAGGGGCTGATGGGGTTGCTCGGCCTCGGGCTCGCCGTGATGGTCCTGACCGACACCGCGACGCTCTGGTCCCTCTACGGGTTCGCGCTCGCACTCGGCGTGGTCGCCGCGTTCGACACCCCGGTCCGCCAGGCATTCGTCTCCGACGTCGTGACGGGCGAGCAGGTCTCGAACGCCGTCGCGTTGAACTCGGCGTCGTTCAACGCCGCCCGGCTCATCGGACCCGCGGTCGCCGGTGTCCTCATCGCGGCGATCGGGTCCGGCTGGGTGTTCGTCATCAACGCGGGGTCGTTCCTCGCCGTGCTCCTCGCACTGCGGTTCGTCGACCCGCGACAGCTCGCCGACCGGGCGCGGCCCCCACGCGGCAAGGGACAGCTCGTCGCGGGCTTCCGGTACGTCCGGACCCGGCCGGACATCATCGTGGTGCTCTGCATGATCTTCGTCGTCGGGACGTTCGGTGTGAACTTCCCGATCTTCACCTCCACGATGGCACGCGTCGAGTTCCACCGCGGCGCGGGCGAGTTCGGGCTCCTCAACTCCGTGATGGCGGTCGGGTCGGTCCTCGGCGCGCTGCTCTCGGCGCGTCGGGAGGTCCCACGGATGCGCACGTTGACCATCGCGGCCGGCGGGTTCGGCCTCGCCTGCACCGCCGCGGCCGTCGCACCGACGTACTGGACCTTCGCGGTCCTGCTCGCCTTCGTCGGGCTGGCGTCCCTGACGTTCATGACCACCGCGAACGCCCTCGTGCAGACCACCACCGCGCCGGCGATGCGCGGCCGCGTGATGGCCCTCTACATGGCGGTCTTCGCCGGCGGGACACCGCTCGGCGCCCCGATCGTCGGCGCGGTCGCCGACGCCTGGGGCCCGCGCTGGGCGATCGGGGTCGGCGCCGCCTCGGGCTTCGTCGCCCTGGCGGTCGCCCTCGTGTGGCTCGTCCGGTTCCAACACGTCCGTCTGCGGTACGACGCTGACAACCGCCTGCACCTGGCCGTCACGCGGTCACTGCCCGTGGTCACCCCGGCGCCCGGCACCCGCGCAGCACGGGCAGCGGTGCGGCGTGACCTGGAGCACGACGAAGCGGTCGTGGAGCGCTCGAGCGCGGTCTGAGCCGAGGCGGCTCCGGGGATCCTGACCGTGACCGCTGCGTCAGTGCGCCGGTTCGGGCGCGGTGAACACCCGGCGGTCGAGCGCAGCCGTGATCGTCATCGCCGCTGCCGCCAGCCGGGAGCCCGCCGACCGTGCAGCGTCCACCGCGGTCTCCGGCGTCACCGTCTCGAGTTCGGCACGTGCCTCGCCGAACGCCCGGACCTCCGCCGCCAGGTGCACCCCGACCAGGTCGTCCAGGCACCCCTCACTGCGACGGGCCAGGAACAGCAGCGACCGGGGGCTGTGCTCGTCGAGCAGGAGGAACGTGGCCGCATCCGCGGTGGTGCTGCCGTGCCGGAACTCCCGGTGGAAGGCCTCGCCCGCTCCGCAGGCCCGCAGCGCGGTGGACCAGGAGGTCGCCGATCCGGGGTCGAGCAGGTCCGAGGCGAGCATCCGCGCGGTCACGGTCAGCCGGGTCAGCGACCGGCCGAGCGTGAAGAACTCCCACACCTCGTCGCGGCTGACGTCCCCGTCGACCACGCCGACCGCCAGGGCGCTGCGCTCGCGCACCCAGCCGAGGAACTCGTGCGCCTTCTCGCCGACGACCTTGCGGGGCAGCCGGGAGCGCGTCGTGTTGAGGCAGTCCCACAACTCGGTGGACACGACATCCCGGGCACGACGGGCGTCGTCCCGAGCGACGGCGACGGCTGCAGCGATCGAGGCCGGTTCGTGGCGGTCCAGGGCCAGGGCGTCGAGGGTCGCCGAGGGGCTGAGGTCCGTGTCCGGCATCACCGCCGCACCGACCACCGCCCGGAGGTCCCGACCGAGCCCCGGGTCGTCGTCGGTCGAGGGATCCCGCCGGGCCAGGTGCACGTCGAGCAGGCGCGCGACGACATCCGTCCGCTCGACCGCGCCCCCGACACTGTGGACGCTCCTGGCGAGTCGGTTCAGCACGGCGACACCTGCATGCGCTGAACCTACTGACGGCTCGTTGCCGGGGTGTTTCCGAGCCGCGTCACCGGTGTTGCGGGGGACACCGTCTGATGACTCCCTGGACGCTGAGCGTGCAACGCATCACGCTCGCTAGACAAACTAACTAGAGCGTCTAGCATTGCCCGTATGACTTCCGAGGTGACGACAGCAGCCCCGGGGTTCTGGTACGGCGAGGACTCCCGGGTCGACGCAGTGGACGTGTTGAACGCCCTGCGTCGCTACCGCACTGCCGAGAGCTCAGCCCAGCGTCGCGTGCGTGAAGAACTCGGGATCGGTGAGAACGCGTTGACGGCCCTGCGGGTGCTCGTCGACGCCGAGACCTCGGGGCGCACGGTCAACTCGAAGGAACTCGCGGAGCGCCTGGGCATCACCGCGGCGTCCACCTCGGCGCTCGTCGACCGCCTCGTCCGCTCCGGTCACGTCGAGCGGCACGCGGACCCGGCCGACCGTCGGGGTGTCATCCTCACCGCGACGGGCAAGTCGATGCGCCGGGCACTCGCCGTGATCGGTGACCTGGACTCCCGCGCCGTCGAGGTCGCGCAGCACCTGCCGCCCGAGGACATGGCCGTCGTCGTCGCGTTCCTGCAGCAGATGGCCGGCGCGGTCGACGAGACCGACGGCGACGAGTACTGACCGAGCGCCCGGCGTACGCTGACACGATGCGCGAGCCCGAGGACGACATGCCCGCCTCCGAACTCGACGCACGCGCGCGTGCGGACGCTGCACTCCGGCGGATCCGCGACGGGGCCGACCCCACTCGGGAGGCCTTCGACCTGGCGAACACGCTGAACGACGAGTCGGTCAGCCGGTTCGCTCGTCGCCTTCGGGACGTGTTCCGCCGGTCCTGACGAGCGGTCAGAACGCGGTGCCGACCGCCGCAATGTCGTCGCCGCCGTGCCCGGCAGCGCTGGCGTCCGCGTAGACCCGGCCGAGGGCGTCCAGCAGGGTCGTGTCGACGTCCGAGTCGCGCGCGGCGTCGGTGATCAGGCCGATGTCCTTCCGGAGGCCGTCGAGCGCGAACTGTGCCGGGAACTCCCCCGAGATCATGGCCGCGCCCTTGGTGTGGGCGTAGGCCGAGTCGCTGGCGGAGCCGTCGATCGCGTCGAGGAACAGCTGCGGGTCGAGCCCGAGCGCGCGGGCGATCGCCAACGACTGACCGGTCGCGGCGGTGATCGAGGCGATCCAGGCGTTCGCGGCCAGCTTCAACGCCGTGCCCTGACCGACCTGGTCCCCGGCACGGACGACCTTGGCACTGACGGCATCCAGCACCGGCTCGACGACCGAAACCGGGTCGTCCGCACCGGCGACGAGCATGGTCAGCTTGCCCTGCTCTGCCGGTGCCTTGGTGCCGAGCATCATCGCCTCGACCAGGGTGATGCCGTACTTCTGGGCGAGCTGCACGACGGTCTCGGTGCCGGCGACACCGATGGTCGACGCCTGCACCCACACGGCGTCCTGCGGAGCGTCCCCGGCAGCGTGCTCGAGGACGTCGACCACCGCGTCGGTGTCGAACAGGGTCAGCAGGACGACCTGTGCCTGCGACACGGCGTCGGCAGCGTCGGCGGCCACCGCTGCCCCGGACTCGGCGAGCGGCCGTGCACGCTCCTCGGTCCGGTTCCACACCGTGACGTCGTGCCCAGCACGGAGCAGCGACTGTGCGACGCCTGCTCCCATCGCTCCGGTTCCCAACACCGACACGCGCACCGTGGTCTCCTCACCGTGTGGCTCCCTGCCACGACGAACTCGACGGTACGCGGCTCCCCGGGGTGCTGGCGCAGCGCCGGCCAGGTCGTGGACGACGGCGGCCTGACCCCCGTCCGTGCAGGAGGAGTGTCAGCGGAGGAGCCCCCGTGCGGAGAGCCACGGCTCCGGGTCGACCGGGTGGCCGCCGAGGATCACCTCGAAGTGCAGGTGTGGTCCGGTGGAGACCCCGGTGCTGCCCACTGCGCCGAGGTGTTCCCCCACGCTGACCGACTGCCCGGGTCGCACACCGATGACCGACAGGTGTCCGTAGCGGGTCTCGGTGCCGTCCGGGTGTCGGAGCAGCACCTGGTTGCCGTAGCCGCCCAGCACCCCCGCGGACACGACCGTGCCGGACATCACCGCGAACACGGGCGTCCCGGTCGCCGCGGCGAAGTCGGTGCCCTGGTGCCTCGTGGAGCAGGCAACACAGCCGGCGACGTTCCGCCCACCGAAGTTCCCCGCCGACGGGATGGTGCCGGCGACCGGGCGGGCCGCCGCCTGGGTGGACCCGGGCAGTCGGGTGAGGACCACCCCGTCCGTGGTCCGTCCGACGACGGTGAAGTCCGAACGCGTCAGGGCGTCCGGCGAGGTGCCGACCACGCGGAAGTCCTGGGACCGCGGAGCCGGTACGACCACCACGGTCGGCGCGGCGACGGCCGACTGCGGGGCTGCCTCCGTGACGAGCAGACAGGTCGTGATCGCGACCGACGTCACCGCCAGCCTGCGCCGCCCCCACCAGTGGTCACGGACGTCCTGCACGGCGGAGACGGCCGAGGCGTGGACGAGGGCGACGGTGAGCGAGACACGTGGCCGGAGCGGTCGCCGGGTCACGGCCGAGCCGGACAGCCGGACCACGGAGGACCGGGCGGCGCGGAGCGACCCACCCCGGGCGGCGGCGACCTGAGCGGCCTCTTCGGCAGCCCGACGTGCTCGGCGGGATCCGTACTGGATCGGGGACGTCGGGCTGGCCAGGGACGTCGGGCTGGCCAGTGACGTCGGGCTGGCCAGGGACGTCGACCCGGTCGAGGACACGTCGCGGAACGCCCGATCAGACCCGGACGACACCGGTGGCGACGATCCGCTCGACCTCGACCGCGACGGCGTCGACCACCGCGCGGGTGACAGCGTCGACGACCGCCTCGACCAGGGGGAGCTGCTCGCGGCAGACGACGTGCTCGCGTGCGAGCGAGGCTCGGAGGCTGGCGGGGATCCCGTCGATGACCTCCACGAGGTCAGCGGGGACGACGGCAGCGGCGGGGGCGACGGGAGCCTCCGGAGCCTCGGCCGGCTCCGGAGCGGGGGCGTCGAGCGGTGATGCGGGCGTGCTGGCGACCGACACGGCAGCGCTCGCCATGGTGAGGCCGGCGGGAGCGTCCAGACGAGCGGTCGGTGCTGGTCCGGAGCGCTCGCTCCGCCGGGCGATCGCGTCGAAGAGGGGCGTCGAGGACATGGTGGGCCTTTCCCTGGAGGAGTTCGGGTGACCCGCCGATGCTGATCCGGACGAGCCGGATCGAGCATAGTATTTGTATTTCACATCCGCAATAGCGCTCTCAGTCGGGCTGCCCGTCCCCGCGGTCGTCGTGCTGCAGCATCCGCTTCACCCGCTCGACGATGGTCGCCGGCGGCTCGTTGTACACGCCGGCAGGCTCCTGTCCGCTGAGGGCCTGGATCGCCGCGGTCACCGCGTCGGTCGCCTGCCGCCGTGCGCGACCCGAGGTCGCGGCACCGAAGCCGGAGAGGTCGATCGGCTCGCCGAACTCGATCCGCACCCGAGCGAGCCTGGGCAGGCGCGACCCGACTGGCTGCACGTCCTCGGTCCCGGTGAGCGCGACCGGGACGACCGGGGCTCCGCTCGTCAGGGCGAGCCAGGCGACACCGGTCCGCCCCTTGTAGAGACGACCGTCGAGCGACCGGGTGCCCTCGGGGTAGATCGCGAACGCCTCACCCGCCTGGAGACGGGCGAGACCGAGGTCGAGGGCCTGCTGCGCTGCGGCTCCCGCGCCCCGCTCGACGCCGATCGCGCCGATCCCCGAGAAGAACGCCCGCGAGAGCGCACCCCGGAAGCCCGTCCCGGTGAAGTACTCCTGCTTCGCGAGGAACGACACCTTCCGTGGCGCCAGCAGCGTGATCGTCGGCGAGTCGACGAAGGACCGGTGGTTGCTCGCGAGGATCACCGGACCGCGCTTCGGGACGTTCTTCCGGCCGACCACCTCAGGCCGCCACAGCAGTCGTGCGAGGGGCGCCACCACGGCGCGCCCGAGCACGGTGGCGGACTTCGTCGAACCGGTCACACGGCCTCCTGTCGGACGGGAGTTCCCGAGTGTAACGACGGGCCCGGGGGCAGCATGCCCCGAGCGGCATGGGTCAGACCATGGCCGCCACGACGTCCAGGACGGCCCGACCGTAGGACTCGAGCTTCGCCGCACCGACGCCGGAGATCTCGGACAGTTCGTCGAGGTCGGACGGCTTCACGGCGGCGATCCCGCGCAGGGTGGCGTCGTTGAACACCACGTACGCGGGCACCCCCTGCTCGCGGGCCTGCCCGGCACGCCACTGCCGCAGGGACTCGAAGAGCGGCATGGCTTCCTGCGGCATGTCCGACACCACGGCAGAGCGCCGACTCCGACCGGCACGCGGGGCCTTCACCGGGTCGCGGCGCATCCGGACCTCGACCCGTCCGGCCAGGACCTCGGCGCTCGTCGGGCTGAGGACGAGCGTGCCGTACCCGTCACCGGACACGGCGACGTACCCCTGCGCGAGCAGCTGCCGGGCGACGGCCTTCCAGTCGGCGTCGGACAGGTCCTGGCCGATCCCGAACGTCGCGAGGGAGTCGTGTCCGAGCTCGGTCACGCGGGGCGACTGCTTGCCGGTGAGGATGTCCACCAGGTGGGCGACGCCGTAGCGCTGCCCACGCTCACGGTCGAGCCGCACGATGGTCGAGAGCAGCTTCTGCGCGGGCACCGTGCCGTCCCACGACTCTGGCGGGGCCAGGCACGTGTCGCAGTTGCCGCACGCGGACGACTCCTGCCCGAAGTACGCGAGCAGGCGCACTCGACGGCACTCGATCGTCTCGCAGAGCGCGAGCATGGCGTCGAGGTGCGCGCTGAGCTGCCGGCGGTGTGCGGCGTCGCCCTCGGACTGGTCGATCATCCGCCGCTGCTGCACGACGTCGTTCAGTCCGTACGCCAGCCACGCGGTGGCGGGCAGGCCGTCGCGCCCGGCACGTCCGGTCTCCTGGTAGTAGCCCTCCACCGACTTCGGCATGTCGAGGTGCGCGACGAAGCGGACGTCGGGCTTGTCGATGCCCATGCCGAACGCGATCGTGGCGACCATGACGATGCCGTCCTCGCGGAGGAACTGCGCCTGGTTGCGCTCGCGCACCCGGGCGTCGAGACCGGCGTGGTACGGCAGCGCGGCAATGCCCTGCTGCACGAGCGCGGCGGCGGTCCGTTCGACCGAGTTGCGGGACAGGCAGTAGACGATGCCCGCGTCACCGCTGTGCTCGGTGCGGATGAAGGTCAGGAGCTGCTGCAGCGCCCCGGTCTTCGGCTCGATCCGGTACTGGATGTTCGGTCGGTCGAAGTCGGCGACGAAGTGCGCGGCGTCGTCGAGTCCGAGCCGGGCGGAGATCTCGCGGTGGGTCTGCGGGGTCGCCGTCGCCGTCAGGGCGATCCGGGGGACGTCCGGCCAGCGCTCGTGGAGCACGCTGAGTTCCAGGTAGTCCGGACGGAAGTCGTGCCCCCACTGCGCCACACAGTGCGCTTCGTCGATCGCGAAGAGTGCTATCCGGGCCCGGTCGAGCAGGGAGCGGGTGGACTCGATCTTCAGTCGCTCGGGAGCCAGGTAGAGCATGTCGACCTGGCCGGTGACGACGTCACGCTCGACCCGGGCACGCTCGTCCGGAGCCTGCGTGGAGTTGAGGAAGGCGGCCCGGACACCGTTGGCGGCGAGGGCGTCGACCTGGTCCTGCATGAGGGCGATCAGCGGCGAGACGACCACCCCGATGCCGTCGCGGACGAGGGACGGGACCTGGTAGCAGAGGGACTTGCCGCCACCGGTCGGCATGAGGACGAGGGCGTCGCCGCCGGCGACCACGCGGTCGATGATCCGGGCCTGTTCGCCGCGGAACGCGTCGTACCCCCACACCCGGTGGAGCACGTCGAGGGCAGCAGACCGGGAGCCTGCCGACTCGACGCCGGGCACAGCGACACCAGTCGAACTCATGCAAGGAGCCTACGGCCGCGGGCCGACACCACCGGACTTCTCCACAGGCGCACCGACACCCGCCAGCACCGGGTCGCCGGACGTGCCCGTCTCGTCGCTGCGGGCGGGCGCGATCGACCAGCCCGCGCCTCCCGGCCGGAGCCACTGGCGGCCACCCGCCCAGAGCGGCGTGCGCCCGCGGAACCGCGGCGCCTCCTGACCCGGGAACCGGCGGTCCAGCCGCCGCCAGTGCGCCATCAGCTCGACGAGCCCCCAGTACCCGACCGAGGTCGCGAGCGTCACGACGAAGCCCTGCCACGTGCCCTGCGCCCCCTCGCCGGTGAGGTCCACCTTCGACCACCCTGGCGCCTGCAGCACGAAGATCATGATGTTGTTGAGTGCGTGCTGGAGGACCGTCGCCTCGAGCCCCCCGGTCCGCAGCACGATGATCGCGGCGACCAGGCCGAACGAGCCGACGTCGAGGATGCCCCAGATGTTGTAGCCGTTCGGCACGTGCAGGACGGCGAACAGCACGGTCGACACCGCGACCGCGACGACCGCGCCGACGGCGCGGACCGGGATCCAGGAGCCGATCGTCTGCATGAGGAACCCGCGGAAGACGTACTCCTCGGCCGCGGCCTGGAACGGCACGAGCAGGACCACCAGCAGGATCGTCAGGGTCAGCGTCTGCAGCGTCACGGTCGACTGCCCGAGTTCAGCGGTGTTCCAGTGCAGGCCGCCATCGAACGCCAGGTACCCGAGGCCCTGGACCGCGAACATCACGATCGCGAGCACCAGGAGGGGCAGCAGGCACCAGCCGAGCCATCCCCAACGGATCCTGGTGCGCACCGACGACAGGAGCCCGTACGGACCGAGTCGGGCGATCTTCGCGGACAGCATGACCGCCGGCAGGAGCACCACGAGCGACACCAGCGTCAGCGACAGGACCAGCGGATCGGTCGGGTCGAGCGCGCCGGCGGACAGCTTCTCCGTCAGGTCGGTGAGCCCGGCCTGTCCGCGCTGCGCGCCGATCGGCACGAAGTACGCGATCGCGATGACGAACTGCGACGCCAGGTAGAAGCCGAGGAACACCGCCACCGCGACCAGTGGCCGCCACCACCGCCAGTTCGCATCGACACGGGGCAACCGGTGGTAGGGAACGCTCACGCCGTGCAGAGTACCGGTGCGGGCAGGATGGGACCCGTGATCACCGTCTTGCTCGGCCTCGGCGGCGCCCTCGTCTACGGCGCCGCCGACTTCCTCGGTGGGCTCGCGTCGCGCCGGGTCCGACCCGTGACCGTCGCGGCCGTCGCGGCCCTGGTCGGCCTGGTGCCGCTGCTGGTCGGCTTCGCGGTCCTCGGCGGGCGGTTCTCCGGACCGGCCACGGTCGCCGGCGTGGTGGCCGGGGTCTCCGGCGGGGTCGGCGTGCTCCTCCTCTACGCGGCGCTCGCGATCGGACCGATGAGCGTGCTGTCCCCGCTCACCGCCGTGTTCTCCGCGGTCGTCCCGGTCGTCGTCGCCCTGTTCCGAGGCACCGTGCTGTCACCGCTCGGGGTGGTCGCGCTCGTCGTGGCGGTGGTCGCGGTGGCGCTCGTCGCGGCCGTGCCCGATCCGGGAGGCGCTCGACTCACCCTCCGCGGTGTGGTCACCGCTGCGGTGGCCGGGTGCGGCTTCGGCGGTGTCGTCCTCGGCTACGACGCCGCACCCGCGGACTCCGGCGTCGCCACCCTGCTGGTCGCGCGGACGCTGCAGGTGGTGCTGCTCGGCACGGCGGCGCTGGTCACGCTGTGGATCCGGAAGGGAGGCTCGCCCGCCGTCACGACGACCACCGACGTCCGCCCCGCGGCCGGTCGGGTACGACCTCCGCGTGCCCTGGTGCTCGTGCTCGTCGGGTGCGGTGTGCTCGACGCGATGGCGAACGTGTTCATCCAGGCGGGGCTGCACTCGAGCGACGACCCCTCGACGCTGCCGGTGATCAGCGTCCTCAACGCGCTGTACCCGATCGGCACGGTGGTGCTCGCCGGCATCGTGCTCCGCGAACGGCTCACCGCACTGCAGACCACGGGGATCGGGCTGGCGTTCGCGGCGTCGGTCGGGCTCGCGCTGTCCTGACGGACCGGTTCCGCGCGATCCCGCCTGACCGTCCGCCTGCGGATCGGCTCAGGCCAGGTCGTCGCGGATCAGGCGTTTGCCCAGCGACACGGTGTGGTCGTCGGCGTACCCCAGCGACTCGTAGAACGCGATCACCCGCTCGTTCCCGGCGCGCACCTGCAGGTTGAGCTTGGGGCAGCCGAGGTCGGTGAGCAGCCGCTCGAACTCGCCCATCAGTCGCCGACCGAGTCCGCTGCCCTGCCGGTCCGGCGACACCGCCAGGTAGTTGACCCAGCCCCGGTGCCCGTCGAAACCGGCCATGCCGGCGGCGACCACGGCCTCCCGGTCGGTCGCCACCAGGAACAGCTCGGGCTGCACGGTGGCCTTCCGCGCGATGTCACGGCGTGGGTCGTTCCACGGACGGACCAGGCCGCAGGCCTCCCAGAGCGCGACGACGGCCTCGGTGTCGGCGGGGCGGAACGGACGGATGACGGACTCCATCTGCGCAACGGTACCGAGCATCCCGCCGTGGATCAGACGCCGATGCCGGACGGAGTTGTGGAAGGTGCCCGCAGCACGCCGTCGTCGTGGTCTGATAGACCTACTGCGCCGACCTCATCGATCCGGAGCCCCTGTGACCTCTCACGACACGCTGCCGTCGCGGCGCGATGCCCGCGACGACGACGGCACCGGACAGCCCCGACGTCGGCGTCCACGCCAGACCGTCGGCGGGACGCTCGTCGCCCTGCTCGCCGAGCTCCTGATCATCGCGGGTGCCGGGACCGGGCTCTACGTGATCTGGACCGCGTGGTGGACCGACGTCGTCGCGGTGAACGAGCAGACGAAGCTCGTGCAGACGCTCGACCAGCAGGAAACGAAGAAGGTCGTCGGCACCGAGCGCCGTGACGCAGCCCCCGTGCTCAGCGAACCGCCGGGGCTCTCCACGGTGTTCGGGACGATGCAGATCCCGCGCTTCGGCACCGACTACAACCGGCCCATCGGTGAGGGCACCGACCGCGAACAGGTCCTCAACACCATCGGCCTCGGCCACTACCAGGACACCGCGATGCCCGGCGCCGAGGGCAACTTCGCCGTCGCCGGCCACCGCGTCACCTACGGCAAGCCCCTGAACCAGATCGCCGACCTGAAGTCCGGCGATCCCATCGTCGTCCGGGTCACGGACGCGAAGACCAAGTTCGACGTCTGGTACGTCTACAAGGTCACCGACAGTCAGATCGTCACGCCCGACCACATCGAGACGATCGCACCGGTCCCGAACAAGCCCGGCGTGGAACCCTCCGCCGAGGACCGCTGGCTCACCCTCACCGCCTGCCACCCGATGTGGTCCGCCGCCCAGCGGTACGTCGTGCACGCGAAGATGGACTACTGGATGCAGGCGTCCGACGGCACGCCGAAGGAACTGACGGAGGCCGCCAAGTGATCTTCCCCCTCGTCTGGCGCGTGCTGCCCGGCCCCACCGCCGTGAAGGTGTTGGAGCTCCTCGTGCTCCTCGTCGCCATCGTCTTCGTGCTCTTCACGTGGGTCTTCCCGTGGATCGCGGCCGACATCCTGCCGCCGCCCGACGGGACCGTGGACGCGACACCGCACCCCTGACGCCCCCGCGGGTGCTCCGGTCAGACCGTGGTCGTGACGCGTGAGCCACCCTCGGGGGTCCGACGCACCGCGATGCGCTCCGGGATCCGCTGCTTGAGCTCCTCGACGTGACTGACGATGCCGACCTGGCGTCCGCCGGCGGTCAGGCGGGACAGCTGCCCGATGACGTCATCGAGGGTCTCCGGGTCGAGGGTGCCGAAGCCCTCGTCGACGAACAGCGTGCCGAGCGACACCCCGCCGGCCTCGGCCTGCACGACGTCGGCGAGCCCGAGCGCCAGGCAGAGCGAGAACGTGAAGGTCTCGCCGCCGGACAGGCTCCGCGGGTCCCGCGTGCTGTCGGTCAGGTGGTCGCGGACGGCCAGCGCCAGCCCGGTCCGGCGAGCCCGGGTGCCGGACTCCCGCTCGTCGGAGGTCTCGAGGGTGAACCGACCGGCGAGCATCGCCCGAAGTCGGTCGTTGGCCGCGGCGACGACGTCCTCGAACCGGCGCATCAGCACGTAGGTGCCGAGCGTGATGCCGGTCGGGTTGACGTGGCCAGCGGCGGCGGCGATGTCGGCGAGGCGGACCACGGCCCGGCTCTCGGCGCTCGTGGTCGCTCGCGCGTGCACGGCCCGGGCCAGGCCGGTGGCGCACTCGTCGGCTGAGCTCGCTCGGTCGGCTGCGGCCGCGGCGGCCCGGGTGGCGTCGTCGAGGGCGACGGCAGCGGCGTCCCGTGCGCCCTGCGCGGCGTCCCGGTCGAGCACGGTACCCGGGCCCGTCCCCGTCGACGAGTCGGCGGCGGCAGCGACCACCGCGGGCTCGGCGAGCCCGGCCTCCACCACGGCCTGCTCGCGGTCCGCCGCGGCGACGATCCCGCGCAACCGGTCGGCGTCGGTCCGGCTGAGCGCGGCCGCGCGGGCAGCGGTGACGTCGGTGAAGCCCTGGGCCTGCAGTGCGGCGTCGACCTCGGCCTTGCGGTCGGCGACCTCGCGCTCGGCGGCGGTCACGCGGTCGTCGAGGTCGGCCACCGTGCGGAGGACCGTCGCAGCGGCGGCGACCCGAGCGTCGACCTCGGCGAGGGTGGAGCCGTCGCGGGCGTCGATCTCTGCCGCGGCCCGCGCCTCGGTCCCCGCACCCGCCGCGACGGCCTGCT
Source organism: Curtobacterium sp. MCPF17_011 (assembly GCF_003234145.1). Classification (NCBI taxonomy): domain Bacteria; kingdom Bacillati; phylum Actinomycetota; class Actinomycetes; order Micrococcales; family Microbacteriaceae; genus Curtobacterium; species Curtobacterium sp. MCPF17_011. Next base: position 72,523 of record NZ_QKSK01000008.1, read on the forward strand.
CGAGCACGAGGCGGACGCTGCGCCGGGCCTCGTCGACACGGGCCCGGTCCTCGTCCAGGCGGGACCGGTCGCCCTCGATCCGGTCGGCGAGCAGTCGGCTCCGGGTGACCAGGTCCGTGTGGTCGTCCTCGAGCGCGCGGGTCGCGCGGTCGTGGGCCTGCAACCGTCGCTCGTGCTCCTGGACCGCGGCGGCCGCAGCACGGGCGGTGGCCAGTCGCGCGTCGGCGTCGGTGCGCTGCCGGGCGACCGAGTCGTCGTCGTGCTCACCGACGGCCTCGGTCAGCCGGAGGAGTTCCGCCCGGGCGACGGCGTGGTCGGCGGTCGCAGCCGCGAGGCCCCGCTCGGCGTCGGCGCGTGCCGCGGCGGCGACGTCGATCTGTTCGGCGCTCGGGTGGTCGTCCTGCGGCCGGGCCACGGCCGGGTGCTCGATGGCACCGCACACCGGGCAGGGGTCCCCGGCGACGAGCGCTGCACCGAGTTCGCCGGCGAGCCCGGCGATGCGTCGGGCGCGCAGGTCGTTCTCGGTGGCGAGGGCGGCAGCGGCCGTCGTGGCGGCCTCCGTCACCGCGGCGGCCAGGTCTGAGGTCCGTCCGGACGCGACCCGGTGTGCGGCGAGCAGGACGGCCAGCTCCTGCGCCGTCTCCACCGCACGCGCGGCGGCGGGCGCGTCGGCAACGGCTCCCGCGGCCCGTCCGGCGGCCAGGACGATCTCGGCACGCTCGTCCGGGCGCACCCCGAGCGCGGTGGCGGCCTCGGCGAGTCGGGTCTGCGTCCGCTCGAGGTCGGTGGTGGCCGTCCGCACGGCGGAGACCCGCTGGTCGATGGACTGCTCGAGGTCGACCGGGTGCCGGACCTCGGACCGGACCGCCGCGAGCCGGTCATGCGTTTCCCGCGGAGTGGGATCGGTGACCTCGTGCCGGTCGCGCACGGCGGAGCGTTCCCCGACCAGCGCGGTCAGGCGGTCCTCGGCTGCGGCGGCTCCGTCCGCGACGGCGACGACCACCGCGGCGTGGTCGGCGAGGCCCAGGGCGGTGCGGTGTCCGGCGACCGCCGCGGCGTCGGCGGCGAGGGCCTCCTGACGGGCGAGCAGTGCGCGTCGTCGGTCGACGGCGGCGAGCCGCGTGGTCACGTCGTGCAGGTGGGCGACGGCGTGTTCGGCATCGGCCCGGGCACGCGTCCGCGCCTGCTCGAGCTCGGTCGCCGTCCGGTGCAGCGTGGCGACCACGTCGGTGGCGGTGGACTCGTCGGCATCGTCGTCCCCGGACGCTTGCCGGAACCGCCCGAGGGCGTCCCGTACCCGGGCGTCGGCTGCCTCGACCTCCGCGACGGCCGTGCGGCGCCGGGCGGCGAGCTCGTCGGCGGTCCGGTCGTAGATCGCGGTGCCGAACAGCGACTGCAGGAGTTTCCGGCGGTCTTCGCCGGGGGCGCGGAGGAACCGCGCGAACTCCCCCTGCGGCAGGACCACGGTCTGCAGGAACTGGTCCCGGTTCAGCCCGACCACGCGGGCGATCTCGACGCCGATCTCCGGCGCCCGGTGCGACATCGGCTCGCCGACCAGGTCGGACGGGTCGGCCAGCCGGAGGAGTTGCGCCGAGGACTGCTGCCGGATCGTGCCGGTCCCCCGCTGCTTCGGGCGGTCGTACGGCGGGGTGCGGCGGACGCGGTACACCCCGGCGCTCGTCTCGAAGACCAGGTCGACGAAGGGCTCCACCCTGGGGTCGGCGTGCTGGCTGTGCAGGCGGTCGGTGCTGGCGTCGCTGCCGGCGAGCCCGCCGTAGAGGGCGTAGACGACGGCGTCGATGATGGTCGACTTGCCGGAACCCGTCGGCCCCTCGAGCAGGAACACCCCCGAGGCGGCGAGGGACGCGAAGTCGATCGACACCAGGTCCGGGTAGGGACCGACAGCGCGGAGTTCCAGGCGGTGCAGGTACATCAGCGCGCCCCCTGCTCGGCGAGCGCGGCGGCCGCGGACTCGTACGCGTCGCGGAGGATCGCGAGCTCGACCTCGTCCGGCGCACCACCCGTCGCGTAGGTGACGAAGTCGGCGGCGACCTCCACCGGGTCGCTCGTCGCACTGACCGTCCGCGCAGCCGAGCGCTCCGGGGCGACCGCGGGCTCGTGCGTGATCGCGAGCGCGTGCGGGAAGCGGTCCTTCACGCGGGCGTACAACCGCTCCGGGTGCACGGTGTCGGTGACAGCGACCCGGACCCAGGCGTCGACGTGTTCGGCGAAGGCCCCGGACTCGATCTGCCCGATGCTGCCGCGGACGTCCACGAGCCGTCGGGGCACCGGGGTCGGCAGGAGGTCCACCGTCACGGACCCGTCCGCTGCCAGCTCGACGAGGGTCACGGACTTGGTGTGGTTCCGCTCGCCGAACGAGAACGCCAGCGGCGAGCCCGCGTACCGGATGCGGTCCCCCGTACCGACCCGCTGTGGTCCGTGCAGGTGTCCGAGGGCGACGTAGTCGATGCCGTCGAAGGTGGACTCGGCGACCCGGTCGACCCCACCGACCCGGATGTCCTGCTCGCTGTCGCTGGCCAGGGCTCCACCGACGAAGGCATGCGCGACGACGACCGAACGCGTGCCCGGGCGACCGGCGAGGTCGGCTCGGACCAGGTCCGTCGCGGCCCCGACGACCGCCTGGTGCGAGCGGGCGAGTGGCTCGTCCGGCACCGGGGCGAGCGCGTAGCGGACCATGTCGGGCTGCAGGTAGGCCAGGCCGTACACGGCGACCGGGCCACCCCCGTCGGCGGCGTCCACCAGCACCGGTTCCGCCAGTCGGGACGGCTCGGCGAGGATCCGCACGCGGTCGCTCATCACGCCGGCGCCGAACCCGAGTCGGACGGCGGAGTCGTGGTTGCCGGGCGTCACGACGACCGTCGCCGTCTCGGACAGGCGTTCGAGCACACGCGAGAGCATCCGGACCGCCTCCACCGGCGGGATGGCCCGGTCGTAGACGTCACCGGCGACCACGACCAGGTCGACCGCGCGCTCGCGGACCACCTGCACGAGGTGGTCGAGGAACGCCGCCTGGTGCTCGAGCAGGTCCGCCCCGAGCAGCGTGCGTCCGAGGTGCCAGTCGCCCGTGTGCAGGATCCGCATGCGAGCCACGGTAACGGCCGCCGGGGACATCGCCGGGCGCCCCCTCCTGTTGGGGGTGGAACGCACAGGCACGAAGGCGCAGCATGATGACCACGGCGACTGTCCCGAGTCGCCCGTCGACCGTCCACCGCGGTCCCTGGCGAGAAGAGCGACACCCCCGCATGCGCGACTCCCGAGCGCCCGTCCCCATCGTGCCTGAAGTACTGCCCGACGCGCTGCCCGATCCGCTGTCCGGTGCCCTGCCGGTGCCCGTGAGCCCGGACGTGCAGCCCACCCCGCCGGTCCCCGCCGCCGCCGAGGACGACCTCGCCGACCTCATGGTCGCGTTCCGCTCGTTCCAGATGCACCACGCCCGTGTGCTCGCCCGCGAGAGCGCCGCGCGCGGACTCAACGCGACCGACACCCGCTTCGTGCTCTTCCTGGCCGCCACCGGCACGGGCGTCACCCCGAAGCAGGCCGGCGAGCACCTGGAACTGTCCACGGGCGCGATGACCTCGCTGATCGACCGGCTCGAGCGGCACGGGCACATCCGCCGTGGGCCGAACCCGGACGACCGCCGCAGTCTGCTGCTCCGCCTCACCCCGTCCGGCGCCGCGGTCGCGCAGCAGATCGGTGGCGTCTACTCGGCGGCTGCCCGGGAGGTCGTCGCCCCCGCTGACCGCGCCCGCCTCGCCACCCAGTTCACGCTCCTCGGCGAAGCCCTCGCCCGCCACTCCCGAGCCGCCAGCCTCTGACCGAGGTGCGGCGTACGGTCGGACTCATGACCACTCCCGCCGAACTCCTCGTCGAAGCGTTCTCCCGCGTACCCGAGACCGTCGGACGTGCCGTCGACGGCCTGTCGGAAGACCAGCTCGCCTCCCGCCCGGCCGCCGGTGCCAACACGCTCGCCTGGCTCGCCTGGCACATCGCCCGCGGTCAGGACTCGCAGATCGCCGCTCTCGCCGGCACCGAACAGGTCTGGACGGCCGACGGCTGGGTCGAGCGCTTCGGCCTGCCGTTCCCCGCCGAGGCGCTCGGGTACGGCATGTCCCGTGACGACGTCGGCCGTGTCCGCGCGTCGGCCGAGCTCCTGACCGGGTACCTCGGCGCGGTGCACGAGCGCACCGTCGCCTACCTGCACACCCTGTCGCCCGAGGACTTCGAGACCGTCGTCGACGAGGCCTGGGATCCGCCGGTGACCGTCGGCGTGCGCCTGGTCAGCATCCTCGACGACTGCGTCCAGCACGCCGGACAGGCGGGCTACGCGCGCGGCGTGCTGTTCTTCAACCGCTGACACGACGGACGGGAGGCACGGTACCAGCTGGTACCGTCCCTCCAGGCACGGCCGCCACGCCGCTGGCGCGTCGTGTCGGAACCGGCTGGTGGGGCCCACCTCCCGTCCGTCGAGTGGTCGTTCCGGACGCCGCGTCGTGGTCGAGACGCCGCCGTTCCCGGCGGCGTCTCACGAGTTCGGCGGTGTCTCGCAGAGACGCCGGCGTCTCACGAGCTCAGCGCGCGGCGAGCTCCGCGAGGATGCGGTCGCCGGGACCGCTCTCGACGAGGTCGGCCTGGATCTCGGCGTGCTCGAGGATGCCCTCGATCTTCCGGCGACGGCTGCGCGGGACGATGGTGACGACCGTGCCCTCCTTGCCGGCACGACCGGTACGACCGGAGCGGTGCATGTACGCCTTGTAGTCGTCCGGCGCGTCGGCCTGCACGACGAGCGAGATGTCGTCGACGTGGATACCGCGCGCCGCGACGTCCGTGGCGACGAGCACGTTCACCCGGCCGCTGGTGAGCAGCGACAGGTTGCGCGTGCGGCGTGACTGGTTGAGGTCACCGTGCAGCGAGGTCGCGCGGATGCCGGCGTCCTCGAACTGCTCGGCGAGACGCTCGGCGTAGGCGCGGGTGCGGGCGAAGACGATGGTCTTGCCCTCGCCGGCGACGAGCTCCTCGAGGACGCGGTCCTTGTCGCGCTGCTCGACCACGAGCACGCGGTGGTCGATGGTCGAGGACGCCTGATCCTCACCCGCGACCTCGTGGACGCTCGGCTCGTGCAGGAACTGCTCGACGAGCGCGGCGACCTGGGTGTCGAGCGTCGCGCTGAACAGCAGCTTCTGGGCGCGGTTGCCCTGCGGGGTGACCTCGGCCGTGGCGCGGAGGATCTCCTGCACCGGCTCGAGGAACCCGAGGTCGCACATGTGGTCGGCCTCGTCGAGGACGGAGATGACGACCTCACTGAGGTCGAGCTTCCCCTTGTTCAGGAGGTCCTGCACACGACCCGGCGTGCCGACGATGATGTCGACGCCACGCTCGAGAGCACCCTCCTGACGGCCGTACGGGACGCCGCCGTAGATCTGCGTCGTGAAGAGGCCCACCGAGCGGGCGATCGGCTGCACGGTGCGGTCGATCTGCAGGGCGAGTTCGCGGGTCGGCGCGAGGATGAGCGCACGCGGAGCGCGGCCCATCTTCCGCTTCATGCCGCCGCCGTGCTCCATGAGCTTCTCGACGAGCGGGGCGCCGAACGCGATGGTCTTGCCGGAGCCCGTGCGACCGCGGCCGAGGACGTCCTTGCCGGCGAGCACGTCGGGGATCGTCGCCGCCTGGATCGGGAACGGGCTCGCTGCGCCGAGCTCGGCCAGGGCACGGGAGATGTTCCCGCCGATGCCGAGATCGCCGAAGGTCACACCGTCGACGTCGGCGGCGATGGTCGCCTCGGCCTGCAGCTTCTCGAGCTTGACGTCGTCCGCGGGGACGAACGGGGTGCGCTCGGTCGAGCGGTCGGAGCTGCGCGGGGCGCGCTCGTCACGGTCGAAACGGCGCGGCGCACGGTCGTCCTCACGACGAGGGGCGCGGTCGTTGCGGTCGAACGAACGGGGTGCACGCTCGTCACGGTCGAAGCGACGCGGACGGTCGTCGCTGTCACGACGAGGGGCACGGTCGTTGCGGTCGAACGAACGGGGTGCACGCTCGTCACGGTCGAAGCGACGCGGGGCACGGTCGTTGTCGTCACGACGAGGGGCACGGTCGTTGCGGTCGAACGAACGGGGTGCGCGCTCGTCACGGTCGAAACGACGCGGCGCACGGTCGTTGTCGTCACGACGAGGGGCACGGTCGTTCCGGTCGAACGAACGCGGCGCGCGCTCGTCACGGTCGAAACGACGCGGCGCACGGTCGTTGTCGTCACGACGAGGGGCACGGTCGTTGCGGTCGAACGAACGCGGGGCACGGTCGTCGCCGCGTGCGGGACGGCCCGCACCGCGGGGTTCCCACGCCGGACGGCTGCCGCGGCTGTCACGCGGCTCCCAGTTCGGGCGCTCGCCCGACGAGGGACGGGAGCGACGCTCTTCGGCGTCCCAGCGCTGCTTCTGGCGCGGCGCGGTGGGCTCGGGGGCTCGGAAGCCGCGGTGCTTGGCACTGCGAGCGGCAGGGGTGCCGTTCGGGTGACGAGCGCGGTCGGAACGGTCGGCGCGGGAGTTCGCGCCCTTGTCGTACGGGGCCATGTGTTCTTTCCGGGGTGCAGACGTACCACGCGGCCCGGCAGCGACATCGGCGGGGGCGGTTCGTGGAGAGGGGGTTCATCCCGTCGTCGATCGACGTGATTCCAGCCCTCGAACTACACAACACCCAAACACGTCCGCGGCTCGCGAGCCACGGTGTCGAAGGCCGACCGAGGGAGTCTACGCGAACCGGCCTCGGGAAGCCAGCCCCGGACCTCCAGGCCGGTGCCGGCCCACCGAGCGGACGAGCGGACGAGCGGTCAGGACTCGGCGAGCCGCTGTCGCTGCTCGGCGACGTCGAAGTCGGCGGCGGGCCACGAGAGGTGCATGTCCTCCAGGGCGCGGAGCAGGAGCTGCTGCACGGCGAGACGGGCGTACCACTTGCGGTTCGCCGGGACGACGTACCAGGGCGCCTGCTCGCTCGACGTCCGGTCGAAGACGACCTGGTACGCCTGCTGGTAGTCGTCCCAGCGCAGACGCTCGTCGATGTCGCCCGGGTTGAACTTCCAGTGCTTGTCCGGCCGGTCCAGGCGGTCGCCGAGGCGCTCGCGCTGCTCGTCCTTCGAGATGTGCAGCATGACCTTGACGATCGTGGTGCCCTGCTCGGCCAGGCGGGACTCGAAGTCCACGATCGCCCCGTACCGACGCTCGATCTCGGCCGGTTCCGCCAGCCCGCGGACGCGCTGGATGAGGACGTCCTCGTAGTGGGAGCGGTCGAACACCCCGAGCTGTCCGGCGTTCGGCAGCTGTCGTTCGATGCGCCAGAGGAAGTCGCGCTCGCGCTCCTCGGCTGTCGGGGCCCCGAAGCCCGCGTAGTGCACACCGTTCGGGTCCACCGCGCCGACGACGTGCGAGACGATGCCGCCCTTGCCCGCGGTGTCCATCGCCTGCAGGACGAGCAGCACGCGCCGCTGGTCGCCGGCCGTTGCCGCTGCCCAGAGCCGCTCCTGCAGGGCCGCGAGCCGGGAGGCGCCGGCGGCCAAGGCCTCGAGCCCGTCGATCTTGCGGCCGGGGAAGCCCGGTGTGCCGTCGGGGTCGACGGTGTCGAGTCGGAATCCGGGACCGACGCGGAGGAGCGGTTCCGGATCGGCGTTCCAGGACTTCTGACGGGTCACGGGATCCTCCTGCGGGTGTGACCACCATCCTGGCACCCCGGCCGGCCCCTGTACCGTGGCTCGCGATGAAGTCCGGCCGTCGTCTCCTGCTCGCGCTCGTCGCCGCGGTCGCGGTCGTCGGCGCCGCCGCGTCCTGCAGTGCGGACGGCACGGGCGACCGGAACTCGACGGTGACCGCGGGGCCGGTCATCTACCCCCTGTCGTTGCGGTACCACGGCATCGACGTCGTGCAGGACGTCCCCTACGGGCAGGACCCGCTCCAGCAACTCGACGTCTGCCTGCCCGCCGACAGCCCACCGGAGAGCACCGCCACTCCGACGGCGACCCCGACCGCTGCGCCGACGGAGGCCCCGGACCGTGTCGACGTCGGCACACGTCCGGCGGTGATGATGATCCACGGCGGCAGCTGGTCACACGGTGACAAGGCGACCGCCGCGTACCGCTCGGTGTGCCAGTACCTGGCCTCCGAGGGCTTCGTGACCTTCAACGTGGACTACCGCCTGGCACCGACGGACCCCTTCCCCGCCGGACTCGACGACGTCCGTCGGGCACTCGACTTCGTGTTCCGCGAGACCACGCTGCGGACGTACGACGTCGACCCCGGACGCGTCGGGGTGTTCGGCGGCAGCGCCGGCGGGAACCTCGCCGCGATGCTCGCCGTGCAGGACCACGAGTCCAGCGCGTACGCCGAGGGCTACCGGATCCGGGCGGTCGTCGACCTCAGCGGCCCGACCGACCTGACGGCCCGCTCGACCGGACCGGACGGGGTCGCCGCGGCGTTCCAACGGAAGCAGCTGCTCTACCTCGGCTGTACGTCCTACCGAGCCTGCCAGGCGGCCGAGCGGGCCTCGCCGGAGTACCACGTGACGAAGGCGACGGCGCCGTTCTTCATCGGGCACTCGACGGACGAGTTCATCCCGCTGTGGGAGTCGCAGCGGTTCGCGTCGACGCTGCGGTCGCACGGTGTCTCGGTGCGGTTCGTGGCGGTGCAGGGATCGGCGCACTCGATCGCGCAGCTCGACCAGGCGATGAGCCGGCGCGTGACGAACTTCCTCCGCGCCGGCCTGCGCTGACTCCCCCGGCCTGCGCTGACTCCCCCGGCCTGCGCTGACTCCCCCGGGCGGGTGGCACCCGGAGCGGGACTGCCATCGGACCGGACGGCTCGCCAGACTTCCGAGGTGACCTCCACGCCCTCCGCCCAGACGCCGGTCCACCGCGCCCCGCGTCCGTTCGCCGCGCCCCTGACCGGTGTCCGGACCTCCGTGGAGCTGCTGCTCGGGCTGTCGTTCCTGGTCGCGGTGTCGTTCGGCGGCTACGGGGCCGCGGTCGGGCAGGTGTCCGTCGTCGCGCAGCTCGGGGCGCTCGTCTTCCTCGTCACCCTGACCTGTGCGCTCGTGTCGTGGTTCCGCCCGGCCGACCGGGAGCCCAGCGAGCGCTGAGCTCCCGACCGCCAGACGGTCAGACCTGCGCTGGCGCCGACTTCCGCTCGGCCCGACGCTCGCGCGCACCCTCGACCAGGGCGTACAGCGCGGGCAGCACCACGAGCGTCAGCAGCGTGGACGACACCAGACCGCCGATGACGACGAGGGCGAGCGGCTGCGAGATGAAGCCCGACTTCCCCGTCAGCCCGATCGCCATCGGCAGCAGCGCGAAGATCGTCGCGGTCGCCGTCATGAGGATCGGCCGGAGACGACGGGTCGCGCCCTCGAGCAGGGCGTCACGGACCCGGAGTCCTCGTCGCCGGTACTGGTTGACGAGGTCGATGAGCACGATGGCGTTCGTCACGACGATGCCGATGAGCATCAGCAGACCGATCAGCGACGCGACTCCGAGCGGCACGCCGGAGATGATCTGCAGCAGCAGTGCACCGGTGAAGGCGAACGGCACCGACACCAGGAGCATCAGCGGCTGCAGCAGGCTGCGGAACGTCGCGACCATGATCACGTAGACGATCAGCACGGCGACGACGAGCGCCAGGCCGAGCTGCGAGAACGCGGACGACTGGCTGGCGGCGACACCACCGATCGACGCGGTCGCACCGCGGGGCAAGTCGAGCTCGTCGACGGCCGTGGTGACCGACTGCACGGCGGCACCGAGGTTCGACGCGTCCGGCGTCACGGTGATCGTGGCCGTCCGGGCCGCGTTCGTCGTGGTGACGGTGGTCGGGCCGTCGGACTCCTCGACCGTCGCGACGTCCGTCAGCTTGGCGGTGCCGGTGCTCGTCGGGACCGCGAGGTCGCGGAGGGCGGCGATCGTGGTCGGCGGCTCGGCGTCGGCGATGTAGACGTCGAGCGTCGCGTCGTCGATCTCGATGCTGCCGGTGTCGCGCGGTGAGACCGCTGCGGCGACGAGCCCGCCGACCTGGGTCTCGGTGAGCCCCAGGGACGCGGCCTTCGCCCTATCGACGCGGACTGCCAGGAACGGTTCCGCTGCCGACAGGTTGCTCGTCGCGGCCGTCGTGTTCTCGACCGACTGCATGGTCTTGAGGACTTTCTGCGACGCCGTCTCGAGCTGCGACTGGGTCGGCGCGGTGACGTCGACTTCGATGTCACTGCTGCCGCCGAAGCCGCCCGAGGACGCGATGGTGATCTCACCGACGTCGTCGATCCCCTTGAGCGACTTCCGCGCATCGGCCTGGATCGTCGTCTGGTCGGCGTCCGCGTCGGTCGTGACGGCGTACTGGACCGAGGCCGTGCCGCCACCACCGAAGGCCGCCTGGAGCGACTGCCCGCTCGTGCCGATGGTGGTCTGGACGGTCTCGACGCCGTCGACGTCCTGCAGCGCCCGCTCCACCTTGCGCGCGGAGTCGGACTGGACGGCGAGGCTCGAGCCGGCCTTGAGGTCCTGCGTCACGGTGAACGTGTTCTGCCCGGAGTCGCCGAGGTAGTTCGTCGTGACGAACGGCAGCGAGGCGACCGTGCCACCGAGGACGACCACGGCGAGCAGCACGACGACGACCGGCTTGCGGACCGCCCAGCTGAGCACCGGCAGGTACACACGGCGCAGGCGGTCCGAGGTGCCGGCGTCGTGCAGGTCGCCCGCCGAGGCGAGCGTCCCTTCGGAGCCCGGACGGATGGTGTCGAGGTCGGCAGCAGCCGGGTCGGAGCCCTCCGACGCGGCCGTGGCGGTGACCGTTCCCTGCTTGGCCTTGGCGGGCCGGAGCCACCAGTACGCGAGCACCGGCACGATCGTCAGCGACACGAGCAGCGAGGCGATGAGCGCCAGCGTGACCGTCACGGCGAACGGCCGGAAGAGCTCCCCGACGAGTTCCGCGACGAACGCCACCGGCAGGAACACCGCGACGGTGGTCAGGGTGGAGGCGGTGACCGCCCCGGCGACCTCGCGCACGGCAGCGAGCACCGCACGGCCGCGGTCGACGCCGGGCACCATGTGCCGTTTGATGTTCTCGATGACGACGATGGAGTCGTCGACCACGCGGCCGATCGCGATCGTCAGGGCAGCCAGCGTGATGATGTTGAGCGTGTACCCCGCAGCGCGCATGCCGATCGCGGCGAGGAGCACCGAGGTCGGGATCGAGATCGCGGTGACCAGGGTCGAGCGCCACGAGAGCAGGAACACCAGGATGACGATGACCGCGAAGCCGAGGCCGAGCAGGCCCTCTTCGGCGAGGGAGTCGATCGACTGCTGGATGTAGGGCGCCTGGTCGAAGACGACGGTGAAGCGCGGGTCGCCCTCGATCTTCTTCTCGATGCCGGGCAGCGCGTCGCGCACGGTCTTCGAGACGTCGACGGTGTTGGCCTCCTGCGTCTTCGTGATCGAGATCGTCAGGGCCTGCTCGCCGTCCACACGGCTGATCGAGGTGCGCGGGGACTCCTTGATGGCGACGGTCGCCACGTCGCCGAGCGTCGTGTCCGTGGGTGTCGCCGCGGTGGTCGCGCCACCGGTCGCCGTGCCGTCGGTCGGAGCCGTCGTCGTGGTCCCGCCGGTCGCGTCCGCACCGGTACCCGTACCGGTCGCACCAGCACCAGTCGCACCAGCACCAGTCGCACCAGTGCCCGTCGCACCGGTGGCAGCCGCGCCGGCACCGGTGGCAGCACCGGACGTGGCGCCGGCAGAGCCGGACGTCGTGCCGCCGGAGGCCGAGGAACCAGACCCCGACGACGAGCTCGTCAGCGGCAGGTCACGGATGTCCTCGAGCGACGCGATCCGCTCACCGGTCTGCACGGACAGCGTCGAACCGTCCTCGGTCAACGTGCCGCCGGGGACCAGCGTGCCGTTGTCGTCGAGCGCGTCCGAGATCGCCGTCTGGCTGAGTCCGCGGGCTGCGAGCTCGTCCTGGTCCGGCGTGATGACGACGCGACGGCCCGGGTTGCCGAAGACGTCGGCCTGCCGCACGCCGTCGAGCTTCTCGAGGTCGGGGATCGCCGAGGCCTGCAGCCGGTCGACGAGCTGCTCCTGGTTGCCGGAGGCCGAGACCGCGACCTGCAGCACCGGCAGGTCGTCGAAGGACCCGGTGACGATCTGCGTCTGCACGGAGTCGGGCAACGACAGGGCGTTCACCGCGGTCTGGATCTTGTCCTCGGCGCTGGCCAGGTTCGAGCCGTACTGGAACGAGGCCGAGACGACGCTCTGCCCGGTGGACGAGGTGGCGCTCGTCGACTCGAGGTCCGGGACGACCTGGATGGCCTGTTCGATCTTGGTCGAGACGTCGTTGGACACCACCTCTGGCGTGGCCCCGGGGTAGGCACTGACGATCGCGACCTGCGGGAACTCGACACTCGGGATGAGTTCCTGCTTCAGGCTCGACAGGGCGACGCCACCGAAGACGGCGACCACGATCGTCACGAGGGCGATGAGGGCGCGGTTCCGGAGACTGAAGACGGAGAGGAGGTGCACGTCTCGATCCTCGCAGCCGTGGCGTCAGCGCGTGCCCCGGCAGTGCACTCTGTGGACGAACGTGCAGTTTCGCGGAGGGAGTGCCGGAGCAGTGCGCCCGGCACGGCGGACGGGATCAGGCCCAGCCGACGCCCACGTACACCGCGGCGACGGCGACCGACCCGATGATCCCGGACCCGAGGGCGACCACCCGGCCGACCGGCGTCCGGGCCAGCGCCATCCCCACGACGACCACGGCGATCCCGACCACGATCTGCACGATCCACGTCGCCGAGCCGGTGGTCGCCGCCACCTGCAGCAACCCGCGGACCCCCTCGCCGATGAGGACGGCAGCGGTGGCCCCGGCCGCAGCCCCGCGCCAGCGGCCGTCGGCGGACCGTGCCGCGACGGCGACCGCGCCCGCCAGGAGCCCGGCCGGCACCGCCATCACGACCCAGAAGTTCGTGATCGACAACGTGTCGACGTAGCCGCGCAGGTTCGTGGCCGCCCAGTACCCGATGTGCATGAGCTCGAGCAGCACGACCCCGAGCGCCATCGCCAGCGCCACCGACAGCCATCCGCCACGACCCCGAGCCGGAGCACCGGCACCAGCGCCGCGGCCGACCCCCGCCGCGAGCACCAGCAGCGCCGCGACGACGAACCACGGGCCGGCCGAGTTCGACACCGTGCCGAGTCCGGGCACCGCCTGTCCGAAACTCGTCGCGACCCCGGCCAGGACCGCCCCCGTCAGCGCCATCGTGACCCGGGCGAGCGGCGGCACGCCGGCGGCGGAGCCGGACGACGTACCCGGCAGTGCGGCGGACGAGGAGGACAGGGTGCTGTTCATGGTCCCGATGCTCCCGTCCCGGCACCGGCCACCGCGTCACCCGGGAGGGCCACCCGCATCCCCCGCGAGAGTGAGAAGCGGGACGGAACGAGCGGTGGCGGAGTGGAAGCGGCTCACACCACCGCCGCCGCGGACCCCCTCGTCTCCACCGCCGCCCCGCCGACCCGCTCCCACGACCGCGCCAACGCCTCGACCAGCCGCTCCCGGTCCGCGCCGGACACGGTGAACGGCACCCGCAGCGACCGCTCGAACCCGCCTTCCGGCCCGAACACCCCGCCGGAGGCCAGCACCACCCCCTCCGACCGCGCTGCGAGCACGAGCGCACTCGACACCGGCCGCCCGAGCCCGACCCACAGCGTCAACCCGCCCGCCGGGGACGGCACGTCCCACTCCGGCAGCCGCGCCCGGAGCGCGGCCACGAGACCGTCGCGACCGTCGCGGAGGACGTGACGCCGGGCCTCCAGGACGGCCGCGGTCTGCGGGACCAGCTCACGCGCGACGAGCTGGTCGAGGACCGGCGTGCCGAGGTCACCGGTCGGTCGGGCCAGCAGCAGCCGCTGCAGCAGGTCCGGTGCGGCGCGCACCCACCCGATCCGCAGTCCGCCCCAGAAGACCTTGGCGGCGGAACCGACCATGACGACCTGTCCGGGTGCGTCGGCGGCGAGGGGTCGCGAGGGCACGCCGTCGATGCGGAGCTCCCCCATCGTCTCGTCGGCGACGACGACGGTGCCGACCGCCGCTGCGGCCTCGACCAGCAAGCGGCGCGTCGATGCGGTCATCGTCGCACCCGTGGGGTTGTGCAGTTCCGGCATGACGTAGGCGACCGTCGGGGCCGAGCGGCGGATCGTGGCGTCGAGCACCGCCTCGTCCCAGCCGCCGCGGACGTCGACGGGGACCGAGACGAGTCGGCCGCCGGCCTCGCGGAGCGCCTCGTGGGCGTGCGGGTACGTCGGTGACTCGACCAGCACGGGGTCGCCGCGGCGGACCAGCACCCGCGCGAGCAGGGCGATCGCGTGCTGCGCGCCGATGGTGACGATCACCTCGGACGATGTGGTCGGCAGTCCGCGTGCGGTGTACCGGTCGGCGATCGCGGCCCGGAGCCCGGCGTCGCCGACGGTGTCGTACCCGATCCCGGCGAGCGCCGCCGGGAGGTGCCGCATCGCCCGTTCGACGGCGTCGGCGACGCCCGGCGCGCTGCGGAGGGCGGCCTTCCGGAGGTCGAGCAGGTCCACGGGGACGGTGCCGGCCAGGTGCTCCGGATCCGGACGCCCTTCGAGCGGCAGGCGGATGATGCTCCCGGAGCCGCGGAGCGAGGTGAGGTACCCGTCCTCGCGGAGACGCGCGTAGGCGTTCGCGACGGTGGTGCGGGAGACGCCGAGGGCGGCAGCGAGACCGCGTTCGGCGGGCAGACGGGCCCCGTGCGGGATGCGTCCGTCGATGACGAGGACCCGGACGGCGTCGGCGAGCGCCTCGTAGGCGGCGGCGTCGGATCCGGCTCGCCAGTGGCGGAGCAGCAGGGCGACGGACCGGGCGCTGAGGAGGACGGGGCTCATGGGTCCACGGTAGCCCGATTGGCTCTCGCACAGCAGGCCAATCTGCGCGAGCATCGAGCCATGCCCCGCCTCACCGCCCTGACCCTGCGCTTCGTGCAGCTCGCCGTGGGCCTCTTCCTCTACGGCGCCTCGGTGGCGCTGCAGGTCCGTGCCGTCGTCGGCGTCTCGTCGTGGACGGTCCTCACGCAGGGGCTCGAGAACGTCCTGCCGTGGTCGTTCGGCGTCGTCACCGTGACCTCGAGCTTCGTGATCCTGCTGTTCTGGATCCCCCTCCGCCAGCGACTACGGATCGGCACGGTGCTCAACGTCCTGTCCGTCGGTCCGGCCGCCGACCTGGTGCTCTGGCTGGTCCCGGAACCGGGCGACTTGCTCGGTCGCGTCCTGCTGTTCGTCGCGAGCCTCGCCCTCCTGGCCGTTGCGACCGCGTGCTACATCGGCGCGGGGTTCGGGACCGGTCCGCGCGACGGCCTGATGGTCGGACTGCACGAGCGGCTCGGCTGGCCACTGTGGGTCGCGCGGACGAGCGTCGAGGTCACGGTCGTCGTCATCGGCTGGCTGCTCGGCGGGGACGTCGGCGTCGGCACCGTGGTCGCCGCGTTCGCCATCGGCCCGATGGTCCAGCCGCTCATGGCGGTCTTCCGTCGGTTCCCGTGGAGCCCCGGCGTTGGCCGAACCCCCGCCCCGCCTGTTCCTGACCCCGTGCCGAGCATCCGGCACTGACCCTGGCACCGCTCACGAGACGCGATGTATCGTGTCTGCCAGAACGCGACACATCGCGTCCGGACAGGGAGACGTCATGGCACAGGAGAAGTGGCTCATCGACGAGCCGAAGGTCATCGACACCGGGATCGTCCGCGCACTGCGGATCGGTCTGGTCGGCGGACAGGTGGACGTCGTCACGCACGACGAACCCACCGCCCGCGTGGAGATCCACCAGGTCTCCGGCAAGCCCATCAAGGTCGAGATCGAGGGCGACACCCTCACCGTCGACCACCCGCAGATGCGCTGGGACGACGTCCTCGGGTTCCTCAAGTCCTTCCGTGGCGGCGGCGCCCGAGCCGACGTCAGCATCCTGGTCCCCCGGGACGTGACGGTGAACATCGGCGTCGTCTCGGCCGGCGTCCTGCTCTCCGGTACCGAGCGCGGTGCCACCCTCAACAGCGTCTCCGGGGACGTCGTCGTCGACGGCGTGATCGGTGACGTCGTCGTCAACGCCGTCTCCGGCACGACCACGCTCCGCGACCAGGTCGGCGCCGTCGCGCTCCGCACCGTCTCGGGTGACGTCGTCGCCACCGGCGAGATCCGCCGCTTCACTGCGGACGGAGTGTCCTCGGCGGTCGTCCTCGACCTGCACGGCTCCCCCGACCAGGTGAAGGTGAACACGGTGTCCGGGTCGGTCGACGTCCGTCTCGAGCACGGCACGCCCTACACGAGCACGATCAACACCGCGACCGGCCGGCTGCAGTTCGACGACGCCGAGATCCGCGGCACCCGCGGCTCGTACACGCGGACCGACGGCGAGCTCGCCGGCTCCTACGTCGACATCCGCATCAACTCGGTCTCCGGTGACGTGGCGATCGTGCACGGCCACGCACCCGCCGCGTCCGACGCACCGACCGCGCCGACCGCCCCCGACGGGCCGCCCACGCCGACGACTCCGACAGCTCCGGCAACTCCGTCCTTCGACGAGCAGGGCGGGACCGTCGCATGAGCCCCGTCTTCGCGCACGGTCACCTGCGCCTCTACCTGCTGGTCCTGCTGGCCGACCACCCGATGCACGGGTACGAGGTCATCACCGCGCTCGGCGACCGCTTCGGCGGTACCTACGTGCCGAGCGCCGGAACCGTCTACCCACGTCTGGCGAAGCTGGAGGAGGACGGCCTGATCACCGGCACCTCCGACGGCCGCAAGACCGTCTACGCCATCACCGACGCCGGCCGCGCAGAGCTCGACGCCCGCGCGGACGAGGTCGCGCAGCTCGAGAACGGCGTCACCGACAGCGTCAAGTCGCTCGCCGACGGCGTGCGCGCGTCGGTCGGCGCCGCGATGAAGTCGCTGCGTGCGGACCTGGCGGCCGCCGCCGAACCCGGTGCCACCGGCGGGTCGTCCACCTCCGGTCCGACCGCGGTGCCGGCAGCCGGTGTCCGGTCCCTCCGCGACGCCGAGATGGCCGTCGCCGTGTTCCGGCAGCAGCTCCGTGCGGACCTCCGCCGCCGTGCCGCCCGTGGCACGCTCGACGACGCGGCCGTCCAGCGACTGCGCGACGGCCTGGAGGCCCTGCGCAAGTCGCTCTGACCGGCGCCGGACGGGGCGGGATCGATCCGGGCCTCCCGTCCGGTTCCGGTGGGTCGGCGCATCCTGTCCGTTCCTTCAGGAACACCACTCAGAACCCCTCCGATCCGCGTCTTGACGCAGATCGGAGGGGTTCGTCGCATCCTGTTCGGTCACGGCGGAATACCGTTCGGCCCTCCGGTGTTGCGTTCGCCCACCGATTGAGTAAGTTCGTCGCTCGTGACCAACGAGACCCGGTCGTTGAAAGCCCGACTGATCGGCGACCCGCTCCCCTCCGAGAAACTCGAGGGGCAGCTGCTGCCGAAGCACCTGGCGCTCCCCATCTTCGCCAGCGACCCGCTCTCCTCCGTGGCGTACGCGCCCCAGGAACTCCTGATGATCCTGCTGCTCGGCGGCATGGCGTTCCTGACGTTCGCCCCGTGGGTGGCGGCGCTCGTCGTCCTGCTGCTCGTCGTCGTCGTCGCGTCCTACCGCCAGCTCATCAAGGCGTACCCGTCCGGCGGCGGCGACTACGAGGTCGCACACCGGAACCTCGGTGAGCGCGCCGGACTCGTCGTCGCGAGCGCGCTGCTCGTCGACTACGTGATGACCGTCGCGGTGTCGGTGGCGTCGGGTGTGGACAACATCATCTCCGCGCTGCCGATGCTCAACGAGTTCCGCGTCGAACTCGCGATCCTGTTCGTCGTGCTGCTGGCGGCCGCGAACCTCCGCGGTGTCCGCGAGTCGAGCAAGGCCTTCGCGGTCCCCACCTACCTGTTCGTGGCGAGCGTCTTCGTGATGGTCGTCACCGGGCTGATCCGGGTCGCCGCCGGGAACGCGCCCGTCGCCGAGTCAGCCGCGTACACCGTGCAGAACGTCGAGCACACCACGCAGGCGGCGTTCATCCTGCTGCTCCTCCGCGCCTTCGCGTCCGGCTGTTCGGCGCTGACCGGTGTCGAGGCGATCGCGAACGGCGTGCAGGCGTTCCGCCGCCCGAAGATCAAGAACGCCCAGCAGACCCTCGTGCTCATGGGCGGCATCGCGATCGTCCTGTTCATCGGACTCATCACGCTCGCACTGGTCTCACGCGTGCACTACGCCGAGAGCGCCTGCGACCTGCAGGGCTTCGCGGACTGTGCGACCACCCCGCAGCGCTCCCTGATCGCGCAGATCGCGGCGGCGACGTTCGGCAACAACTCGGTGCTGTTCTTCGTCATCCAGGCGACGACCGCGGCGGTGCTGCTGCTCGCGGCGAACACGGCGTTCAACGGCTTCCCGCTGCTCGGCTCGATCCTGGCCCGCGACTCGTACGCCCCGAAGGCCCTGTCGACCCGCGGTGACCGCCTGATCTACTCGAACGGTGTCATCGTCCTCGCGCTCGTCGCCGCCGCGCTGCTCATCGTCTACCGGGCGAACGTCACGAGCCTGATCCAGCTCTACATCATCGGCGTCTTCGTGTCGTTCACGCTCGGGCAGAGCGGCATGGTGAAGCACTGGGTGACCCTGCTCCGCGCCGACCGTGCCGGGACCGCCGACGAGCCGGTGAACCGCGGGCAGGTGCTCCGGAGCCTGACCATCAACTCGATCGGTGCGACGTTCACCTTCGTGGTGCTCGTCATCGTCACGATCACGAAGTTCACGCACGGCGCTTGGCTGGTCTTCGTGATCATGCCCGTGCTGTTCGTGCTGATGCTCGGCGTGAACCGCTACTACCGGGACGTCTCACACGAGATCGAGGCCGACGTCGAGACCGAGTTCGGCGCGACCGGTGACCACGCGATCGTGCTCGTCAACAAGCTGCAGAAGCCGGTCCTCAAGGCCCTCGACTACGCCATCGCCGCGAAGCACGCCGGGCTCGAGGCGGTGCACGTGGCCATCGACGACGACGACGCCGCCCGACTCCGCGAACAGTGGGCCGAGCACGGCATCGAGGTCCCGCTGGTCATGGTGCCGAGCCCGTACCGCGACATCTCGATGCCGCTGATCAAGTACATCAAGGCGCACCGGCTCGAGCACGGCTCAGAGGTCGTCACCGTGTACACGCCGCTCTTCATCGTCGGCCACTGGTGGGAAGGGATGCTGCACAACCACCGCGGTCGGCGCATCCGCCGGAAGCTGCTGCTCACGCACGGCGTCACCGTCGCGCTGGTGCCGTGGCTGCTGGACTCGTCCGAGCTGCTGTACGGCAAGCGCTCCCGGCCCTTCCCCGGTCAGGACCGACGTGGCGAGCCCGTCCGGCCGCCACTGCGGCGATCCCCGCACGGCGTCTTCCGCTCGGAGGCCGAGGAGGACCGCCTGGTCCGCTCCGCCCAGCGCAACAGCCTGGAACCGCAGCGGCTCGCGCACCAGCCGTCACCGGCCTCCCGACGCGCCACCCGCCCGGCCGGCCCCGCCGAGGGCGTCGACCCCGCACTGTGCACCGGCGAGGTCCGGTCCCTGGTCGCCGCCGCGCCGCCGGTCCCCCGTCCGCACGATGACGATGCGTGACGGTACCCGGTCGTACGATGTGACCCCATGACGACCGCTCCCGAGGCCCTGCGTACCTTCGCGACCTTCGACGGACACGGCGGCAAGGTCTCGAAGCGCGTCGAGGTGCTCGACCACGAGCCTCCCGTGTCGCCCGACGGCCGCTACGACGGGCTCGTCGCCGTGCGCGGTGAGCACCCCCTCGGCGCCCTCGACGAGCGTGCCGCGGACGACTCCGCCGAGCTCGCCCGCGGGGTCGCGAGCATCGGCTGGGTCGACCCGGCCACGCTCCGCGACTGGTACCGGCCCGACCGGGTCGTGGTGAGCCTCCTGGAAGCCCGACGGTCCGGGCTCGAGCCGGGCGTCTACGCCGACTCACGGGGACGCGGTCGCGTCCGCATCGACGGCCGGGAGGCGCACCTCGCCGCCGACGGTCGGCCCGCGTTCCGCGCACTGGCCGGTCCTGCTGACGCGCCGAAGGCCGACGTGCCGCTGCCGATGGACCAGGTGGTCCGGCTCGTCGTCGTGTCGTCCGGCGTGACCGACACGTCCACCGGAGCGTCCGGGGTGGAGATCGTGACGACGCCCGTCACCCCCGTGCTGTCCCCGGGCGAGTACCCGGTGTACGCCGACGACGTCCCCGGCCTGCCGCCGTGTCCGGCGTCCGGACGGGTGCGGGTCACGGCGTCGGTCCTGCTCACCGGGTCGCTGCACCGTGTCGACCGACTCGACGAGCCCGCGAACACGCTCTGGATCGAGCGGGACGGGCGGGTCGTCCCGGTCGCGGCGAGCGACGTCGGAGGCGATCTGGTCCGGTACACGGCGACGCCCGTCTGAGTCGTCCGGTGCCCGTTGTCCGCTCACGGCCTGCGGGGGACGTCGTGCTGCGCCGTTGGTCGGGGGTGCGGCGTACGGTCCGGGGCATGAGTGATGCAGACCAGAACCAGCCGGAGACCCTCGGCGGAGAACGCCCGGACCCCTCGACCACCGCGAGCAAGGACCCCGAGCAGTGGGTCACCGGCGACGAGCCGATGACCGGCCCGCAGCGCAGCTACCTCGACACCCTCGCCCGCGAAGCCGGTGAGGAGTTGTCAGCCGACCTCACCAAGGCCGAGGCGTCGGAGCACATCGATCGCCTGCAGGAGAAGACCGGACGCGGCGCTTCTTCCTGAGCAACAGTCGTTGCGGTACGGCGGTACGGCGGTCCGCAGTTCTGCGGGCCGCCGACGTGCGTCCTGCTGACAGACCGCGGGCAGTCGCCGCGGGGCGTCGTGGGCCGGTGGCGGCCTGACCGCCGGAGCCGGGTGGAGCGCCCGACCCGCGGAGGTCAGCCGCCCACGCGTCGCCGCGCCGGACCCGCGTCGTCCAGCACCGACAGCACCTGGCGGGCGATCCGCCGGCCGGCACGGTTCGCGCCGATCGTCGACGCCTGCGGTCCGTAGCCGGCGAGGAACAGCCGCGGCTCGGCGGTGGAACGCCCGTCCTCGACGACGACCCCGCCCGCCTCGGTCCTGAGGTGCAGCGGTGCGAGGTGCCGCAGGTCCGCCCGGAAGCCCGTGGCCCAGATCACGGCGTCGGCGTGGACGTGCTCGCCCGACTCGGTCCGGACGCCGTCCTCCTCCAGCCGCGTGAACATCGGCTCAGCTCCGAGCAGCCCCCGCGCCAGTCCGCTCCGGATCCTCGGGGACACCGGCAGCCCGGTCCCGCTGACGATGCTCGGCAGTGTCCCGCCCGCCCGCGCAGCGCGGTCCTGGTCCTCGACCGCCGCCACCGCCGCGCCGATCGCCAGGGCCGGGTCCTCCGACCAGACGACGGGCCGCCGCGTGAACCACCGCGTGGCACGGGCGACGCCGTCGAGCTCGAGCAGGAACCCGATCGCACTGGTCCCGCCGCCGACGACCACGACGTCCTGCCCGGCGAAGTCCGACGCGTCGCGGTAGCCCGTCGTGTCGAGCTGTCGGCCGCGGAACTCGTCGCGGCCGGGGACCCACGGCACGAACGGGGTGCCCCACGTGCCGGAAGCGTTGACGACCACCTCGGCGCGGATCGCCCCCGCGGTGCCCTGCTCGTCACGGGTCTCGACCACCAGGGCGGCACCTCCGTCGTCGTGGCGGACCGCCGTGACGGCGAGCGGCCGGCGCACCCGGAGGTCGTGGTGCTCCTCGAAGCGGCGGTAGTACTCGGCGACGACCTCCCGGGCCGGCCGCGTCTGGTCGGCGTCGTCGAAACGGAGACCCATCTCGTGCATGCCGGGCAGGTCGTGCACCCGGTGGGCGATGCCGAGCCGCAGGGCGTCCCACCGGAACTGCCACGCGCCTCCCGTCCCCGGAGCGCGGTCCAGGACCACCAGATCGCGACCCGCGACCAGTCCCGCACGCTGCAGGTGCCAGGCGACCGAGAGTCCGGCCTGACCAGCACCGATCACGACGACGCGGACTCGTTCTGCTGCGCGGATCATCACCCTCGATTCTGCTGTGCTCGGGACGCGCCGGGCGAAGTCGGCAACGGGGTACATGGTAAAGTGGCCGACAGATTTCAAACCACGAACCGTCTGTTCTTCCCGGGTGCGCACTCGACGCCCGCCGAGACCGGACACGAGCCGACACAGAGGGGGTCACGCATGGGGCGCGGCCGTCAGAAGGCGAAGCACACCAAGGTCGCCCGGGAGCTGAAGTACTTCAGCCCGGACACCAACTACGGTGCTCTCGAACGCGAACTCTCCGTCGCACAGCAGTCGGACGAGCCCGACTACGTCGACCGGTGGGCCGACGAGTTCGGCGACGAAGGTGACCTCGAGAACCAGACGGACACGAACAAGTCCGCCTGACCTCTCGGTCGAAGACGCCGCGCGCCTCCGGGCAGCGCGGCGTTCCTCGTTGTCGGCGCGTCGCCGAGGGCGGGGCGGGGCCGGGCGGCGCCGAGGTCGCACGAACTGCCGCGCCGGCGGTCCCGAGGCGGCACATCGTGCGACCTCGGCGTCGCGCGGACGGCACGTCGTGCGACCTCGAGTACGGACGAACCTCGGCCGAACCGCGGCCGGCGCGTCAGCCCGCGTAGGACCCGACGAGCCGAACGGCCCCGCCGTCGACGCCCTTCGCACCCTGCTCGAACCCGGTCAGGTCGCGCGTGCCGATCG
Organism: Curtobacterium sp. MCPF17_011; assembly: GCF_003234145.1. Lineage (NCBI taxonomy): Bacteria > Bacillati > Actinomycetota > Actinomycetes > Micrococcales > Microbacteriaceae > Curtobacterium > Curtobacterium sp. MCPF17_011. The sequence continues at coordinate 95,328 of NZ_QKSK01000008.1, forward strand.
ACACCGTGCCGACCGCCCACGCGGGCAGCCCGGCCGACCGGAGCGTCGCGGTGATCCCGTCCACCGACGCCGCCGAGACGACCGCGAACATGCCGATGCCCAGGTTCCAGGTGCCCTCGGTGTCCTCGATCGCCGTGCCGGCCAGGTCCGCGAGCACACGGAACACCGGGAGCGGCTGCCAGGTGGAACGCTCGACCTCGACCCACGAACCGACGGGCAGCACGCGCGCCAGGTTCGCCGCGATGCCGCCACCGGTGACGTGCGACAGCGAGTGCACGTCGCCCGGGTGCCCGTCGATCAACTCGAGGAGCGGGGTCGTGTAGAGGCGGGTGGGCTCGAGCAGGGCCTCGCCGACCAGGCCGCCGAGCTCCGGCAGCGTGTCGGTGTAGCCGATGCCCCGCTGGCCCAGGATGTGCCGCACGAGCGAGTAGCCGTTGGAGTGCAGCCCCGAGGACTCGATGGCGATGACCACGTCGCCGTCCTGCACCAGGTGCGCGCCGAGCTGCGAGCCCGCTTCGACCACGCCGACCGCGGCACCGGCGACGTCGTAGTCGTCCGATCCGAGCAGACCCGGGTGTTCCGCGGTCTCACCGCCGACGAGGGCGGTGCCGGTGGCCGCGCAGCCGCGGGCGATGCCGGCGACGATGTCGGCGATGCGGTTCGGGACGACCCGGCCGCAGGCGATGTAGTCCGTCATGAACAGCGGCGTCGCGCCGACCACGACGATGTCGTCGACGACCATGCCGACGAGGTCCAGCCCGATCGTGTCGTGCTTGTCGATCGCCTGCGCGATCGCGACCTTCGTGCCGACGCCGTCGGTGGAGGTGGCGAGGAGTGGCCGCTCGTAGTCCTTGAGGAACGAGACGTCGTACAGACCGGCGAAGCCGCCGACCCCGCCCAGGACGGACGCGTTGTGCGTCGCCGACACGGCGGACTTCATGAGCTCGACGGCCAGGTCACCGGCAGCGGTGTCGACGCCGGCCTCGGCGTAGGGGTTGGGCATACGTCGTCCTCCGCGGGGCATGGCAGACTTGTTCGGTACCACCCGATCCTACGGTCTGGAGCACTCCGCGCATGTGCGGCATCGTCGGCCTCGTCAACCAGGGGCCAGCAAACCAATCCATCTACGACGCACTGCTCCTGCTGCAACACCGGGGACAGGACTCCACGGGCATCGCCACGGTCGACGGTCACGTGCACCACATGCACAAGACCCGCGGTCACGTGCGCGAGGGGTTCCGCACCCGTGACATGCGTGCACTCCTCGGGACGATGGGCCTCGGCCACGTCCGGTACGCCACACGCGGAGCCGCCGCGAACGAGGAAGAGGCCCAGCCGTTCTACGTGAACGCGCCGTACGGCATCGTCCTCGTGCACAACGGCAACCTGACGAACACGCGGGAACTCACCCGCGAGCTGTTCGACATCGACCGTCGGCACCTCAACACGACCTCGGACACCGAACTGCTCGTGAACGTGCTGGCGCACGAGTTGCAGGGACAGGTCCGCGGGACCCACCTGGACCCCGGGCAGGTGTTCGACGCGGTCGAGCGCGTGCATGAGCGGGTCGAGGGGTCGTACGCCACGATCGCGACGATCGCGGGTCACGGCCTGCTGGCGTTCCGCGACCCGTACGGCATCCGGCCGCTCATCCTCGGCCACAGGTTCGACGACGCCGGCAAGAGCGAGTGGGTCGTCGCGTCCGAGTCCCTGGTGCTGGAGTCCGGCGGCTACGACATCGTCCGCGACGTCGCCCCGGGCGAGGCCGTCTTCATCGAGATGGACGGCACGATGCACGCCCGGCAGTGTGCGAAGGACCCGCGCCTGGTCCCGTGCTCGTTCGAGTACGTCTACCTGGCCCGTCCGGACTCCGTGATGAACGGCATCTCCGTCTACGACGCCCGTCTGCGCCTGGGCAACCGCCTGGCGGACACGATCGAGCAGTACGCCCCGACCGGTGACATCGACGTCGTGATGCCGATCCCGGACTCCAGCCGGCCCGCAGCGATGCAGGTCGCGCAGAAGCTCGGCATCGAGTACCGCGAGGGCTTCTACAAGAACCGCTACGTCGGCCGGACGTTCATCATGCCGGGGCAGGCGGAGCGCAAGCGATCGGTCCGTCAGAAGCTCAACGCGATGTCGTCCGAGTTCAAGGGCAAGAACATCCTGATCGTCGACGACTCGATCGTGCGCGGCACGACGAGCCGCGAGATCGTCGAGATGGCGCGGGCCGCCGGTGCGAACGAGGTCACCTTCACGAGCGCCGCGCCGCCTGTCCGGTTCCCGCACGTGTACGGCATCAACATGCCGACCCGCGCCGAGCTCATCGCCCACGACCGGAAGATCCCCGAGATCAACCGCGTCCTGGGCAGCGATCACCTGATCTACCAGGAGATCGGCGACATGCGCGACGCGATCATCGAGGGCTCCGACGTCACGGACCTCGAGATGAGCTGCTTCACCGGCGAGTACGTGACCGGCTCGGTGTCGCCGGAGTACCTCGCCTGGGTCGAGGCGAACCAGCTCAGCTGACGCCGTTGCGGACGTCCGCACGGAACGGACTGGAGGCCCGTCACCACCTGGTGACGGGCCTCCAGTCCGTTCTCGGGTCGCGTCTGCGACCGCAGCCTCAGCGCTCCGGCTGTGCCTGATCGTCGGGGGCCGGATCGGTCGCGGCCGGGGCGGCCGGGGCGTCGTGCTCCTCGAGCTCGCCGTCGACGGTCTCGGGTGCCGGGTCGACCGCCACGCGCTCGGCCGTCAGCCGGGCTGCACGGCGGGACGAGACCTGGTCGAGCACCACGGCGATGACGGCGCCGACGAGCATGCCGATCGAGATGCCGTACAGGCTGAAGTAGCCGACGAGCCCCGCGAAGCCGGTGGTCTCCTGCTGGTTCCCCCGGTCGATGCTCATCGTGAGCGCGACGACGACCACCGTCACCAAGAAGCCGAGGACTGCCCCGCCGAGGATGAAGACGCTGAAGCGGGGGGCGCGCCGGATGGTGACCTGGTCCGGGCTGGTCACCGCGTTGGGCGCCGGCACCGGGCGCTCATCGGGTCGATCGGTGTTGCTCACGTCCCCATTGTCCCCCACCTTGGGAGGAGCCACGCCCGACAGTTCGTCCGCTGGACGCGAGATGATGGTCCACTACCGAGCAGTATCGAGGACGGAGGTGCGCGATGGTCGACGGGACCGCGTCGAGCGACCGCCGTCCGACGACCGCACCCGCCCGCCTGTCCTGGCCCGTGATGACCCGGCACGAAGAGGACCGGGCCGTCGCCGTCGTCGGGGAACACCGCTGGAGCGTCGCCCTGGTCGGGACCGCCGGGCTCGGCAAGACCACCGTCGCGGCCCGGGTCACCGACCGGGTCGCCGCGCAGGAGCGTGACGCGGACCCGCTCGTCGTGCCCATCACCGCGGTCGCCTCCGGGTCCTCGATGCCCTTCGGCGCGGTGTCCGACCGTTTCGGGGACGTCCTGGGCGACGACCTGACCGAACCCGTCCCCGCCGAGGCACGCCTGCGTGACGCGGCCGAGGCGGAGGGCAGGGACCTGCTCCTGCGGGTCGACGACGCCGACCTGCTCGACACGCTCTCGGCCCGCTACGTCGCCTGGCTCGTCCGTGACCAGCACGCGCGGCTCGTCCTGACCTGCCGGGACTTCACCGCACTCGCCGAACCCCTGCGTGCGCTGTGGCAGGACGACCTGCTCGAGCGCATCGACCTGGAACCGCTCGACCTGGCCGAGACCTCGTCCCTCGTCGAGTCCGCCCTCGGGGCTCCGCTCGAACCGGCATCGGTGGAGCAGGTGCACCGTGCGACGCAGGGCAACCCGCTGTACCTGCGCGAGGTCGTCCGGGCCGGTCTGTCCTCCGGCGCGCTGGAGCACACCGCCCTCAGCTGGTACTGGCGCGGCCGGGTGACGGCGTCGCTGAGCCTGGCCGACATGTACAGCACCGAGCTCGGGGCACTGCCCGGAGACCTGCGTGACGTCGTGGAGATCGTCGCCCTGGCCGAACCGATCCCGCTGTCCCGGCTGATCGCCCTGGTGGACGGGCTCGACCTCGACCGCACGGTGGGGCTCGGCTTCGTCCGGATCGACTCGACCGACACCGGCAGTCCGGTCGCACGCTCCTCGCACCCGCTGGTCGGTGAGGTCGTCCGCGCCCTGGTGCCCGTGGCCCGACGCACGGCCCTGTTCGCCCGGGCGAACGCGTTCCGCACCGACCGTCCCGAGGGTGCGCCGTCGGCCGCCCGGCTCCGCTCGACCCTCTGGGCGCTGGAGTGCGGCATCGTGCCTCCGGTGGACCAACTGCTCGACGCGTCTCGGGTCGCCGGCGGCCTGCAGGAGCACGAGAGCGCCATCGCCCTGACGACCGCAGCCCTCAGCGCGGGGCCCGACGCCGGCCTCACCCCGACCGACCGGGTGCGGACCCACTGCCTGCGGTCCCTGGCCCACGGGTACAGCAGCGGGCGCGAGGCCGGCCGGCTCGACGCCGAAGCGGCCTGGGGTCTGGTGACCTCCGGGGTGGAGGTCGACGACGTCGCCGTGGTCGAGGCGTGCGAGACCCTCGCGAACCTCCGGCAGTTCCACGACGACGACGCTGCCGCGGCCGTCGCGCTGACCGAGGTCGCGATGCAGTTCGTGGGCCCGGAGACCGTCGAACAGCTGCGGGTCCTGCGCCTGTCGCACCTGGGCTGGGGCGGTGACTTCGCCGAGGTCCGCGAGGAGATCGAGCGCACCGGCGTCCTGCACGCCCCCGCGATCCCCCGGTCCTTCCTGCCGATCGCGGCGTGCGCCGTGGCCGCCCTGGGCACCGGCGGACGACTCGACGACGCCCTGCGGCTGGCGCAGGCGAGCCTCGCCACGGCCGCGGTGCACCTCGAGGACTCGCCGTGGAGCGTCGGTGAGATCGTCTCGGTCATGCACCAGGTGCAGGTCTGGCGCGGCGACATCGCCGAGATGGTGACCCAGGTGCCGGTCAGCCGGTCGGACCCGTTCCTCAAGTACGACTTCACCCTCGAGCTGTTCGGCATCGGCAACCAGGCCCTCGGGCAGCGCCGGTGGTCCGACGCGGTCACCGCGTTCACGGCCGCCTGCGAGCGGTACGCGGTCGACGACCCGGGAGGGTTCGCCGCCTACGCCTGGTCGCGCCTGGCGATGTCGCAGGCGTACGCGGGCATGACCGACGCCGCCGCCGAGTCCGTCGAGCGGGCGCGGACCACTCCCCTGCGGGCCATGCGGATCCTCGGCGCCCAGATCGAGATGACGATCGCCTGGACCGAGGCGCTGCTCGGCAACCCCGCCGGGCTGTACCGCGCGGACGAGCTCATCGCCCGTGGCACCGCCTCGGGCGCCTGGACGCACGTGCTCTACGGCCAGGCCCTGCACTACGCGATGGACGTCGCGGCCGGTCGGGACACCACGGCGTCGCTCGACCGCCTGCAGGATGCGGCCGGCCGGGTGGACGGCCCCCTCGCGAACGCGATCACCCAGTACGCCGACGCGCTGCGCTCGGGTGACCGCGGGTGGATCGCCAGCGTGCAGGCGGACCTCGCCGCGTGCGGGATGGCGGTGACGGCCGGCCGACGGACGCAGCCGCTGACGAAGCGCGAGTACGAGGTCGCCCAGCTCGCGGCGCAGGGGTTCTCGAACCGACGGATCGCGGAGCACCTCGGACTGTCGGTGCGGACGATCGACGCCCACATGTCGCGGGTGTTCTCGAAGTGGGACCTGCGTGCGCGGTCCGAGCTCGCCGAGATGGTCTGAGCCGACGGCTGTCCGCCGCGAGACGCCCCCGTGTGCGCGAGACGCCTCCTGATCCTGCGGCGTCTCGCCCGGTCGGCGGCGTCTCGGGGCCGTCCGGAGGATGCCGGCCGCGTCCGGGCACGACGGATCGACCGCAAGAAGTTGCGGGTTGCAGCACGACTCGCCGTCCTCGTTGACACAGTGCGCCTGGTTTCGCGTAGCGTTGCGTACGTCGCCGGGTTCGGACCCGTTCGGGTCGGGTCCGAATCCCGGCGGCTTCAGCAAGGCTAGAGAAGCAGGTGCACGGTCCACATCGGTAGGACCTACCTAATTCCCGCCGGTACCGGCCAGACGCGGCCCGTGTCTCCGCCTTCCGGCTGATGTGCTCGCGTCCCGCTGCCCGCCAGGCTCGACGGGTGCCGTTCACCATCAGCCACGCGGTCGTCGCGCTGCCGTTCCGCCGCTCCGCCCTGCCCGTCGCGGCGGTCGCGGTCGGCTCGATGGCCCCCGACGCCGTGCTCTTCGTGCCCGCGCTGCCGCCGTACGGCTTCACGCACTCGTGGCTCGGTGTCGTCACGATCGACCTCGTGGTGTCGCTGGTCGTGCTCGCCGCGTGGTGGTACCTCGTCCGGCCCGCGTGGACCCCGGTCCTCCCGTCCCGGTACCGCGCGCAGCTACCCGGCTGGGACCGGCCCGAGCGGGTCCCGCCGTCGCGGTCCCGCTCGTCGTGGTCGCCTGCGTGCTCGGGAGCGTGACGCACATCGTCTGGGACGCCCTCTCGCACCCGCACGGCTGGGTCGTCCTGCACGTGTCGGCGCTCCGGTCGGAGGTCGGCGGCCACCCGGTGTACTCCCTCGTCCAGGACGCCTCGAGTGCGGGCGGCCTGCTCCTGCTCCTCGTGCTGCTGCGGCAGTGGACGCGCCACGCGCGGACCGCCGGCGACGTGGCGGGGGTGAGGCGGGCCTCCCGGCCGGACCCCGCGGTGGTCGCACCGGACCACACCGGACGGGAGGCCCGCATCACCCCCGTCGTCGCCCTCGCCGCCGTCCTGCTGGTCGCGCTGGTCACCGCGGGGTCGGGCCTCGGCCGCGGCGGTGGCGTCGGGACGGTCGTCGTCCGCGAGGCGTTCGTCCTGCCGCCGACGGTCGCGGTGACGCTGGCCGCCGGGGCGCTCGTGCTGCTGCTGGTCCGGAGGGCGCGGGCGGCGGAACCGTCAGGGCAGGCGGACCGGCAGGAACGCGGCGAGGTCCGCCCGTGACCCGGAGGCGCTGACGCGGCGCGCGGTGTCCGGGTCGTCCCAGCGGAGCCGACCGGTCGCGAGCGCGAGCCAGGTCGTCGGGTCGGTCTCGACGACGTTCGGCGGGGTGCCGCGGGTGTGTCGAGGGCCGGGCACGGCCTGCACGGCGGCGAACGGCGGGACCCGGACCTCGACGCTGTTCCCGGGCACGTCCTCGGCCAGGCGCTGCAGGGTCCAGCGGACGGCGGTCGCGACCGAGGTGCGGTCCGTCGCACCGGCGGTCACGGCGTCCAGGGCAGCCCGGCCGACGGCGTCTTCGATCGTCCTCGGCGGCATCTCCACAGGCTAGCCGGTGCACTGCGGGCGGCGAGTCGGGCTCGGTAGGGTGATCGGGTGCGAATCCTCGTCCTCGGTTCCGGTGCCCGCGAGCACGCGATCATCACGGCCCTCCTGGCGGAGAACGCCGCGTCCCCGGACGGCGGCCACGTCATCACCGCCGCACCCGGCAACGCCGGCATCGCCGCCGACGTCGAGACGGTGTCGCTCGACCCGTCGAACGGCGCCCTCGTCGCGGAGTACGCGTTCGAGAACGACGTCGACCTGGTCGTCGTCGGCCCCGAGGCCCCGCTCATCGCCGGTGTCGCCGACCCGCTGCGCACCCGCGGCATCCCCGTCTTCGGTCCGGGCAAGGCCGCCGCGCAGCTCGAGGGCTCGAAGGCGTTCGCCAAGCGGATCATGGCCGAGGCCGGGGTCCCGACCGGACGCCCCGTGTACGCCGGCACGGTGGCCGAAGCCGCGGCGGCGCTCGACGACCTCGGAGCCCCGTACGTCGTGAAGGCCGACGGGTTGGCAGCCGGCAAGGGCGTCCTGGTGACCGAGGACCGGCAGGCGGCGCTCGACCACGCGACCTACTGGTTGCAGCACGGTCACGTCGTCGTCGAGGAGTTCCTGGACGGCGAAGAGGTGTCGCTGTTCTTCCTCAGCGACGGGCACGACGTCCGGCCGCTCTCCCCCGCACAGGACTACAAGCGCCTGGGCGACGGCGACCTCGGACCGAACACCGGTGGCATGGGCGCCTACTCGCCGCTGCCCTGGCTCGACGAGCGCTGGGGCTCCGAACAGGCCTTCGTGGACGAGGTCTCCGAGCTCGTCGCACTGCCGACCGTCCGCCGCCTCGAGCACGAGGGCACGCCGTTCGTCGGGCTGCTCTACTGCGGGCTCATCGTGACCGAGCAGGGCGTCCGCGTCATCGAGTTCAACGCCCGGTTCGGCGACCCGGAGACCCAGGTCGTCCTCCCCCGGCTGGCGACCCCGCTGAGCGGCCTGCTGCTGGCAGCGGCGACCGGGCAGCTCGGCAGCGCCCCGCGGCCGGAGTTCCGCGACCAGGCAGCGGTCACCGTCGTCCTGGCGAGCGAGGGCTACCCGGAGAACCCGGTCACCGGTCGGGTCATCACCGGGATCGACGACGCGAACGCCCGCGACGGTGTCGCCGTGCTGCACGCCGCGACCGGCACCCTCGACGGGGACCTCGTCGCCACCGGCGGACGCGTCCTGAGCGTCGTCGGGACCGGGTCCGACTTCGCCCAGGCCCGAGACCGCGCGTACGCGGGACTGCGCGACATCACCCTGCCCGGCGGCCAGTTCCGCACCGACATCGCCACGAAGGTCGTCCGATGAGCGCCGCACCCGTCGTCGAGGGCTGGCGTCACGTCTCGTCCGGCAAGGTCCGCGAACTCTACGTCCCGGCCGACACCGCCGACGTCACCAGTGCCACCGAGCTGCTGCTGCTGGCCTCGGACCGGGTCAGCGCGTACGACTTCGCGCTCGAACCGCCGATCCCCGGCAAGGGCGAACTGCTGACGCGGCTGTCCCGCTTCTGGTTCGGCCAGCTGCGCGACGTCCCGAACCACCTGCTCACGCCGAGCGGAACCACGACCCCGGTGCCCGCCGACGTCGAAGCCCGCTCCATGCACGTCATGCCGCTCCGGATGTTCCCGATCGAGTGCGTCGTCCGCGGGTACCTGGTCGGCAGCGGCTGGGCGGAGTACCAGGAGTCCGGCAGCGTCTGCGGCGTCGAGCTGCCCGCCGGCCTGTCGAACGGTGACCGCCTACCGGAACCGATCTACACCCCGGCGTACAAGGCGCCGCAGGGCGAGCACGACGAGAACATCTCCTTCGCGCGCACCGAGGAACTGGTCGGGCCGGCCGATGCTGCTGCCCTCCGTGACCTGTCGCTCGCGGTGTACTCCGACGCGGCGGCGATCGCCCTGCAGCGCGGGGTCGTCATCGCGGACACGAAGTTCGAGTTCGGCCGCGACGCCGACGGCCTCATCCGCATCGCGGACGAGGTCCTGACCAGCGACTCCAGCCGCTACTGGGACGCCGCCGCGTACGAGTCCGGTAACCGCACCGACTCCTTCGACAAGCAGATCGTCCGCGACTGGCTCAGCGCGCACTGGGACCGCACGGGCACGCCGCCGGTGCTGCCGGACGAGGTCGTCCAGCGGACGGCTGCACGGTACCGGGAGCTGATCGAGCGCCTCGGGGCCTGATGGCCGGGGCCTCAGGGCCTCGGGACCGCCGGGCCCGGGGACCGGGAGGCCGCCTGCCCGGTGTCCGACGCGGGTCAGGCGTCGCGGGAGACCACGACGACAGTCAGGTCGTCGCCCGGGTCGTGCTCGATCGCACGCCCGCGGACGCCGGCCAGGAACGTGCCGAGGTCCGGCGACTTCCGGTACAGCGCCCCGAGTCGCGACAGCGAGGCGAGAGTCGAGTCCCACAGTTCGAGCGCCCCGTCGCTGACGAGCAAGAGGGAGTCACCGGGTTCCAGGACGAGCTCCCCGACGGCACGGTCGATCCCGACAGGGTGCAGGCCGATCGGCAGGTCGACGGAGCGCAGGACGGTCTCAGTGCCGTCGGCGTGCAGGTGCAGCACGAGGCCGTGCCCGGCGTCGACGAAGTCGAGCCTGCCGGTGGTGGTGTCGAGTCGGCCGTGGAACAGCGTGGCGAACGCCTCGGCCGCGCTGAGGTCGGGCGACATCTGCTCCTCGAGCGCTGCGACCGCTGTCGTGGGGACCTCGTTGCTCCGGGCGAGCAGTGCCCCGCGCATGCCAGCGGCGAGGAGTCCGGCCGCCATGCCCTTGCCCATCACGTCCGCGACGGTCACGTCGACGGTGTCCCCGGCGACGCGCCACTCGTGGAAGTCACCGGACACGATGCCGTGCGGGATCGACGTGCCACCGATGGTCCACCCCGGCAGGTCCACGGTCCGCGGCTGCAGGCCCGACAGCACGGTACGGAGCCGGTCGTCGTCCAGGCCGGTCGCGAGTTCCCGCTCCGCCCAGACGCCGAGCTCCTCGAGCAGTGCGAGGTCGTCCGCGCTGAGGGTCCGGGGTGCCGAGTCGATGAGGCAGAGGGTGCCCACCTTGGTGGCGTCGGCTCCGACCCGGAGCGGGACCCCGGCGTAGAACCGGACGTTCGGGTCGCCGTTGACCCCCGGCAGGTCCGAGAAACGCTGGTCGTCGCGCGCGTCCGGCACCACGACGGGGCCGTCCTGCTGCAGGGTGCGGCCGCAGAACGTGTCCTGCAGCGGCGTCGATCCGGGGATCGCGGAGTCCGACTGTTGCGACTTGTGGAAGAGCAGGTCACTGCCGGCCAGGTTGAGGAACGACCCGGAGACCCCGAAGGCCTCGCGGGCGATGCGGGTGATGCGTTCGAAACGCTCCTCGGGGCCACCCTGGACCACGTCGAGGGCGGCGAGGAGTGCATCCCGCCGAGCGGCGTCAGGAGCGGGGACCGTCTGCTGCTCCACGTGCTCGGTGCTCATGCCTCCACGGTAACGCGGATACCGGACACCGCCCGCGTGCTGTTCCCAGAACGCATGCCCCCAGTGGACGGGCCACCCGGGCGTCCCGCGTAGCCTGGATCGGTGTTCCGCCGTGTCGTCCCCGTCCTCGCCCTGGTCTGTGGCGCGACCCTGGCCCTCACCGGCTGCGGCGCGCAGAACCCCACCGGGCAGGTGTCCGTCACGGTGTCGCAGAACGCCGCCGACCACCCGTACCAGGTGAAGGTGTTCCTGCCGAACGGCGAACCGTCGTCCCACCAGCAGGTCTACCCGGGCGACACCGCGGACTTCGCGGGCGTGCCCCTCGGCGAGGTCACCGTGCGGGCGGGCGACCTCTGCCCGCAGCGCGCGGAGGTCCGAGCCGACCGGGTCGCGAAGGTGACGCTGACGACGGTCGGTTGCTGAGCCTCCCGTCCGGACGCCGGCGAGCTGCTGAGCCACTGCCGAACTGCTGAGACGCCGCCGGGTCTGGCGGCGTCTCGCGCCTTCCGGGGCGTCTCGCCGCGCCGGTCGCGCCCCGCCGCTCGCGCCCTGCCGGTCGCGCCCCGACGGTCAGTCCCGGTCGGGGACCGCGTCCCACTCCGCGCCGTAGCGCGACAGCACCGACCACCGGTCCGCCGGCCAGGTGATGACGAAGGCGCGTCCGACCACGTCGTCCATCGGGACGTTGCCGTGGATCCGGGAGTCCGCCGAGTTGTAGCGGTTGTCGCCCATCACCCAGATCCGCCCCTTGGGCACCGTGATCGAGAAGTCCTCGCCCGACACCCGCTTCACGTCCTCCGGCAGCCGCACGTACGGCTCGTCGACGGCGTGCCCGTTCACGGACAGCCGGCCCTGTGCGTCGCAGCACTCCACCCGGTCACCCGGCAGGCCGATCACACGCTTGATGAGGTCCTCACCCTGCCCCGGGCTGAGCCACGCGTTCGGGTCACGGAAGACCACGACGTCACCGCGCTCCAGTGGCATCACCCCGGGCACGAGTTCGTTCACCAGCACCCGGTCGCCGACCAGGAGCGTGTTCTCCATCGACTCCGACGGGATGTAGAACGAGCGGACCAGGTACGCCTTCACCAGGAACGACGCGAGCAGGGCCGCCACCACGATGATCACCAGGTCGCGGAGGAACCGCTTGGTCGACCGGCGGCGCTCATCGGCTGCGCCTTGGATCGGTGTGTCGCTGCTCAATGGGTCGCCACGACCTTCACGAGTGAGATCGCGAGCGCGACCGCGGCGAGCACGATCCCGCCCCACAGGCCCAGGAACGACGGCTGCTTGCCGCTGAACCGCTGCAGGAACACCCCGACCAGACCGATGCGGACGACCAGGATGACGACCGCCGCGATCTGCGCCCACTCCGCTGGCAGCCGTCCGAGCCACGCGCCCGCGTAGAGCACGGCCGGGATCAGCCCGGAGGTCGCGATCGGGTTCGCGTTCCGCGTGATGACGGCGACGGTCTCGCGACGGGCGTCCTCGTCACCGGTGGCGCCGATGGAGTGCGCCACCAGGTGCGCGAGCACGTGCGCCAGGTACGTCAGGACCGCGGTCGCGAGCACCGTCAGGACCGCCGAGCCGTGCTGGATCTGCTCCGGCGAGACGGCGATCGCGACGGCGAGGACGGTGATGTTGCCGTAGATGTACGACGACATGCGGTCGCGGACGTGCTCGACCGGCAGGTCCTGGGGTCGCGGGCGGCGACCTCGGCGTTCAGGGGGCATCGGTCCATCTTGGCCCGTCCCGGCCCGGTCCGGCTGACGAGCAACCGGATGCGATGCCAAGGTGGTCAGGACCGCGCACCGCCGCACGGTCGGGATGGAGGCCCGCATGACGAACCGCAGACCACTCGCCCTGGTGACCGGGGTCGGCCGACGAGCCGGGATCGGGGCCGCGATCGCGACGCGTCTGGCCGCCGACGGGTGGGACCTCGCGATCAGCTGGTGGGGGCCGTACGACGAGCGGGTGCACGGAGGCGCCGACCCGGACGGTGTGGACGCGGTCGTCGCGGAGTGTGTGGCGGCGGGAGCTGCCGTGACGCGCCTCCCGGTCGACCTGGCCGACCCGGAGCAGGCGGCCGCACTCGTCGGCCGCGCCGAGGCCGAGGCGGGCGTGCCGGTGACGGCCGTCGTGATGTCGCACTGCGAGTCGGTGGACTCGGACTTCGCGACGACCACCGTCGAGTCGTTCGACAAGCACCTGGCCGTGAACGTCCGCGCACCGTTCCTCATCGTGCAGGCGTACGCGCGGCGACTCCGCGAGGGGGCCGACGCGCCGCTCGACCGGCGTCGGGTGATCGCGCTGACGAGTGACCACGTCGGGTTCAACCTGCCCTACGGCACGAGCAAGGGCGCGCTCGACCGGTTGATCGTGGGGGCCGCGATCGAGCTCGGGGACGTGCAGGTGAGTGCGAACACCATCAACCCGGGGCCGAACGACACGGGGTGGATGACGGACGAGATCCGACAGGCCGCGGTCGACCAGACCCCGCTCGGACGGCCGTCGATGCCCACCGACACCGCGGCGCTCGTCGGGTTCCTGTGTGGGCCGGACGGCGGATGGGTGAACGGGCAGCTGCTCAAGACGGACGGTGGCTTCAGCGCGAAGTGACGGGCGCTGTGCCGGAGTACCCGACCCAGGACTCGTTGACGTGTCACCGAACGGGGCGCAGGCTGGAGGGGTGAACTCGCAGGACCTCCTCGCCGCGGACACCGGGATGGGCGCCGTGACGCTCCGGGTCGCCGACCTCGACGCCATGACGGCCTTCTACCGGGACGGCGTGCGGCTGACGGTGCTCGTGCAGGAGGGGGCGCGGGTCGTGCTCGGGCGGCCCGTACCGGGTGGCGGCAGTGTGCCGGCTGGCGGCGCGCTCGCCGTGCCGGTCGTCGTGCTCGAGCACGAGCCCGCACTCCGGCAGGCGAGTCCCGGGCAGGCCGGACTGTTCCACACGGCCGTGGTGTTCGACGACCGAGCGGACCTCGCCGCCGCCCTGTACTCCGTCGCCACGCGGTACCCGCAGTCGTTCACCGGCAGCGCCGACCATCTCGTCAGCAACGCCTTCTACTTCACGGACCCCGAGGGCAACGGCGTCGAGCTGTACTGGGACCGCGACCGCACCGAGTGGTCGTGGACCCACGGCTCGATCGACATGGACACCGTGCCCATCGACCCGAACGCTTTCCTGCGGGAGCACCTCACCGCCGAGGCGCTCGAGCACGCCGACACCCGGCCCGGCCGCGTCGGCCACGTCCACCTGTCGGTCGGCGACGTGGCCTCGGCGAAGGCGTTCTACGTCGACACCCTCGGTTTCGCGACCACCGCGGCGATGGGCAGCCAGGCGCTGTTCGTCAGCGCTGGCGGGTACCACCACCACATGGCGATGAACACCTGGAACTCCCGAGGGGCGGGCCGACGGCAGCAGGCGCTCGGACTCGGCCTCGTCCGGATCGAGGTCCCGGCCGTCGACGACCTCGGTGCGCTGACCGCTCGGATGCAAGACGCCGGGGTGCAGACCGCTGACGACGGACGGACGGTCGCATTCGAGGACCCGTGGGCGAACCGCATCGAGGTGACCACAGCCGGGCGCGGCTGACGCGGCGGGCGCGCGCCGTGTCAGCCGGCTGATGCGCGGTGGTGCGCGCGGTGGTGCGCCGGAGATGGTCGCCGAAGCGACAGTAGTGCGGGGTCATCCTGTGCACATCTGTCGCTTTGACGACCATCTCCGGCGCGCGAGACCGCCAGCCCGTGCGCGGGTGCGGGCGCGGGTGCGGGTGCGTTGGTCCGGCCGGGAGGCACGTGTCACCACCCAGCACCCGCCCGGTCAGCGGGTGCGGAAGTAGCGGTGCAACGCTCGCTCCCGGATGAGGGGGACCGCGGCCGCGCCGCCCGCGACCGCACCGACGAGCCCGAGCCCGCAGAGGACCGCGCCACCCGCGACGATCGGCAGCCCGTCAGCGACCGGGAGGCCCCGCACCAGTACGACGGACACGGCGAGCGCCAGGGCGGTTCCGACCACACCCCACGCGAGGTGCTGGACCGCGATGCCGAGTGCCTGCGCTGCCGTGCTGACGCCGACGTGCCGGTCGGAGGCGATCGACAGGCGCCGACGGAGGACCGCCGCGCCCCCGACGACCAGTCCGAGTCCGAGTGCGGCTCCCTCGAGTACGCCCGGCGTCGGGAGCTCGCTCGGGGCGAACGCCGTTCCGGACCGCGGGTTGAGCTGGCCGAGGGTCGACCGCTCGCCCTCCTCGGAACCGGTCGCCGGCAGCAGCGTCCGCCGCACGCTCGCGAGGGCTGTCTCGTCCTCCGGCCAGATCGTCGCCCAGCAGGCGTCGAAGGGTGCGTCGTCGACAGCGGTCGGCGCCAGGACCGCGTACGCCAGGTCGGGGTCCCGGCCGTCGTCCGGGTACGAGTAGACGCCCGCCACGGGGACCGGCCCGTCCGGCGTCACGATCTGCTCGCCCGGATGGACGCCCAGCTCGTCGGCCACCTCGGGCGCGACGACGACACCCGGACCGCCGGTCGTCTCGGTGACGCTGAAGAGCGAGGTCGCCCCGCTCGTCACCTCGTAGGTCGGGATCGAGGTCCCCGGGAGCGCTGCGACCACCATGCCGTCGTCGAGCCGGCGGAGCGCCCCGGCCGCCAGGACGTCCGGCTCGTCCGCGAGCGCCGCGCACGCGCGACCGTCGATCCGTCCCGCCGCAGTGAACACCTGCGTCGCCGCCCCGGACACCACCCACTGGGCGGCAGCACGGACGTCCCCGGCGACGGTCTGGGTCCGGAGGCTGACGACACCGCCGATCAACACCGCGAGCACGACCGCGCACGCCACCGCGGAGCCCGCGCCGGTCGCCAGGTCGCGCCAGGCCTCGCGCAGTACCTCGGTCACGCGCATGGGGTGCCGGGTCCTCCCGGGGACGGTGCGAGGACTCACCGGAACGCACCGAGGTCCAGGACCTCGCCGCATGCAGACCGTGTGGCGTCGTCGTGCGTCGCGACGACGACGGTCGTGCCGGCGGCTGCGAGTTCGGCGATCACGCCGTTCACCTCTGCCGCGGTCGTCCGGTCGAGCTGGGCGGTCGGTTCGTCGACGAGCATCAGGGTCGGCGCCGCGGCCACACCCCGGGCGAGCATCAGCCGTTGCGCCTCGCCGCCGGACAGCTCACGGAAACGCGCTGTCGCTCGGGGCGCCAGGCCGAAGCGCTCGAGGATCGTCCGTGCCCGCTGCTCCGCTGCCCGCCGGCGCATCCCGTGAGCGAGCAGCGGCAGGGTCACGTGGTCGAGGGCCGTGCGCCGAGCAACACCGTGGGGGTTCTGGAACACCCAGAGCACGGCCGCGTCGTCGGGTAGCTCCACGCGTCCGGACGTCGGGGTGGTCATCCGCGCGAGGATCGCGAGCAGGGTCGACTTGCCGGAGCCGCTCGGGCCGATGAGCGCCGTCACCGTGCCGTCGTCGAAGGTCCGGTTGACGTCGTGGAACAGCCCGGTCCCGTTCGGCCACCGGTGCCCGACTCCGCGGAGGCTCACCGGCATGACCGACCGGTGTCCGGGACAACGCGGACGCGATCGAGCGGTGTCGGGACGGCCGTCGCGGGGCCGGCGGTCGCGGGTTCGGCGGTCGCGGGTTCGGCCGTCGCGGGGTCGGCGGTCGCGGGGTCGGCGGTCCCGCCCGGGTCGACGCGGATGAACGACTGCCCGAGCTCCGAGCCGACCACCTCGACCCGGACCGGATCGCCGGACACCGGCTGGACGCACGCATGGTGGTCCCGAACGTCCCAGAGCGCACTCGGGGGCACGACGCGGACCTCGAGCGGCTCGGCGAGCACCCACGACGCCGGCAGCGTCGGCACGCCGTCCGCAGAAGCAACGGTGGCGGCGTACTCCGGCAGGGCACCGATCTGCGTCAGTGCGTCCGGGTCCGTCACCACACCGTTGTCGTCGACGGCCGTGCGCAACTGCCCGACGGCGATCTCGCGTGCGCCAGCCACGGCCTCCGACGGGAGCTGCTCGATCCGGGCACCCCGCAGCTCCGCGGGCAGTTCGACGAGTGTGCCGTCGGCGTCGACCGGCGCCCCGACCACGGCGGTGCACGTCCGGACCGTCGCCTCGGCCGCCGGGATCCAGGCGAACGCCGAGCGCTCGATCGTGTCGTCCGGTACCGCCGCCCGGGGGACGTCGTGGGACAGGAGGAACGACCTCGTCGCCCGGAGCGTCCCCGGTCCGACGATGCCGTCGACCGCGATCGTCGAGCCGAGTCGGGCGAGTTCCTGTTGGAGACCGCGGACGTCCTCTCCCCGGTGTTCGAGCGTGAGGTCCCGGAACAGCGGCGTCCTGCTCGCCAACGCGATGACCGGCACGTCGTCGACCCGGGCGATCTCCGTGCCGCTGCGAAGAACCCCGCCCGTCGAACACGACGAGGACGTGACGATGCCGGTCCGGCTCGTCACCACCGATCGGGGCGCACCGGTGTCGAGCGCGAGTTGCACCTGGTGCTCGTCGGCGTCCGTCCGCTCGGTGACCGCCACGGTCTGGACCGGAGACGCCGTCCGCAGTGCCGCGGGTGGGTCGGTCGGGAGCGCCACGACCGCACCGACCGCGGCGGCGGCCGCGACGAGCAGGCTGCCGAGGCCGATGAGTGAGCCGGACACGGCTGCGCTGCGTCGCCCGCTCATCCCTGCCGCCAGAGGCTGAGCGGGTCGAGCCGACACTGCACGGCAGCAGGGTCGTAGTCGTCGAACGAGAACATGCCGGTGTCGTTCTCCGACCGCCACTTCCGCTCGGTGTAGTCCTTCCCGACGAGCCCGGACTTCTGCAGACACGCGACGGTGATCTTCGCTTCGTCCTGCTTCTCCGGGTTCCGCCGCACCTCGTTGAACAGATAGGTGATGCTCCTGTCGAATTGGTGAGAGCATCGCCGCCTCACGGCTTCGACGACGTCCATCTCAGGAAGATCGGCTCCGTCGATCCTACTGAGGCTCGAAGTTCCGTCATCGGCCACCTGCAGGTCGTAGCCAGCATCACGCATGCAGGCGCGGTCTCGGGCCTGCGCGTCCGCGAGCTCTGCTGCGGAGATCTCACCGTCTCGCAGAATCTGAGTCTCGTAGTCGCTGGCGAGTGCAAGAGATTCTCCGAATTCCTGCGCCCAGGGACCGGCGGCCGGAAGGCGCTGCGGAGTTGACGGTGCCGACGCTGGGTCCTGGGCACATCCACTCATGAGGAGCATCGACAACACCATGATCGCAATGCCGCGACCGGGCCTCCTCAGTACCACCTCAGACCCGGACCATCCCGTACTGCGTCACGTGCGCATAGCAAACCGGTTCGTACGACCAGGTGTTTGCTTTGGCGTTGTTACCGTATTTGAGGTCTTTGTTGTTGATGCGATTGAAGTGATGGGCCATTCCGCAACCCGTGTAGTTCTTCCCCCTCGTCTGGGTGATCTGCCCCCAGCACGCAGCTGCTTCGGCTTCAGTTGCCGTCGCTGTGTCGATTGCGACGCCGATACCGAGGATGGTCCCGGTGATCGCAACTGCGACCATCAACTTCGTGAGCATTTGTTTCTCCTTCCACTCCGCAAGCACCTCGTGGTAGAGTGCAACGTATTAGATTCTTGTCGTCAGGTCAACTCAAATATGACATCTTCAATGTCAGCGGGTTGTTACAAGTCGGTGAGCTCTGCGGCGGTCACGCCACCCGCCCGCGGCGCTACTGCGCCGCCCGCTCACCCCTCCTGCAACAGGCCGAGCGGGTCGAGCCGACACTGCGTCGCCTCCGGTGACCACTCCACGAAGGAGTAGTCGTAGACCTCGCGCTCGGTCCGCCAGCGCTGCTCGGTGTAGTCCCGGCCGACGACTCCTGCGCGTCGCAGACACGCCACCTGGAGCGCAGCCTCATCCCGGTGCTCCGGGTTCCGTCGGATCGCGTCGAACAGCCTCGAGATGTCGTGGTCGAACCTCCGCGAGCAGCCCCGCAGGTACGACATCACCTGTTCAATGCCCTCCCTCTGACCATGCAACGGATCGATGTCCGCCGCGCCGTCGCGGTGTTCCTCATACCGGTATCCGTGCTCCCGCATGCACACCTTCGTCCGCTCGGGCGTCTGCGCGTTCATCGGCTGTGATCACACCGTCGGCGAGCATGCCGATCTGGTACGGGCTCACCGCAGCATCAGCGAACTCCTCCGCCCACGGCCCTGCGGCCGCGAACCTCGAGGGATCCATCCGCCCCGGAGTCGGCTCGCCGCGGTCCAGAGGAGCCTGGGCACAGCCGCTCAGAATCAGGGCGCACATCGCCACCAGGGCGCACGACCGCGGTGTCACGGTTCCCGCCAGAGCCCGAGCGGATCGAGCTGGCACTGCTGCGCACGCTTGTCGTACTCGTCGAACGAGAAGACTCCGGTATCGCCCTCGGCCCGCCACTTCCGCTCGGTGTAGTCCCTCCCGACCAGACCGGCTCTCCGCAGACACGCAACGGCGATCTCTGCCTCGTCCTGCTTCTCCGGGTTCCGACGCGTCTCCTCGAAGAGCATCGTCACGTGTTCGTCGTACCGTTCCTCGCACGCGCGGAGGACCGGATCCGACCGCTTGAAGAAGTCGTCCGGGTACTTGCCGTCACGGGACGAGAGCTCGAAGCCGCCGTCCGGGTCGTACTCGATGTCCAGGCCGGACTCCCGCAGGCACTGCCGGACGTGGTGGTGCGCGTCCTCGAGCTCCGCCGCCGTGACCTCACCGTCACTGAGGATCGCCGCTTCGTACGGCGAGACCCCCTGCCGGAGTGCTTCGCGGAACTCGTCCACCCAGGGCCCACCAGCAGTCAGCGAGGCAACGGCGGAAGCAGTGGTCGCACGCGGATCCTCGGTCCGGGCACAACCCGGGAGGCCGAGCGAGACCACGGCCGCGCACGCGATGGCCGTCGCAACGCGGCCGTGCTCTCGACGTCGCATCTACCTGGCCGTCATCCCGTACGAGACGACGTTCGCCCAGCAGGCGTTCTGGACCGAGTACCGGCCCCGTCCGACCCACGCTCCGTACTTCGACTTGGCGTTCTTGATCGCGTCCCAATGACGGGCCGACCAACAGGTGTTGTTCTTGCCCTTCCAGATGCTCACCGAGCCGTAGCACGTCGCCGCCTCTGCTCCGGGCGCAGTCGCCACGTCGAGCGTCAGAGTGCCGCCGATGACCGTGCCGACGACCGCTGCGCCGAGGATCAACTTCGTGATCATCCGTCCTCCCTCCTCCGCCACGAGCCCTCTCGTGGATGACGTGACAGTAGAACGGCGGAACTCCGGAATACCACCTTTCGGTATACCACATTTTTAAGACCTCCGCCGCGTTGTTCACATCCCGGGCAGGATGGACCGATGAGCGAAGACATCCGGTGGGAGGTGGTCGAGGAGAGCGCACTGACGCTCACCGACCACGAGGCGATCGCGGCGATGCTGGCGCAGGCCTTCCCGAGCTGGTCGCACTGGTACGTCGGCGGTCGGAGCTGGGCGGGCATGCAACCCGAGCGCCGGGTGCTCGGCCGGACCGAGGACGGCGTCGTACTGGCCCACGTCGGCATCCGCCGGATGTTCGTCACGGTCGGCGGCGAGGACGTCCTGGTCGGGGACACCGGACTCGTGGGTGTCTCACCACGTCTGCAGGGCTCCGGGGTGGGTCGCGAACTGATGGAACGTGTCCACGACGTGCTCGACGGGCTCCGCGTGCCGTACGGGTTCCTCGGTGCGGGCGAGGACCGCATCCCCTTCTACGACCACATGGGCTGGCACGAGTTCCCCGAGGCGGTGGGCACCTTCAGCGCCTTCACCGCGGACGGTGCCGGGGTCGTGGAGACCGAGCAGGGCGGCTGGATGGTCCGTCCGGTGACTGCCCGCCTCGAGGACTGGCCGGAGGGTCCGATCCTCCTCAACGGCCAGCAGGTCTGAACCACCCGACCTGACGCACCCGACCGCGGTCGCCGAGCGGTCAGGAACGGTCGCACCGGGCCTCCCGGAACAACGATTCCTGACCACTCGGCGGAACTGAGCGGGGCGTCTCGACCGGTCGGCGCGCCGCCCACGCTCACCAGGCGAGCCGCCGAACACAGACGGGAGGCGCGGTGCGAGTCGATCTCGCACCGCGCCTCCCGTCTGTGTCCTGGTTGCTACGCCTCGACGGCGACCTTCTCCGGGTCCTCGTTCGAGCCGGGCGCGCTCGGCACGACGGCTGCGCGCACGCGCGCACCGAGATCGGGGTCGACGCTCGTCCAGTAGGCGAAGACCCGCTCACGGAGGTCGTCACGCGTCACCTTGGAGACGTGCCCCGCGATGTTGCCGACCAGGCGCTCGCGGGCGGCGTCGTCGAGGACCTCACGGTAGAGCGTGCCCGCCTGACCGAAGTCGTCGTCCTCCGGGTGCAGGGTCGCCGCGGAACGCTGCAGCGCTCCGTCGGACTCCCAGCCCGGGGCGTCATCGGTCGCGTTCGGGTCGGCGTGGGCACCGCCGAGCGAGTTCGGCGCGTACACCGGGACTTCGGACTTCTGGAAGTCGAAGCGCATGGCACCGTCCTTCGAGTACGAGTGCACCTCGTTCTTCGGGGCGTTGACGGGCAGCTGCGCGTGGTTCGTGCCGACGCGGTATCGCTGGGCGTCCGCGTAGCTGAAGATGCGCGCGAGGAGCATCTTGTCCGGGCTGGCTGCGATGCCGGGGACGAAGTTCGACGGCGCGAAGGTGGCCTGCTCGATCTGCGCGAAGTAGTTCTCCGGGTTGCGGTTGAGCTCCATCGTGCCGACCTCGATGAGGGGGTAGTCCGCGTGCGGCCACACCTTCGTCAGGTCGAACGGGTTGAAGCGGTAGCTCGCGGCGTCCTCGTACGGCATGACCTGCACCTTGAGGGTCCAGCGCGGGTTGTCCCCACGCTCGATCGCCTCGTACAGGTCACGGATGTGGAAGTCCGCGTCCTCGCCGGCGATGCGGTCGGCGTCAGCCTGCGTCAGGGTCGCGTGGCCCTGCTCGGTGAGGAAGTGGTACTTCACCCAGAAGCGCTCGCCCGCGGCGTTGATCCACTGGTAGGTGTGCGACCCGAAGCCGTCCATGTGGCGCCAAGACGACGGGAGACCGCGGTCGCCCATGAGCCACGTGACCTGGTGCGCGGACTCGGGCGACAGGGTCCAGAAGTCCCACTGCATGTCGTGGTTGCGCAGGTGCGAGCCCGGCAGACGCTTCTGCGAGCGGATGAAGTCGGGGAACTTGATGCCGTCGCGGATGAAGAAGACGGGGGTGTTGTTGCCGACGAGGTCGTAGTTGCCCTCTTCGGTGTAGAACTTCAGCGCGAAGCCGCGGGGGTCCCGCCAGGTGTCGGGCGAACCCTGCTCACCGGCGACGCTCGAGAAGCGGGCGAGCATCTCGGTGGTCTGGCCGGGCTGGAGGAACGCGGCCCGCGTGTACTTCGAGACGTCGTTGGTGACGGTGAAGGTACCGAACGCCCCGCCGCCCTTGGCGTGCACGACACGCTCCGGGACGCGCTCCCGGTTGAACTGGGCGAGCTTCTCGACCAGGTAGTGGTCGTGCAGGGCGATGGGGCCGTCGGCCCCCACTCCCATGGAGTGCTGGTCGCTGGAGACCGGGGCCCCGCTGTTGGTCGTGGTGGTGGGCGTGTTCTGGTCGGACACGGTTCCTCCTCAGGTGGAACGTAGGTTCGGTCAGGATGGCTCGGGTCGGTTCGCAGCGACGGCGTCGGTCTCGACACCGCTCTGCTCGGCTGCCGCACACTGCGCGCAGATGCCCCAGTAGGTGACCTCTGCGGTGGTGACGGCGAAGCCGTGGGTCTCGGACGGCGTCAGGCACGGCGCGTGGCCGACGGCGCAGTCCACGTCACCGATCGCGCCGCACATCGTGCAGACGATGTGGTGGTGGTTGTCGCCGGTCCGCCGTTCGTAGCGGGCGGGACTGCCGGCCGGCTCGATGCGACGGACGAGTCCGGCGCCGGTCAGTGCGGCGAGGACGCCGTAGACCGCCTGGTGACTGGTCGTCGGGAGTTCGGCGGCGAGCGCCGTGACCAGGTCGTCGGCGGTGGT
Organism: Curtobacterium sp. MCPF17_011; assembly: GCF_003234145.1. NCBI lineage: Bacteria > Bacillati > Actinomycetota > Actinomycetes > Micrococcales > Microbacteriaceae > Curtobacterium > Curtobacterium sp. MCPF17_011. Next base: position 118,199 of record NZ_QKSK01000008.1, read on the forward strand.
GTGCGGCTGCGTCTCGATCGCCCGGAGGGCGGCGAGGCGTGGCGCGGTGACGCGGAGACCGGCTCCACGGAGGAGTTCGTTGTCGTCGACCATGCGGAGCCCTTCTCTTGCAGGATTCAAGACAACGCCCACTGTACACGGCGGGAGCGGCCCTTCGGGCGACACATGCGCCTCCCGGAATGCAATGTGTCACGATCCTGTCGCGATCGGCTGGACCCGACCTGGGAGGGGTGGAACGACCGGTAGCGTCCAGCCATGTCCATGCAGCAGGCCGACGCGTCGGCGAACACCGCTCAGGACGCCCGGGGGACCATCGCGCAGCGGGACCTGGTCGTCGACCTCATCCGGACGGCCTGCGTCGTCCTGGTCGTCATCGTGCACGTCACGATGGTCGGCGTCGGTTCCGACTCCTCGGGCCTGCGGGTGACGAGCCCGCTGCAGGAACTGCCCTGGTACGTGGCGGCGACCTGGATCGGCCAGGTGATGCCCCTCTTCTTCGTCGTCGGCGGCTTCGCGAGCGCCGTCGGGTGGCGCAGCACCGTTGCCCGGGGCGGCGGCGCCCGGGACTGGGTCGCGACCCGGCTCGTGCGGCTCTACGGTCCGGCGGTGCCGCTGTTCGCGGTGCTCGCGGTCGGGCTCGGCATCGCGACCGTCCTCGGTACGCCCGCGGACCTGCTCGACGAACTCGCGTTCGGCATCGGGTCACCGCTGTGGTTCCTCGCCACCTACGGCATCACGCAGTGCTGCGTGCCCCTGATGGCCCGGCTGCATGCCACCGTCCCGTGGCGCACGCTGGCGGTACTGCTGCTCCTGGCCGCGGCGGTGGACGGGGTCCGGCTCGCCACCGGGGTCGCCGAGGTCGGCCTGCTCAACCTCGGTCCGGTGTGGCTGTTCGCGCAGCAGCTCGGGTTCCTCTGGGCGGACGGCTGGTTCGCCCGGCGCTCGAAGCTCCTGCTGGCGGGCGTCGCGGTCGTCGCCTACGCCGCCCTCGTTCCGATCACCTCGGTCGGGCTGTGGGCTCCGGACATGCTGCAGGACCTCAACCCGCCGATGCTGCCGCTGGCCCTGCTCGCGGTCGGGCAGGCCTGCCTGGTCCAGGTCGTGCACGCTCCCCTGACCCGGCTGATGCGCACCCGACCCGCACAGGCCGTCGTGTTCCTGCTCGGCCGCGACGGCATGACGATCTACCTGTGGCACCTGCCGCTCTTCATCCTCCTCAACGGCATCGGGCTGCTCGTCGGGCTGCCGTTCCCCGACCCCGGCTCGCGCACCTGGTGGGCCACCCGCATCGTCGCCGTGGTCGTCCTGCTCGCCGCCACCCTCGGCGTCGCCCGGGCCGTGCGCCGCTTCGACCGTCCACTCCCCCGCCTCGTGCCCGGCGCGGACCGCCCCGCACGGCCGGTCCTCGCGGTCGCGGCGCTCTGCACGATCGGCCCGGCGTTCGCCGTGATGGAGCTGCACCTCTCGTTCCCGCTCGCGCTCCTCGGCGCGGTCGCGATCCCGGTCGGGACGTGGCTGCTGAGCAAGACCGTCGCGGCGCGGGGCGTGCGGACCATGTAGGGATCCTCATCTGCCGGAGCCGCGTCGGGCCTCCCGGCCGGAGGAAGATGACTCCCGCAGCGCGACCACCGGGAGGCACACCACGCCGTCACCCTCCGAGTTCTGGAACACCTGGCACGTCGACCCCCTGGCGGCGGTGCTCCTCGTCGTCGCCGCCGTCGCGTACGGCGCCGGACTCGTCGTGGCCCGGCGACGGGGCGTCCGCTGGCCCTGGTGGCGGACCCTGGCGTTCGTCGCCGCGCTGGCCCTGTTCGCGGTCGTGCAGTTCGGGATCGTCGGCGAGTACGACCGGCAGCTGCGGTGGGCCTTCGTCCTGCGGATCGCCGTCCTGTTCTTCGCGGTCCCCACGTTCGCCGCACTGTCCGGCCCGTTCGCGTTGCTGCGGACGGGAGGCCCGACCCGCCTCGCCGAGACCGCCGACGCCGTCCTGCGCTCACGTCCGGCGCGGCTCCTCGGCAACGCGATCGTCTCGCCACTGGTCGCCCTCGCGCTGTTCTGCGTGATGCTCACCCCGCTGGCGGCCGTGCTCCGCCAGTCCCTGGTCAGCAGCGAGGGGATCACCGTCCTCGTGCCCGTCCTCGGCTTCGGGTTGCTCGCGCCGCTGTCCGAGGTCGGGGTGCTCCGCTCCTCCGCCTTCGCCACCGCTGAGTTCCTGCTGGCGTTCGTCGAGCTCGTGCTCGACGCGGTGCCCGCGGTCGTGATGCGCGTCAACGACCACGTGCTGGACGGGGCCGGGAGGGTGGCGTTGCACGTGCCCTGGGCACCGTCGCCACTGCGGGACCAGCACCTGGCGGGCGACCTGCTCTGGTTCATCGCCGAGGTGGCCGACGTCCCCGTGCTCATCGCTCTCTTCATCCGGTGGCAGCGCTCGGACCGCCGCGAGGCCCGCGAGGTCGACGACCTGACGGACGAGCAGATGGACGCGCTGACACGGGAGCACCTGCAGCGACGGTCCTGATGGGTCGGGGCTCGCGGCTTGGCCTGAGGGGCGCGGGTCGGTCGGGTCGGTCGGGTCGGTCGGGTCGGTCGGGTCGGTCGGGTCGGTCGGGTCGGTCGGGTCGGTCGGGTCGGTCGGGTCGGTCGGGTCGGTCGGGTCGGTCGGGTCGGCGGGAGGTTCGGCCGCCTAGCGCGAGCGGGCGGAACACCAGGGTCCGAGCGCTCCGAGCCGCGCAGATCTGACCGTTCGATCCGCGCCGGGCGTCCGTCGCGCTCGAGCGGGCGGAATCCCCCGGCCCGACGACCCCGCGGAGCGCGGATCCGCCCTCTCGCCGAAGCGCGCCAGCTCGGCTGCCGCCCCCGCCGGCGAGCGGGCGGAACACCAGTGCCCTGCCCGGTCTGGAGACGCGCTTCCGCCCGCTCACCGACGAGTCGCCGCCCCGACCCGCGAGTGGGCGGAATGCCTCGGCCCCGCCCGGTCCGGAGACGCGCTTCCGCCCACTCGCCGACGTGCGTCCGTCCCGTCGCCGCCCCGACCCGCGAGCGGGCGGAATCCCCGAGTGTCGCGAGCACAGGGGGCGCGGAACCGCCCGCTCGACGTGGGGCGGGCCTCCCGGCTGGCCGGGAAGTGCGCGCGACGCGGCGAGCGGGCGGAATCCTCCGGCGCGGGCGACCCGGGAGGCGCGTTTCCGCCCGCTCGCCGCACTGCGCCCGCCTCGGCGCCGGCTCACGGGCCGCGCACCCCGCGAGCGGGCGGAAGACCCTGGTGCCGCGGACGCCAGCGGTGCACTTCCGCCCGCTCGGCGACCACGCCGGCCGACCGGGACACCCGGAGACGACCGGAGCCCCGGCCCCTCGTGCGAGGGACCGGGGCTCCGGTGGTGCGGGACGCTCAGGCTACGCCTCGACGTGCTTGCCCGGGTGCTGCCCGGCGGCGAGCTCGTCAGCGGCGGTCGCGGGTGCGGCGGCCGAGGCGTGGGCACCGACGTGCTCCCGCTCGTCATCGGCCTGCGCCGCTCCGGCGTGCGCCGCGCCGGCCTGCGCCACGTCGGCGGACCCGTCGGGCTGCGTGGCGACCGAGCCGGTCTGCTTCCAGGCGACGGTCTGCTTCGGCTTCGCCAGGAACAGGGCCGCGACGATCGCCGCGATGAGCACGACGGCCGGCAGGACGAGCGACTGCCCCATGGCTCGCGAGAACGGCTCGAGCAGGAACCCGGGCAGCGACCCGGTCTGCGCGGCACCAGCGCCGGAACCACCGGACTGCTGCGGGAACTCGGCGGTGATCCGAGCCTCCATCAGGGCGGCGATGCCGGCGGAACCGAGCACCGCACCGATCTGACGGGTGGTGTTGTAGACGCCCGAGCCGGCGCCGGCCAGACGCGGCGGCAGGTTGCGCGTGGCGGAGACGGACAGTGGTCCCCACATGCAGGCGTTGGCCAGGCCGAGCAGCGCGCTCGGCAGGAGCACCCAGCCCCAATCGGCGTTCGCGGCGATCAGCGCGCCGAACCAGAACAGCCCGCCGGAGAAGCAGGCGAGCCCGAAGGACGCCACCCAGCGCGGGTTCCAGACGTTGAGCTTCTTGCCGACGACCGGCGCGAGGCCGGCCGAGATGACCGCCTGCGGCACGAGGAGCAGCGCGGCCTGCGTCGGCGAGAAGCGCAGGACGTCCTGCGCCCACAGCATGATCGGCAGCGCGAAGGACGAGATCGCGACGCCGACCGCGGTGATGGCGATGTTCGCCAGGGTGAAGTTGCGGTCCTTGAACAGGCCGAGCGGCAACAGCGGCTCGCCCTTCTGCACGCCCTGCCAGACGACGAACGCGGCGAGCACGACGATGCCGGCGATGATCAGCGACCAGACCGAGATCGGGCCGGTGATGGTGCCCCAGTCGTAGGTCTCGCCCTCCTGGATGCCGAAGACGAGCAGGAACAGCCCGACTGCGGACAGCACGATGCCCAGGTAGTCGAAGCGGTGTCCGTGGCGCTCGAAGGACGGGACGAACTTCTGTGCGAGGACGAACGCGACGATGCCGACGGGGACGTTGACGAAGAAGATCCACTCCCAACCGAAGCCGTCGACCAGCAGGCCGCCGACGATCGGGCCGACGAGCGAGGCCACACCGGCGACCGCACCCCAGAGGCCCATGGCTGCGCCACGGTTCTGCGGCGGGAAGATGCGGGTGATGACGGACATCGTCTGCGGGGTCATCATCGCGGCGCCGAGGCCCTGCACGACGCGGGCGAGGATCAGCATCTCGATCGAGCCGGCGAGTCCGCACCAGAGGCTGGCGAGCGTGAAGACGACGAGCCCGACCTGGTAGAGCACCTTCGGCCCGAAGCGGTCACCGAGCCGACCGGTGATGAGCAGCGGGACGGCGTACGCCAGCAGGTAGGCGCTGGTGACCCAGATGACGGCGTTGATGTCGGCGTCGAGCGCCTTCGCGATGGTCGGCGTCGCGACCGAGACGATCGTCGAGTCGACGAGGATCATGAAGAAGCCGACGACGAGTGCCCAGAGCGCTGGCCACGGCTTCTTGCCGTGCTCCAGGTCGGCGGCGGTTGATGCGGATGTCATCGAGTGGTGTCCTTGCTGTTCTGTGTGGGTTCTGCGGGGACGGCCGGACCGTCCCAGGGGATGTCGCCGCGCTCCACGCGGTCAGCGATGGCGGTGAGCCACTCGAGTTGCGCGGTGAGCATGGCACGGACGTACGACACGTCGAGCCAGTAGCGCTCGGCGAGGCCCTTGGCCTGGAGGCCCGTGGCGGTCTCGTCGTACCCGTCGCGTCGGGCGTCCAGCGCGTGGATGCGAGCGCGGAGCGCGGTGACCACGTCCTCGACGGGCAGGTTGTCCATGTGGGACACCGCCAGTCCGAACTGCGGGTACTCGTCGGCCGGCTCGGCGACCATGCGTCGGAGGCCCTCCTCGAGCGCCGCGCGGCCGGCGTCGGTGATCGAGTAGGTGGTCCGTTCGGGCCGGTTGCCCGCGCGGTCGGTGCCGACGACCTCGGCGTACCCGAGGTCCGCGAGGCGGCCGACCTGGTGGTACAGCGTCCCGGGGCGCACCTTGACGTTCCGGTCCTCGCGACGCTGCAACATCGTCTGGAACATCTCGTAGGGGTGCATCGGCGCCTCGGCGAGCAGGCCGAGTGCCGCGAACGCCAATGGCGTCAGGTCGGTCACGTGGTCTCCGGTGTTCGAGAGCGAGGGTGTTCGAGAGCGACGGGTGTTCGACGCCGATTGTTCGACATCGAATAGTACGTCTCCGATGATCCATCCACAACCGCTCCGGCCGCCCCCGCGGGCCACCTAGACTGGTGACGTCCCCACCCGACCCCTGTGCTGGAGTGAACACGTGCCAACGATCGTCGTCGAGGTCATGCCGAAGGCCGAGATCCTCGACCCCCAGGGCAAGGCGGTGGGCAACGCCCTCGCCCGCCTCGGCAAGAACGACCTGACCAACGTCCGCATCGGCAAGCGATTCGAGGTGTCGGTCGACGGCCCCGTCGATGACGCCAAGCTCGCCGAGGTCCGCGAGATCGCGGTCGACGTCTTCTCGAACGCAGTCATCGAGGACGTCGTCTCCGTGAGTGTCGTCGAGTGACCGCGATGCGCATCGGGGTCATCACCTTCCCCGGCTCGCTCGACGACCGCGACGCCCAGCGCGCCGTGCGTCTCGCCGGAGCCGAGCCGGTGGCGCTCTGGCACGGTGACCACGACCTCCAGGGCGTCGACGCGATCGTCCTGCCGGGCGGGTTCTCCTACGGGGACTACCTCCGCGCGGGCGCCATCGCGGCCAAGGCCCCGATCATGGCCGAGGTCATCGACGTCGCCGGCAAGGGCATGCCCGTGCTCGGCATCTGCAACGGCTTCCAGATGCTCGCCGAGGCCCGCCTGGTCCCGGGCGCGCACACGCGGAACGCCCACCAGCAGTTCATCCGCCGCGACCAGGTGCTCCGCGTCGAGAACGCCGACACCGCCTGGACCTCCGGGTTCGACGCGCAGCAGGAGATCACCATCCCGCTGAAGAACGCCGACGGTCGGTTCGTCGCCGACGCGGACGAGATCAAGCGCATCGAGGACAACGGCCAGGTCGTGTTCCGCTACGTCGGCGTCAACCCGAACGGGTCGATCGGCGACATCGCCGGTGTCTCGAACGAGCGCGGCAACGTCGTCGGCCTGATGCCGCACCCCGAGCACGCGACGGAGCCCGGGTTCGGCCCGGACACCCGCGCGGCCATGGCCTCCGGCACGGACGGCCTGACCTTCTTCACCTCCGTGATCGAGCGCGCGCTCGTCAAGTGACCGCGACTCCAGCGCCCGCGACTCCAGTGACAGGGAACGACAACACCGTGACCACGCCCGTCCGCCCGAAGCCCGACACCGTCCAGGACGCCGCCGAGACGCCCGACAAGGAACAGCCCTACGCGGCACTCGGGCTGAAGGCCGACGAGTACGCGAAGATCCGCGAGATCCTCGGTCGTCGTCCCACGTCGGGCGAGCTCGCCATGTACTCCGTCATGTGGTCCGAGCACTGCTCCTACAAGTCGAGCAAGAACTACCTCCGGCAGTTCGGCAAGAAGGTCACGCCGGAGATGACCAAGAACCTGATGGTCGGCATGGGCGAGAACGCCGGTGTCGTCGACGTCGGTGACGGCTGGGCGGTGACCTTCAAGGTCGAGTCGCACAACCACCCTTCCTACGTCGAGCCGTACCAGGGCGCGGCCACGGGTGTCGGCGGCATCGTGCGCGACATCATCTCGATGGGTGCCCGTCCGGTCGCGGTGATGGACCAGCTGCGCTTCGGCGCGATCGACCACGAGGACACCGCACGCGTGGTGCACGGGGTCGTCGGCGGCATCTCGTTCTACGGCAACTGCCTGGGCCTGCCGAACATCGGCGGCGAGACCTACTTCGACCCGGTGTACCAGGGCAACCCGCTGGTCAACGCCCTGGCGGTCGGTGTGCTGCGGCACGAGGACCTGCACCTGGCGAACGCGTCCGGCGCGGGCAACAAGGTCGTGCTCTTCGGTGCCCGCACCGGTGGCGACGGCATCGGCGGCGCGTCGATCCTGGCGTCCGACACCTTCACCGAGGGCGGCCCGACCAAGCGTCCGGCGGTCCAGGTGGGCGACCCGTTCGCCGAGAAGGTCCTCATCGAGTGCTGCCTCGAGCTGTTCCAGAAGGAGCTCGTCGAGGGCATCCAGGACCTCGGCGCCGCGGGTATCTCCTGCGCGACGAGCGAGCTCGCGAGCAACGGTGACGGCGGGATGCACATCTCGCTCGACGACGTCCTGCTGCGCGACCCGTCGCTCACGGCAGAGGAGATCCTCATGTCGGAGAGCCAGGAGCGGATGATGGCGGTCGTCCGCCCCGACAAGCTCGACGCCTTCCTCGAGGTCGTCGGCAAGTGGGAGGTCGAGACCAGCGTGCTGGGCGAGGTCACCGGCACCGGTCGCCTCGTCATCGACTGGCAGGGCCAGGAGATCGTCAACGTCGACCCGCGCACCGTCGCGGTCGACGGCCCGGTGTACGACCGTCCGGTCAAGTACCCGACCTGGATCGACGCGCTCCAGGCCGACGGCGCCGAGTCGCTCGACCGTCCGGAGACCGGCCCTGCCCTGAAGGCGCAGTTCCTGCAGCTGCTCGGGTCGCCGAACCTCTCCGACAAGCGCTGGGTCACGAACCAGTACGACACCTACGTGCTCGGCAACACCGCGCTGTCCTTCCCCGACGACGGCGGCATGATCCGCGTCGACGAGGAGACCGGTCTCGGTGTCGCGATCGCCACGGACGCCAACGGCCGCTACTGCCAGCTCGACCCGAAGCAGGGTGCTCGACTGGCCCTGGCCGAGGCGTACCGGAACGTCGCCGTCACCGGAGCCGTCCCCGCGGCGGTCACCGACTGCCTGAACTTCGGCTCGCCGGAGAACCCCGAGGTCATGTGGCAGTTCTCCGAGGCCGTCGAGGGCCTGGCGGACGGCTGCATGGAGCTCGGCATCCCGGTGACCGGCGGCAACGTCTCGTTCTACAACCAGACCGGTGACACCCCGATCCACCCGACGCCCGTCGTCGGTGTGCTCGGCGTGATCGACGACGTCGCCAAGCGCATCCCCTCGGGGTGGCAGGACGACGGCCACAACATCTACCTGCTCGGCACCACGAATCTGGAGCTCGACGGGTCGGCCTGGGCCGGCACCGTGCACGACCACCTCGGTGGACGTCCGCCGCGGGTCGACCTGGCGCGCGAGAAGGCCCTGGCGGAGCTCATCGCCGCCGCGGCTGACGAGCAGTTGCTGACGAGCGCACACGACCTGGCGGACGGCGGCCTCGGCCAGACCCTCGCCGAGTCGGTGCTCCGCTTCGGCCTCGGTGCCCGTGTCGTGCTGGACGAGCTCGAGTCCCGCGACGGCGTCGACACCGCGACCGCGCTGTTCTCCGAGTCGACCGGCCGGGTCATCGTGACCGTCCGACGTGAGGACGACGTGCGCTTCCAGGGCCTCTGCACGGGCCGGGGGTACCCCGTCCTGCGCATCGGCGTGACCGACGCCGCTTCGGGCTCGCTCGAGGTCCAGGGTGCGTTCGAGGCGACGATCGACGAGCTCCGCGGCGCCCACGGCGCGACCCTGCCGACGCACTTCGGTGCCGTCATCCAGGAGAACGTCACCGAGGGCTACGTCGGTCGCGGGCCGCTCGACGACCACGGGTCCTTCTCGCCGCGCACGGACTCCTGACCCGGTGCCGATCGTCACGCTGCCCTTCCAGGAACTGGTCGACGGCTTCGGCCCGGTCCCGGACGGCATCGAGTTGGACGTCTGGGACGTCGAGGCTCCGTACGAACGGGCCGACGAGGTCGCCATCGCCTTCCTGCCGTTCTACTTCGGCGGGCGGCACCGGTGGCAGTTCGTGCACGACCTGCCGAACCTCGAGCTGCTGCAGCTGCCGAGCGCCGGGTACGAGTGGGCGACCCCGCACGTGCCCGGTCACGCTCATCTGGCGAACGGCCGCGGGATCCACGACGACGAGACGGCCGAGCTCGCCGTCGGGTTGGCGCTGACCTCGCTCCGTGAGATCGCCGCGTTCCAGTTCGACCGCGCCGAGCAGCGGTGGGACTCGCGGGAGACCCGTTCGCTCGCCGATCGCCGCGTCACGGTCGTCGGCTACGGCGCCATCGGGTCCGCGATCGCGACCCGGTTCGAGGCGTTCCGCACCCGGGTCACCGTCGTCGCCCGGACCGCGCGGCAGCAGGACGGCCGGCGGGTGCACGCGTTCGGCGAACTGCCGGAACTCGCGCGGACCACGGACGTCCTCGTGCTCATCGCGCCGCTCACCGACGAGACCGAGGGGCTGGTGGACGCGGACCTCCTCGCAGCGCTGCCGGACGGCGCCCTCGTGGTGAACGTCGCGCGTGGCAAGGTCGTCGACACCGACGCACTGGTGGCGGAACTCCGCTCGGGCCGGATATCGGCGGCGCTCGACGTCACCGACCCGGAACCCCTGCCTGCCGACCACGCCCTCTGGACGACGCCGAACACCGTGCTCACGCCGCACGTCGGCGGCAACACGGACCTCAGCGTCCCGCGGTCGCTCGACCTGATCCGACGCCAGGTCGCGGCGCTGGCCGAGGGGCGTCCGTTCGAGAACGTCATCGACCTGCCGGTCCCCCAGGGCTGACGGCCGCAGGGCTGACAGCCGCAGCGCCGACAGCCCCCGGACGTGCTACCCCAACGGGATGACGCACGTCGGGCTGCCGACGGCGATCTGCCCGACGGCCTCCCCCGGCACGCCGTCGTCCCCGACCGGCAGCACCGCCACCGCATCCGAGTTCTGGTTCGCGACGAGCAGGTACCCGGGCACCCTGGCGAAGTGGCGGGGCCAGGCTCCCCCGGCCGACGCTGCCCCGACGACCCGGAGCCCGTCGTCGGCCGTGTCGAGCACCACGATCTGGTCGCGGCCGCGGACGGCGACGGTGACCAGGCCGCGCTCGTCAACCTCGATGTGACTGAGGAGCGACGGGACACCGGGTCCGTCGAACACCGGGGTGGCGCAGACCTCCCGGAACGTCCCGGACTCGTCACGGCGGAGGCGGTACACCCGTCCGTCGAGCTCCCCGGCGACGACCAGATCGCCGCCCAGGTCACCGCCCGAGTCACCGCTCAGCTCGCCGCCCACCGAACCGGAGACCCAGGCCATGTGCCGCGGTCCGGCACCGGGGGTGAGGCGGTGCACGCGGAGCGGCTCGATCGACACCGAGCCCGCATCGGCCTCGATCCGGAACTCGTGCAGGGCATCGCCGCCCAGGTCGGCGACCAGCACGGTGCCGTCTGGTGTGGCGATGGACTGGTGGGCGTGTGGGCCCTCCTGGCGCTCCTCGTCGGGGCCGGTCGCGTCGGGCAGGGCCTCGGTCGCGAGTGCCGCGTCGGGCAGCGCGGCGGACACCCCGGCACCATGGCCGCCGACACCGTGCACGAGGCCACCAGCAGCAGCTCCGCCGTGCCCGACCCCGCCGGGCACGCCATAGGCCTCCGCCGCTACGAGCGAGACCGCGGTCACCGTCCCGGAGCCGTAGTTCGTGACGACGAGCGCTCCCGAGGGGTCGACCCGCACGTGGCAGGGTGCATCTCCGCCGGCGGGGGCGTCCCAGAGGTGCTCCAGAGCGGAGCCGGTGCGACGGAACGCGTGCACGCCACCGTCGACCGTCTCGGAGACGGCGTACACCCGGTCGCCGTCGACGGCGAGGAACGACGGATCGTCGAGCACCGCGACCGTCGACACGACGTCACCGTCGACGATGGAGATGCCGGTCGCGTTCCCGCCTCCGGTCGCCGTGTACGAACCGATCAGCAGGTGCAGTGGCGGCAGGGTCACAGTTCACCGACGGCGATGCGCTCGTGGTGGTGGATGACCTCCGCCACGATGAAGTTGAGGAACTTCTCGGCGAAGGCCGGGTCGAGGTGGGACTCGGCAGCGAGGGCACGCAGCCGTGCGACCTGGATCTGCTCGCGCGAGGGGTCGGCCGCCGGCATGCCCGCCGCGGCCTTGAGGTACCCGACCCGCTGCGTGTACTTGAACCGCTCCGCGAGCATGTGGATCACGGCAGCGTCGATGTTGTCGATGCTCTGCCGGATGCTCTGCAGCTCGGCCACGGCGTCGTCGTCGGTCGTCCCTCGGGCCTCGTTCATGGTCAGAGCCTACTGATCGCGGTCGTTCCCGACGAGATGTGACCGCGGGGCCGTCCCGTTGCTGGGAGGATGGTCCTCATGACGGTTCTGCTGGCGATCTCCGGTGTCTTCGCGGTCCTGGCGGGCCTGGTGCACGCGTACATCTTCTTCCTCGAGTCCCTCGCATGGACGAGCCCTCGGGTCCGACGCATCTTCAGCATCTCGAGCGACGCCGAGGCGCAGGCGACCCGCTCCCTCGCCTTCAACCAGGGCTTCTACAACCTGTTCCTGGCAATCGGCGCTGTCCTCGGTGTCGTGCTGGTGCTCGCCGGCAACGGTGCGACCGGCTGGACGCTCGTCGTCTTCTCGTGCGCGAGCATGCTCGGTGCCGCCGTCGTCCTCGCGGGCACCGGCCGCAAGTACCTGCGCTCCGCGTCGATGCAGGGCGCGTTCCCGCTGCTCGCGCTCCTGTTCGCGTTCGTGGGTTCGTCCTTCGGGTCCTGACCCGCGCCTCCCGTCCGGCACGCGCGCAGCGCCCGGCCTGGAGGCCCGCCCCACCTCCGCAGGACGCCCCGCCGCCCGACGCCCCATCGGCCCCGGCAGCGTGGCTGGCCCGGCAGCGCGGCTGGGTCCACGCACAACAGGAACCGGCCCGCACCACGACATCTCGTGGTGCGGGCCGGTTCCTGTTGTGCGGGTCCGGCTGGCGCCGCAGCCGCAGCCGCAGCCGCGCCGCGCCGCGGCCGGCGTCAGCCCAGCTTCTTCGCGAACTCGTCCGGCAGACGCTGCAGCGCCCACTCGATCGCCGCGGTCGTCCCGAGCGAGAACGCCGTGGAGACGTCCGAGTCGTCGATGACGATGGAATGCCCCGCCTCGACCGAGGGCACCTTCTGGAACAGCGGGTCCGAGGACGCCTTCGACGCGTCGACGTAGATCGGCAGCACGACGGTCAGGTCGGCGTCGAGCAGGTCGAGGTTCTCGTTCGACAGCGAGACCGAGAACTCCTTGCCGGCGGCCTCGTCGATCGCCTTCGGGATCGTGAAGCCGAGGTTCTGCATGAACGTGGCGCGGCTGTCGCGGGAGGCGTAGACGCCGAAGCCCTCCGACGTGTACGCGCCGATCGCTGCGGTCTTGCCCTGGAACTCGGGGTGCGCCTTGCGGGCGGCGGCGTAGGAGTCGTCGAGATCGCTGAGGAGCTTCTTGCCCTCGGTCTCCTTGCCGAGCGCCTTCGAGATCATGTCGACCTGCTCCGTCGTGGAGGCCAGGTAGTTCTCGCCGCCCTTCGGGATCGCGACCGTCGGGGCGATGGCGGACAGCTTGTCGTAGCGGTCCTTGTCCCCCGAGGACTTCACGTCGAGGATCACGTCGGGCTTCAGCTTGAGGATCTCCTCGTAGCTGGGCTCGAGCGTGTTGATGATCTTCGGCGCCTTGTCGTACGCACCCTTCAGCCAGGGGCCGACGCCCTCGCCACCGAAGGCGAGCCAGTCGCTGGCCCCGACAGGCTGCACGCCGAGTTCGAGCGCCGTCTCGGCGTCTCCCCAGCCGAGGGCGACGACGCGCTTGGGCGCCGAGTCGATCGTCGTGGTGCCGAGACCGGTGGAGATGGACACCGGGAACGCACCGTCGGACGAACCGGCGGAGGACGACGAGGACGAGGGGCTCGACGAGGAGCAGCCGGCCAGGACGAGCGAGGCTGCGACGACGGCACCGGCCGCGGCGAGCACGCGCCCGAGGCGACGCTTGGGGAGGGAGGTACGGATCACGAAGGGTAGCCTAACCTAAGCGCTCCTCCCCCGGGAGGCTCGTGTGACGCCCGTGGATAGGCTGCGCCCGTGGCCATGACCTTCCCCGACGCCGACCGCACCCAGCTCGCCGTGCTCGGCTCCCCGATCGCGCACTCGCTCTCCCCCACGCTGCACGCTGCGGCCTACGACGTGCTCGGGCTGCCGTTCTCGTACGGGAGGCACGAGGTCGCCTCCGGTGGGCTCGCTGCGTTCGTCTCGGGGCTGGGTCCGGAGTGGCGCGGCCTGAGCCTCACGATGCCGTTGAAGCGCGAGGTGCTGCCCTTGCTCGACCGGACGACCCCGCTCGTCGACGAGCTCGGTGTCGCCAACACCGTCGCGTTCCGTCGCGAGGGTTCGTCCATCGTGCTGGCGGGAGCGAACACCGACGTCGCCGGGATCGTCCGCCCGGTCGCCGCACTCGGTCACGTGCCGGGTGAGGCGACGGTCCTCGGCGGCGGAGCGACGGCGGCGAGCGCCCTCACCGCCTCACTCCGGCTCGGAGCCTCCCTTGTGCGGGTGTTCCTGCGCGACACCGGCAAGGCGGGTGACCTGGTGCTGCTCGCGGCCCGACTGGGGGTGACGATCGAGGTGCACGACCTGCAGGACCTCGCCTCGGCGGACCCGATGGGTTTCGTGGTGTCGACCCTGCCGGGCGGTGCTGCTGACCACCTGCCCATCGTGCCGTCCGGCCCGGACGCGGTGCTGTTCGACGTGGCGTACGAGCCGTGGCCGACCCGGGCCTCGACGGCGTGGACGGCCGCGGGCGGTCGGGTGCTGAACGGCCTCGACATGCTCAGCGAGCAGGCGATCGGGCAGATCCGCTTCTTCCTGACCGGGGACGAGGACGAGCTGCTACCGGACGAGGCCGAGGTCCGCCGGGCGATGCGCGCTGCCGTCGGCTTGCCGGAGACGATCGGCTGACGGGCGGCGCGCAGGCGTTCCCGAGACGGGCCCGTCTGCACGCGACACCGCCGAGCAGCTGAGACGCCCCCGACGTCGGAGGCGTCTCGGGCACTCGGCGGCGTCACGCACAGACGCCGGCGTCTCACACGCACCAGTGGGGGCCAGCGACCCTCAGACCACGACGCCGTCGACGTAGTACCAGTGCCCGCCCTCGCGGACGAAGTCGCTCGTCTCCTCGAGCGTCCCGCGCTCGGTGTCGGAACGCCACCACGCGCGGAACGTGACGGTGCCCGAGGAGTCGAACGGGCCTCCCGACCGGGTGCCGACGACGTCGAGCCGCGTCCAGCGCTGCCCGGGGTCCAGGTCGACCGACGCCGGCCGGGTACGTGGGTGCCAGCTGCGCAGCAGGTACTCGGGCAGGCCGAGCGCGAAGGCCGAGAACCGCGACCGCATCAGCCGCTCGGCGGTCGGTGCAGGAGCGCCGGCGTGGAGGGGGCCGCAGCACTCGTCGTAGGGGTTGCCACTCAGGCAGGGGCAGCGGTCGGTCGGCACCGCACCAGCCTAGGCAGCCCCCGCCCGCCGCCGCACGGCCTCAGGACGCCCCCGTGTGCGCGAGACGCCCCTGTCTGCGCGAGACGCCCCCGTCTGCGCGAGACGCCGCTCCGGACGTGAGACGCCGCCAGGTACGGAGGCGTCTCGGCATCAGCACGGCGTCTCGACCAGACGCCGGCGTCTCACCTCCACCCGCAGACGCCCGCACCCCCGACGCGGCCGGACCTAGTCGACGAGCGACAGCGTCACCGTGATGTTCCCACGCGTGGCGTTCGAGTACGGGCAGATGGTGTGCGCGAGTTCGACCAGCCGCTGCCGCTCAGGTCCGGCGACGCTCGGCGCGTAGACGTCGAGCTCCACCGCCAGACCGAACCCGCCCGAGCCGTTCCCGCCGATGCTGACCTCGGCGGAGACCTCGGCGCCGGCGGTGTCCAGCGTCAGCTCGCGGCCGGCGGCGTGCAGGGCGCCGAGGAAGCAAGCCGCGTACCCGGCGGCGAAGAGCTGTTCGGGGTTGGTGCCCTCGCCGCTGCCGCCCATCTCCTTCGGCGGTCGGGTGTCGAGGTCGATCCGGTCGTCCTCGGTGCGGACGTGTCCGTCGCGGCCGCCTCCGGTGGCGTGGGCGGCAGCGGTGTAGACGATGTCGAGACTCATCCGACCAGATGACCGGGAGTGGCTGGACACTCGCGGAGGGGGCCCGGGAGCGGGCTGTTCACCGGCTCGGCCCGCGCACCGCGCCGGGCGTGTCCGGCGTCAGGAGGCTCAGCCGGGCCGGTCGTGCAGGAACCGTCCCCGGTCACCGGACGGGCACGAGCCATGCGCAGCGCGAGCGGGTAGACATGGCACGTGTTCAGACTGGGGTGGCAGGTGTTGCGTGCGCGGTTCCGTGAGGACGTGTCGCTGGAGCGCTTCCGCCGGGCGGTGACGTTCGGGCTCGTCGTCGGCGTCGTGGCAGGGGTGGTGCTCGGGGTGACCGCAGCACAGACGGGATGGGCCGGCGCGGGGACGGCGCGCTCCACCGTGGTCGTCGTGTCCACCGCACTGGCAGCCGGGCTGCTGACGATGTCCTGCTTCCCCGTGAAGCAGACCGCTGACCCGCCGGCCACCATCAACGGCAGGCAGGTGCGTCCGGACACGATGCGTCTTGCGCGCGACTCCGTCCAGCGGTACCTGCGTCGACGCATGCCGCAGGTGCTCCCCGAGGACCGCGACGCCGTGCTGCAGGACACGACCCTGATGCGACGGACCCTGGTGGTCGACGTCGTCCGAGCGAGCCCCGGACTGATCGGCGTCGCACTGCTCGCGATCACGGCGCTGGTCGTGAGCGACGGGCGAGGGCTCAGCTTCATCATCGTCGCGGGGTACACCTCGCTCATGCCGACGTACGTCACCCGCCTCGGACGAGCGGAGCGGGCTCACCGGGCCGCTACTGCCCTCCCGCCGTCCGAGCTCAGGTCGACCACCCCGACCGGCCGCAACCGCTTCCCGTCGGGCTCGAAGGTCGGCCTCCCCGACGACTGACCGGACTGCGAGCACCTGCCACGGCAGCCACCTGCCACGGCAGGATGAGCACGTGGAGACCCGAGCACTCTTCGCCGCGACCGCCCAGTCGTTCGTGGACCTCGTCACCGCGCTGCCCTCCCCCGTGGCGGATCCGGCCCTCTGGTCGTCCCCCGCGCTCGGAGTCTGGGACCTCCGGGCGCTCGTCGGGCACACGAACCGTGCCCTCGTGACGGTGTCGACGTACGCCGCCACCACGATCGAGCACGGCGCGGATCCGTCCACGTCCACGTCCGGAACGGTCCTCGACGACGCGGCCGAGTACCTCCAGGCTGCGACCCGCACGGCGACCGACCCGGACGAGGTCGCTGCCCGCGGTGTCGCCGCCGGCGCAGCACTCGGCACCGACCCGGAGGCCGCGGTGACGGCCGCTCGCGACCAGGCCCTGGTTGTCCTCGCGGCGGTCCCGTCGGGCACCCGCATCTCGGTGGTCGGCGGTCTGCTCCTGCCGGTCGAGGAGTACCTGCGCACCCGCATCGTCGAGTTGGTCGTGCACGGCGGCGACGTCGCACGCGCCGCGACGGCAGCCGGTGCTCCCGTCTCGGCCTCCCCGCCGGTGGAGGCGGTGGTCGCCGCCACCCTGCTGCTCGCCGAGGCCGGGGCGCGCCGCGGCGACGGCGCGCTGCTGCTCGCCGCCCTGACCGGTCGGGGTCCCCTGCCTGCCGGCTACTCCGTGCTCTGAGCGTCGGCACCGACGACGACTGCAGCACCGGTGACGGCCCGTGCGATCCGATCGACGGCGTCGTCGACGAGGGCTCGGCGGGTCACGTCGTCGTCCTGTTCGGACTCGAACACGAACGCCGTCGCTCCACGGACCGCCCCGCAGTAGTCGACGATCCCGTGTTCGATCTGCGTCCGGATCGCCTGCTCGTAGCCGTGCCGCTCGTACGTCCCGGCAGCGTCACCGGCGACCGGCAGCAGGTGCACGGTGAGCCGCCCGAGGTTCCGACGCGTCCCACCGGCCGGGTCGACGTCGAACGCCCAACCGTTGACGAAGACGCGGTCGACCCAGCCCTTCAGGAGCGCCGGCATCGACCACCAGTAGACGGGGAACACCAGCACGAGGTGGTCGCTGGCGTCGAGGCGCTGCTGCTCGCGGACGACGTCGTCGGGGAGCGCACCGGTGCCCCGGTAGGCGTCCCGGTCCGCCGGACGGAACCGCGGGTCGAACCCCTCGGCAGCGAGGTCGACCAGCTCGACCTCGCCGGGGTACAGGGCGTCCTGCAGCTGTCGGGCGATGCCCGCGGTGAGCGAGTCCGGATCGGGGTGGGCGGTGACGATGAGGGTCTGCACGGCCGTCAGTCAAGCGGACCAGGCTGAGCCCGTACCGACGTCGGGGGGTCCGGGCACACTGGTCGCATGTGTGGCCGCTTCGTCGTCTCCGACACCACCGCTGACCTGCTCCCCGAACTCGTCGGGGAGCTCGCCGCGCGCACCGAGCACGTCGACGAGGACACCGGCGAGGTCCGCGCCGGCCTCGCGCCGAGCTGGAACGTCGCTCCGACCGACCCCGTGTACGCGGTCCGGCAGCGGCACGGGCAGCGCGAACTCCCCCGGATCAGCTGGGGCTTCGTGCCGAGCTGGGCGAAGGACTTCCAGAAGCAGCGACCGAAGCCGATCAACGCGCGCATCGAGACCGTGGCGACGAGCGGCATGTTCAAGCGTGCGTTCGCGACGAACCGGTGCATCGTGCCGGCGCAGGGCTACTACGAGTGGGTCGTGCGTGAGGACGGCAAGGAGCCGCACTTCGTCCACGAGCCCGGCGGGGCGCTCGCGATGGCCGGTGTGGTGAGCGCCTGGCCCGACCCCACGAAGCCCGAGGACGCCCCGGACAAGTGGCGGCTGTCGCTCGCGATCATCACCCGTGACGCCCATGTCGCTCCGGGCGAGGTGCACGACCGGATGCCGGCGTTCCTCACGCCCGACGGGTACGACGCCTGGCTCGGCGACGGCGCCGGTACGGGCGACCTGCTCGCCCTGCTCGACCGTGAGTCGCTCGAGGTCGCGGCGGGCCTCGAGCAGTACGAGGTCGCCCGGACGGTCAACAGCGTGCGGAACGACGGGCCGCACCTCATCGAGCCGTTGTTCTGATCGCTCCCGCTCCGTGGGTCGAGGCTCAGGGAGCAGCGCGCGAGGGACGACGACCGACCGTCAGGGCCCCGGCGTCCCGTCGAACAGCACACCCGACCAGGCCAGGAGGATCGGCCCGAGCACGACGACGAACACGCCGACCGCCACCACCACCGCGCCGACCCCCGACACGATCGCGGTGAGCAGTCCGAGGAGCCCCACGAGTCCGAGTGCCCGACGGGCGTCCCCGCCGCCCGCCACTGCGGTCGTCGCACTGGAGAACAGGGCGCTCATCGGGTCGTCAGCCATGGCCGCAGCGTAGCCCGGCTGCCCGGGGGTCAACCCCACCCGCATCCGGGAGGTGGCCGCATTCTCCGGCCGGACGGCCGCCGCGACGATGGACACATGACCTCGACGCAGCACACCACCACGATCGACACCTCGCAGCCCACCACCCGATCCGAGCGTTCTGCCCTGACCTCCGCGGTCGGCGTCCTCGGCATGGGCGTCATCGTCCTGGCCCTCGCCGGCTGCAGTGTCGTCAAGCCCTACCTGCCCGAACAGCAGGAGCACTACGACACCTACGCCGACGCCCCCTCGAAGGCGAACTCGGAGGACCTCGCCTGGTTCATGCCCGAGTGGGTGCCGGCGGATGCGAAGGACATCGACGTGCGTCTCGACACGAGCAAGCCGGGCTACGTGATCGGCTTCACCTCGGCCGATGGTGTCGACACGAGTGGGTGCGAACCGGTCGACGGTGCGAAGGGTGGCCCGGCGATGACCGCGGGCTTCCTGCCGGAGAAGCTGCCGACCACCTCGCTCGTCACCTGTGGCGACGGGCGCCTCACGACCGAGATCGACGGTCGCTGGTACGGCTGGACCCCGGTCGAGCCGGTGGAGTCCGACGGGAACGACACCCTCCGCACCGACTGACCCGCGGCACCGCACCCGGCGCAGACGGACGGGAGGCCCGGATCACGTGAGCGT
The DNA here is from genome assembly GCF_003234145.1 of Curtobacterium sp. MCPF17_011. NCBI lineage: Bacteria > Bacillati > Actinomycetota > Actinomycetes > Micrococcales > Microbacteriaceae > Curtobacterium > Curtobacterium sp. MCPF17_011. The sequence continues at coordinate 137,705 of NZ_QKSK01000008.1, forward strand.
TCCCGCTCACGTGATCCGGGCCTCCCGTCCGGGACGGCTGTCTGACCGCCCCCTACCGGCGCCGCCGCGGCGCCTACCGGCGCCGCCGCGGCCCGACCGGCCCGGCCGCCCCGGCCGGCCCCTCGGCCACCATCCGCCGCCGCAGCAGCAGCGCCGCCCCGGCGAGCAGCAGCGCGAGCGCCCCGAGCCCGAGTCCGGCGAGGCCCGTGCTGCCCGTGAAGGCCAGCTGCGCCACGTGGGCAACGGCCGCGATCCCGACCGGGTAGGTGACGGTGATCGTCGCGGTGACGACCTGTCCGGCGCTGTCCTGCACGGTGTAGTCGATCGCCTCGGTGCCGTGGAACCCACGTGCCGGCGTGAAGGTGACGATCCCGTCCTCGACGTGCCAGGTGCCCGCGCCGCGGACGGCGACCCGGTCGGTCATGTGCCCGGTGTCCGGGTCGACCAGGTGCAGCGTGTCGGTGTCGAAGGTGGCGCCGCCGGTGGGGCTGTCGTTGCCGAGCGGCTCGACGGTGACGGTGCGCCCGGTCCGGCCGGTGCCCCGGTCGTCGGTGGCGACGGCCTTCGCGACGACCGTGATGGTCGCGGTCGCACGGGTGGTCTGCCCGGAGGCGTCGGTCACCGTGGAGTCGAACGTGTCCCGTCCGGTGAACCCGGCGTCCGGCGTGTAGACGTACGAGCCGTCCGCCTGCACGCGGACGGTGCCGTGCGCCGCCTTCCGGGCGAGGCTCGTGGTGAGCCCGGTGCCGGAGTCGTTCCGGAGCAGCCCGTGGCGGGCGTCCACGGCGAGCGCCGTCCCGGCGATCGTGTGACCGGAGTCGTCCGTCGCGGTGATGCCGACCGTGACGGTGACGGTGGTGTCGACGGTCTGCCCGCTGGCGTCGCGAGCCGTGTACGGCACGGTGTCGGTTCCGGAGAACCCGGCGGCCGGCGTGTAGACGAACGTGCCGTCGGCCGCGATGGTCGCGGTGCCGTGGGCGGCCGTCCCGACGGAGCTGACGGTCAACTTCGTTCCGCGGTCGTTGCCGAGCACGCCGGGGCCGCGGACGGTGACGGCCGTGCCGGCGGTGGTGCGGGCGGTGTCGGCGGTCGCGGTCGGGGTGACGTCGATCGCGACCAGGGCGACGGCGGTGTTCTCCTCGGCGTCGTGGGCCGTGTAGGTGAACCAGTCGCGGCCGGACCAGTTCGCGGGCGGCGTGTACCGGTAGGAGCCGTCCTTCTCGAGTTCGACGACACCGTGCTGCGGCTGCGCGTCGAGCGATGCCCAGAGTCCGGTGCCGGAGTCATCGGACAGCACACCCCTCGCCTTGGACATCCGGACCACGCCGTTGGTCCGCGTGGTGCTCCAGTCGTCGACCGCGACGGCGCCGACCAGGACGGTGACGGTGGCCGTCGTCGTCTGCCCGGAGGCGTCGGTCGCCGTGTAGGTGAAACGGTCGGTCCCGGAGAAGCCGGCGGCCGGCGTGTAGACGAGCCCGCCGTCGGTGCCGACGGTGACGGTGCCGTGCCTGGCGTCGCCGTGTCCGGTGACGGTGAGGCCGGTGCCGGAGTCGTTGCCGGTGAGGGCGCTGCCGGCGATGGTCAGCGGGGTCCCACCGACGGTGCGCAGGACGTCGCCCGTGGCCGTCGGAGTGACCGTGACGGTGACGGATGCCGAGGCGGTGCCGCCCGTGGGGTCCACCACGGTGTACCGGAAGGTGTCGGTGCCGGAGTACCCGGCGGCGGGGACGTACGTGACGGTCCCACCTCCGGTGACGCTCACCGTTCCGTGTGCGGCCGTGCCCACACCGCTGACGCGCAGGGTGGTGCCGGAGTCGTTCGCGGTGACGGTGACGGCGACCGGGGCGTCGGCCGTGGTGGTGGCGGTGTCGTCGACGGCCTTCGGGGCGACGGTGATCGTCACGGTGCCGGTGGTGGTCCCGCCGCTGCCGTCGGTCACGGTCACGTCGAACCCGTCCGTGCCCGAGTAGCCCGGCGCCGGGGTGTACGTGTACGAGCCGTCCCCGCCGACCTCGACGCTGCCGTGGTCGGGGGTGCCGTGGCCGGTGACCTCGAGGTCGGTGCCGGTGGCGCCGGTGAGGACGCCCTGTCCGGCGGAGACGACGAGCTGGCCGTCGGCGGTGGCGCTGGCGTCGGGCGCGGCGAGCACCGGTTCCACCGTGATGGTGAGGGGGCTCGTCGCGGTGTTGCCGATCGAGTCGGCGACGGTGACCGTGACCGTGTCGGTACCGGACCAACCGGCGGCAGGCAGGTAGGTGACGGTGCCGTCGGCGTCGACCGTCGCGGTGCCGTGCGCACCGTCGGTGACGTCGGTGACGTGCAGGCCGACACCGGAGTCGTTCGCGGTCAGCGCGGCCGTGGTCACGGTGACCGGCTGGCCGGCGCTGGTGGTGCGGGCATCCTCCCCGGCGGCGGGCCGCACGGTGACGATGACGGCGCCGGTCGCCTTCTTCCCGGAGCCGTCGGTCACCGTGTAGGTGAAGCGGTCGGTGCCGGAGAACCCTTCGGCCGGCGTGTACGTGTACGAGCCGTCGGCATGCAGGTCGAGCGTGCCGTTCGTCGGGGCACGGTCGACCTTCGCGGTCAGGTCGGTGCCGCGGTCGTTGGCCAGGACGCCGTCCGCCTTCGAGACGCTGCGCGGCGAGCCGGCCGTCGCGGTCACGGTGTCTCGCATCGCCATCGGCCCGACCACGACGATGACCGTCGCGGTCGCGGACTGCCCGGAGGCGTCGGTCACCGTGTACGTGACGGTGTCCGTCCCCGAGAACCCGGGCTGCGGCGTGTAGCGGACCGTGCCGTCGGCGCCGAGGACCACGTCGCCGTGGTCGGCGCCGCCGGCCTTCGTGACGCTCAGACCGGTGCCGGAGTCGTTGCCGAGCAGCGTGGCCGCCGGGATCGACACGGGATCGCCTGCTGCGGTCCCGACGGTGTCGGCCATGGCGACCGGGAGGACCGTGACGGTCACCGTCGACAGCCCGCTCGGGCGTCCGCTCGCGTCCGTCACCCGGTAGGTGGACGTGTCCGTCCCCGAGGTCCCGGCGGCCGGCGTGTAGGTGACCCTGCCGTCCCGCTCGAGCACGGCGCTGCCGTGTGCGGGAGCCCCGACGAGCTCGGTGTGGAGGCCGACGCCGGAGTCGTTCGCCTGGACGTCGATCGTGACCGGCCAGTTCGCCGAGGTCGTCGCCCGGTCGTCCGCGGTCGTCGGGGTGACGACGAGGGTCATCGTGGCGGTCGCCGGCGTGCCGGCGGTGTCGGTCACCGTGTAGGTGAACGAGTCGTCGCCGGAGAACCCGTCGACCGGCGTGTACTTGACGGCGCCGGTGGTGTCGTCGAGGACCAGGACGCCGTGGCCCGGTTCGGTGTGCCGGGTGATGTTCAGGTCGGTGCCACGGTCGTTGCCGAGGACCCCGGTGGCGCGGGTCGTCCGGGTGAGGGTCTCCCCGGCACGGACGGTTCCGGAGTCGTCGGTCGCGACCGGGGCGACGGTGATCCGCACGGTGGCGCTGCTGGTGTTCCCGGCGGCGTCGGTCGTCGTGTAGGTGAACGAGTCGGTGCCCGAGGTGCCGTCGGCCGGCGTGATCGTGATCGAGCCGTCCGCGCCGAGCACGACGGTGGTGCGCGTGCCGTCGGTCACGGCGGTGACGGTCAGGCCGGTGCCCGCGTCGTTGCCGGTGAGGGTGCCGGAGGTGACGACGAGCGGGCTGCCGGCCGTGGTGGTGAGGCGGTCGTCCTGGGCCTTCGGCCGCACGGTGACGGTGACGGATCCGGTGGACGTGCGACCCGAGCCGTCGGTCGCCGTGTAGGTGAAGCGGTCCGTGCCGGAGAACCCGTCAGTGGGCGTGTACGTGTACGAGCCGTCGGCGTGCAGGTCGAGCGTGCCGTTCGTCGGGGCACGGTCGACCTTCGCGGTCAGGTCCGAGCCCTTGTCGTTCGCGAGCACGCCGTCGGCCTTGGTGACCGTCAGGGTCGCGCCGGCGGTGGCGGTCGCGGTGTCGCGCATGGCCATCGGGCCGACGACGACCGTGATCGTCGCGGTGGTCGTCTGCCCGGAGGCGTCGGTCACCGTGTACGTGACGGTGTCGGTCCCCGAGAACCCGGGCTCCGGCGTGTAGCTGATCGTGCCGTCCGTGCCGAGCGTCACGTCGCCGTGGGACGTGCCGACGGCCTTCGTGACCGTCAGGCCGGTGCCGGAGTCGTTGCCGAGCAGGGTCGCGGCCGGGATCGACAGCGTCTTCGTGGCCTGCGTGGCCTGGCTGTCGTCCGTCGCGACGGGCGTCACCGTGACGGTGACGGTCGCCGGGGCGGTGGTCCGGCCGGCGGCGTCGGTCACGGTGTAGGTGAAGGAGTCGGTCCCCGAGGTACCGGCGGCCGGCGTGTACTGCACCGTGCCGTCGGTGGCGACCGCGACCGTGCCGTGCGCGGGCTGGCCGACGACCGCGGTGGTCAGGCCGGTGCCGTGGTCGTTCGCCTGCACGTCGACGACGACGGGGTGGTCGGCGGGCGTCGTCGCGGTGTCGGCCGTGGCGGCGGGGCGGACGGTGATGGTCATCGTGCCGGACGTCGTCGCACCGGACTGGTCGGTCGCGGTGTAGCCGAAGCGGTCGGTGCCGGAGAAGCCCGCGGTCGGCGTGTACGTGTACGTGCCGGTCGAGGCGTCGAGCACCAGCGTGCCGTGGTCGGGCGTCGTGGAGTTCGTGATCGTCAGGGCCGTGCCGGAGTCGTTGCCCAGGACGCCCGTCGCCCGGGTGGTGGTGCTGACCGAGCTGCCGGCGTCGACCGTCGCGGTGTCGTCCGTGGCCTTCGGGGCGACGCGGACGGTGATCGTGACGGTGTCGGACTTCCCGTTGCCGTCGGTGATCGTCACGTCGAAGGTGTCCGGTCCGGAGTAGCCCGGCGCGGGAGTGTAGGTGGTGGTGCCGTCGGTGCCGACCGAGACGGTGCCGTGCCCGGGGGAGGTGTTGCCGGAGACGGTCAGGCCGGTGCCGAGGTCGTTGCCGAGCAGCCCGGGGGCGGCGACCGTCGTGGTCTGACCGGCGGTGGCGGTGATGGTGTCCGCCTTCGCGGTCGGCAGGACCGTGATGCTGACCGTGCCGGTGATCGTCGCACCGGAGGCGTCCTTCGCCGTGTACGTGAAGGAGTCCGTGCCCGAGAAGTGGTCGTCGGGCGTGTAGGCGTACGCCCCGTTGCCGGCGAGCGTCAGGGAGCCGTGGTCCGGCGTCGAGTTGCCGGCGATCGTCAGGCCGGAGCCGTGGTCGTTGGCGAGCAGGCCGCGGGCGGCGTCCGCGGTGACGGTCGAGCCGGCGTGCACGCTGAACGCGTCGTCGGTGGCGGTCGGGGTGACCGTGATCGTCACGGTGCTGGTCGAGTTCTGCCCGCTGCCGTCGGTCGCGGTGTAGTCGAACTGGTCGGTGCCCGAGGTTCCCGCCTTCGGCACGTACGAGAAGCTGCCGTCCGTGCCGGTCATCGTCAGGGTGCCGTTGGTCGGGTCGGTGTGCTTCGTGACCGCCAGACCGGTGCCCTTGTCGTTCGCCAGCACGCCGGCGGCGGGGACCGTGAGGGTGGTGTCGACCGGGGTCGAGTAGGTGTCGAACGCGGTCGAGGCGTGCACGAGCTTCAGCGTGTTCGCGAACGTGACGACGACGTCGGTGCCGTCGGTGCCCACGGCCTGCGGGAACGTGAACGCGGCGGTCTGGCCGGACCCGGATGCGACGGCGGCGCCGCTGTTGACGTCGACGGCCTTCCACGTGGTCGTGTAGTTCGCCAGGTCGGTGGTACCGACGGCGGTCTGCGTGACCGTGTACTTCTTGCCCGGCGTGGTGAGGATCGCGCCGGCCTTCTGGTCCTGCAGACCGGTGGCGCTGCCCGTGGTGCTGGCGTTGGTGCCCTTGCTCGTCGCGGTGATGCCGTCGCCGGTGATCGCGAGCCCGAACTGGTCGGTCGCCTTCCACCGCTGGTCGACGCTCGCGCGGCCGGTGACGGTGTCGGCGTAGTTGCAGGTGGCGAGGTCGCTGGCGCTGTAGTTGCCGACGACCGGGAAGCTCCGGACCTGGGCGCCCGAGGTCGGGTCGAGCTGCATGAGCGTCGTGGTCGTGGTGGTGTTCGGCGCGGTGCCGGTCGTGACCGAGTTCGAGACGTAGAGGTAGCCGTCGGACGAGAACGCGATGCCCGGGCTGTTCGTGCCGGCCGGCAGCGTGGCGATCTCGGTGGTGGTCAGCGCCGTCGCGCCCGCGGTGGTGGGGACGGTCTCGGTGTCGACGCGGTAGACCTTGTCGGCCGCGACGACGAAGAACAGGCCGCGCGAGCTGAACGCGAAGTCGCCGTTGCCGGACTTCAGGCCGTTGATCTGCCCGACCTGCCCGATCGCTTTGCCAGTCGCCGGGTCGTACGCCATCAGGGCGCCGGTGTTGTCGCCGTAGTAGTAGAAGCCGGTGACCGGGTTGACCGCACCGCGGATGACCGGGCGAACCCTGTCGGTCGTCACCGGCGCGGACGCGGTGTTCGTCTTCGGGTCGAAGGACCGCAGCGTTGCGTTCTTGCCGTTGGCGGCGGCGAACATCGCCGCGCCCTCGCGGGAGATGCCGAGGCCGTTGTTCGCCTGCTCGCCGAGGTCGGCGACGTCGACGGTCGTGCCCTTGCTGCTCCCCGACGTGATGTCGATCGCGACGACCGAGCCGGCACTGTTCGTCGCGTAGAGCGTGTTCTGGTCGCAGACGAAGTGGCTGTCCTGCGTCGCCTGCACCGCGGCCGAGGCGGGGGCGGTCGATACGACGGCGGCGGCGCTCAGGCCGGCACCGACGAGCAGCGCGGCGCCCAGCATGGCGAGCGGGCGGAGGCCGAACGTGCGGCGGGGCAGGGCAGTGCCGTGGGGAGCAGGCAGCATCAGTCACTTTCGGGTCGAGACAGCGAACCTGGCGCGCTCGAGGACCCGAGGGAATCGGAGAACGACCGTTTGCGCCGAGCTCGATCCTGACAGCCTTGTCCGCATTGATGGGGACACGAGGCGTCCCCAATAGGGGGGACCAGCCTGAAAGAATGGGGTACAGACCCCCAGACTGGGGTCGCCCAGGGCCAACGTCGAAGCCCCGCCGGTGTTCCGGCGGGGCCTCGGTCTTGCTGTTCCGGAGGTCATGCTCCGGGTCGTGCTTGGCTGCTGCGTTCGATCCCTCGTGGTCGGGTGATCGTGATCAGACGATCAGTGCCGGTCAGTCGACCGGTCGGATGACGGACGGGAGCACGATGTGCAGACGCTCGGCGAGACGCGACTGTGCGTCCTCCAGCGAGCGGAAGTCCCCGACGTACTGGCCGAACGTGTCGGACACGAAGTAGTGCCCGTCGCGCTTGTCGACCGTGCCACCGAAGTAGCCGCCGTAGTTGGCGGACCAGAGGCCGGGTTCGACCTCGGCCCACGAGAGGGAGGCGCGGGAAGGAGTGTGGGCCACCTGGGCCTCGAGGACGGCGATCGTGTCCACCGTGTCGGTGTCCAGCGTCACCTCGACCTGATGCACGTCGTGGCTGATGATCGTCATGGCCCTGCTCCTTCACGTTCTGGGGTACATCTGCTTGCGGGTCAACGCTACGGGCGACCGCCACCGGCTACCAGCGACCCCCGTTGATTCACGGGTTCTCCTGATCCGCTCGGGTATCGAAGCCCGGAAAACCGGGACGAGACGTCACGTTTCCGGGGTACAGGGGACCAACCGGGGTACTCGCAATCTGGACCGGGTCCACAGAAGGCGGGACGGGCCTCCAGTCCGACTGTCAGCCCTGCGACGGATCCGGCCTGGAGGCCCGCCCCGGTAGCGTCGCTCCCGTGACCCCCGACCGGCCCGAGCCCGACGTGCGTGACGTGACGTCGGCTGCGGTCCGGCGGATGGCCGCCTCCGGTCGTGCGCTCCGCCGACGTGGCGGCACGAGCGCCCACGCGACCGGCCGCAGCCGGCGGGTCGCCGGGGCACTGGCCGTCGCGTACGCGGTGGCGGTGGTCCTCATCGGCTTCTGGGGCACGCCCGTCGATTCGCGGGCGCAGCCGTGGATCGATCGCCTGATCGGTGCCGCCCACCGGCACGGAGCGCCGAGCTGGTTCGGCTACCCGATGATCGAGTCGCTGGCGAACGTGGCGTTCTTCGTGCCGCTGGGCTTGCTCGTGGTCCTGCTCGCCGGTGCCCGGTGGTGGTGGGCCGGTGCGGCGGCGGGCCTGCTCGTCAGCGCCACGATCGAGACCGGGCAGGCACTGTTCCTGCCGGCACGGTTCGCGACCGTCGACGACGTCGTGGCGAACACGATGGGCGCGGTCCTCGGGGCGGTGCTCGGGGTCGTGCTGCTCGCGGCGGCGGCCCGGCGACGGCGGGGCTGACGCACTCTCAACGGCCGATCTGCACCAACCTGCCCGCCGTCGCGCGACGAGCGTCAAGGTGCACGCGCCTACGGTCGGAGCATGGCCTCGACCAGCACCACGATGGAACAGCACATCGCCGTCTTCGGAGGCAGTGGCAGCGGGAAGACCGTCCTGCTCTCGTCGTTCTACGGCGCCGCCCAGGAGCCGAAGGTCCGGCGGGCCAACCGGTACGCCGTGACCGCCGAAGACCGTGCGCAGGGCCGGACCCTGCACCGCAACTACCTCGGCATGCGCGACAGCTCCACGGTCCCGAGCGCCAACCGGTTCAGCGCCTCCGCGTACCGGTTCGTCATCGAGCCGTCCGCCGACGACCTGCCGAAGGGCCGGTCGAAGCAGAAGGCGGCGAAACCCCTGGGCATCGTGTGGCACGACTACCCGGGCGAGTGGTTCGAGGAGGACCCGAGCTCGGCGGACGAAGAGGCCCGCCGGATCGAGACCTTCCGGTCCCTCCTCAGCGCGGACGTCGCCGTCGTCCTCGTCGACGGACAGCTGCTCGCCGAGAACGCCGGAGAGGAGGAGCGCTACCTGAAGGCCCTGCTCACCGACTTCCACACCGGGCTCTACGCCCTGCGCGACGACGTCCTCGAGGACGGCAAGCGCCTGACCCGCTTCCCACGCATCTGGACGATCGCACTGTCGAAGGCCGACCTGCTGCCCGACCTGGACGTCGAGGACTTCCGCGAGCTCGTCATCGGCAAGGCCGGCGGAGAGCTCGACGAGCTGCGGAGCGTGCTGCAGAGCTTCGTCGAGGACCCCGACGCGCTCGACGTCGGTGAGGACTTCCTGCTGCTGTCGTCCGCCAAGTTCGAGCCCGGCAAGATCGACGTCACCACCCGCACCGGTGTCGACCTGCTGCTGCCGATGACCGCGATGCTGCCGTTCGAGCGCTTCGCGAAGTGGGCCTCCACCCGGCAACGCGGTGCCCAGGTCGCCGAACAGCTGCTGAAGTTCGTCGGACCGGTCGTCGGGTTCCTCGGCACGTCCAAGCTCGTGAAGTCGAACCTGGTCGGCGCCGCCGTCAGCATGATCGGCGGCGGACTCGGCTCGAGGGCCGTCAGCTTCGCCGCCAAGAAGGTCGCGAAGGTGAAGGACCAGGCCGAAGCCGAACGGGAGTTCACCACCCGGGTGCTCGCACGCTTCGCCGAGGACCTGGACCGCGGAGTCGACGACCGTGTCCTGCGCCGAGGAGACGGCGCATGAACTTCATCTGGGCCACCCGAGGCCGCACGTGGGGCTTCCGCTTCCTGTCCACCGAGCAGCCCGGCCAGGACCCACTGGTCCGCTACGAGGAGGCGTTCGCCGGCGTCCGGGACGTGCCCGCCGCGATCCGGCGGCGGACCGGGATGCTCGCCGTGCGGTTCCCCGACCCCGAAGGCCGGCAGGACCGCTCCGGTCGGCCGATCCCCCACGAGTTCGTGCTGACCCCGCCGCTCAGCGACTCGGTGCGCTCGGTCGAGGACGCGGTCGCGCAGGTGTGGCCACTGGTGCGGGAGCGCTACGCGGAGGTGTGGGAGCTGCCGAAGGCGCCGGGCTCTGTGTCCGACATGTGACGATCACCCGACAAGTTCATGAGGTTCGGCGTCCGGGGCTCCCGATCGCTCCGAAGCGCAACCTAGCGGTCGTACGGTCAGCAGGTGAACCCGAATCGCAGACAGTACCGTCGTCCCTCCGCCTTCCCGTGGTGGCTGTGGGTGATCGCGCCGCTCGCCGTCATCGGCGTCGTCGCCGTCCTCCTGGTCGTGACCTGACACGCCCCACGAACGACGAAACCCCCGGAGCCTCTCGGCGCCGGGGGTTTCGTTCAGCGAGCTGAAGCTCAGACGGTCTCGCGCTGGCGACGGACCGAGCCGCGCACGACGAGCAGGCCGCCACCGAGGACGACTGCGCCACCGGCGACCCAGAGGGCCAGCGCGGAGACGGTCGAACCCGTGAAGGCGAGGGAACCGTTGGTGCCGTTGGAGCCAGCAGCAACCGCGGCGGCGTCAGCCGGCGCGATGGTGAAGGACGCGACGCCGACGACACCGGAGGTGGCGCCAGTGGCGGTCAGGTTGTAGGAACCCGAGCCACCCACGGGGAGGGTGACGCGGACGGGGAGGGAGCCGTCGGCGCCGGCGGTGTACGCCTTCGAGACGGTGGTGACCGGCAGAGCGCCGAGCGTCGCGGAGGAGACACCGGCACCGGTGATCTGCACGTTGACGGTCTCGTTGTTCTGGAACGCGCCCTCGCTGAAGTTCACGATGACGACGCCACCGGCGACGTAGTTGCCGGAGACGACAACGTTGGAGTCGGGTGCGTAACCAGCGGCGTTGGCGGCAGCCGGCGTTGCGAGCAGTGCGGCGCCAGCCAGCACGACCGCGGCGATGAGCTTCTTCATGAAGTTTCCCCTAGTGATCTGATCTGACAGACCCTGATACCAGAGCCCTGCCTCCGCAGAAGTCAATCCCCCACAGCCAGAGATGGCGAGTGCGATTGGCGAAGTTCCCTCAATGTAGCGGACTTTCACAGTTTGTTACCACCCGTTGTGCAACGAGTGCGTGAACTGCAGCTGGATCTGCTCCCAGCCTGGACCGTGGATCGGACCGCGAGGCGACCTCCTTAGGGCTCACAGCGCACGAAATCCCAGATCAGTGGATGCATTGGGCGATCAAGGAACGGATCTTGCCGCTCGATGGGAAGGCTTCACACCCGCACAGGTCAGCCAGGACCCCCCGGAGTGGGGGTCCTGCAGAACCGCGGTATGCGGCGACTCACCGATCACACCTGCACTTGGGACGGGGTCTTCTGCCCCTACAGTTCGCGATCCAGTTGCCGCCGGTCGACTCAGCCGACCGGGACCGGCTTCGCACAGTCGAACTGCAGCGGCTCGACCTTCGACTGCCGTACGCCGGGCGTGGACTCCGCCTGCACGCCGGCCTTTGCGTACTTCGCGTCGCCGAGGAACGCCACACGGAACGTGGTGCTCTGCCCTGGAGCGAGAAGTGTCTGCAGTTGCGCGACCGGGTGGTCGCCGTCCACGGTCGTCTGCAAGCCCGCCGCCTTGCCGTCCTGCGAAGCGCCGAGGTAGATGGCGTTCGCCGGTGCGTAGACCGCGACGAGCGTCTTGATCTTTCCGGGCTCGGTACCGAAGTCGCCGCCACCAGTCACGTACCGAGGCAAGCTCGTCGCCGCGTCCGCGGGAGCCGCGTTCTTGAGCGTCACTTCGACCACCGAGGTTGGCCGACCGTCCTTCCGGCACACGGAGCTGCCGACCGAGATCTTCTTGTCGAGGTAGTAGTCCATCTTCGCGGCCGTGCCGTCGTTCAGGTAGACGCCGAATTCACGAGTCTGCTTCGACGCCGTCGGCAGCGTGCCCGCCACCGCCGTCCCCGCGATCCGCTGCTGCTCGGCCTTGTCCGCGCTCCACAGGCGGACACGGCCTTCCCGCGTGCCGTCGGTCAGGGCGGTCACGAGCTTCTTCGCGTCGAACCCTCCGCTGGACACCTTGTCGAACACGGCACTCGCTGCCGAGGCGAAGAACGCGTCCTGAACAGTCGGGTCCGGGTACTTCGCATAGACGTCGCTGAGCAGCAGCTTCACGGCATTGTCCGACGTCAACGTGTCTCCGGTCGCCAGCTGCACCGCCCCGGTCGCGCGGAGGATGTAGCTGAGCGTCACGGGGTCGATCGCCAGCACCCCGTCGACCTGCTGGCCGAACTTCTGCTTCCACATCTCACGCGCGAGGGCGCCGGTCACGTCGAACCGCGGCGTCAGGTTGACGTCCTGCATGTACCGGCCGGTGATGTCGCCGTAGAGGCTCTCGGTGTCCGGCGTCAGCGGGAGGACCGGCTTGTCGTACGGCCCGAAGGACGAGCCGGCTGCCTGATCACCCAAGCTGATGGCGCCGTCCTTGGCCTGCAGGAGTGCCACTGCACCCGGGATACCGCCGCCGGCGCGGAGCTCAGCGTTGTTTTGAAACAACAGGACGTAGTTCCGATCTTCGTCATGCCCGAGCATGGCCGGAGCCAGCTGGACGACCTTGTTCGCCGTGACTGCCTGCTGCGAGACAGAACTCAGAGCGTTGCGGAGCCGGTTCACGGCGGCGGTGACCGGCGAGAGCGTCGCGGCGGTGTCGATCTTGGCTGCAGCAGAGTCGGCCCCCCTCAGGGTCGTCGTCGCTCGGGCCACGGCGGGCTGCGCGTCGACGAGGGGCTGCAGGTCGATCCGTCCGTTCTTCGGGGCGAACGCCTCGGTGTTCAGATCACCGATGACTCGAGCGACCGGGCGGACCGCTCCGGTCGCGACGTCGTCGACCACGACAGCTATCTCGCGGACAGCGCGGAGGTTCGTCCCGAAGAACGGTGTGTGCTGCGCAGCACCCCACACCGGGTCCCCCGTCAGGCTGCGCGCCGATCCCGCGTTGTCTTCCAACTCCTGCGCGGTCCGCTTCGCAGCTGCGGAGTCGCCGGTCGTGATCTGTGACTTCAGCGTGTCGACGAGACTCACCGAGCGCTCGAGGTGCTGCTTGGCCAGCAGCCCTCGGACACCGACCCAGACGACGGCGGCGAGCAACAGCAGAACGATCGCGAGGACGATCCACAGCACGACACGGGCCCCAGACCCCCGGCGTGCAGCAGTACGTCGCGACTCGGGAAGGTCGGACATGGCACCAATCCTAGGGTCGGGCATGTCCGACCTGCCTCGTCACTGCCGGATTGAGTCCACGTGGGTGCGGTACCAGGCGATGGTGCTGCGTAACCCTTCCTCAAGGCCGATGCCCGCCGTCCACCCGGCGTCCGCGAGCTTCGAGACGTCGAGGAGCTTCTGCGGGGTGCCATCGGGCTTCGACGTGTCCCAGACCGTCTCACCCTGGAACTCGACGATCGACGCGATCGTCTCGGCGATCTCCTTGATCGTCACGTCTGACCCGGTGCCGACGTTGACCTGCTCGGGCCCGTCGTAGTGCTCCATGAGGTGCAACACCGCGGCCGCCATGTCGTCGACGTGCAGGAACTCGCGCCGCGGCGAGCCCGTTCCCCAGTTCTCGACACGTTCGGCACCGGACTTCGCCGCTTCGTCGTACCGACGGATGAGCGCCGGCAGCACGTGTGAACCGGTCGGCGAGAAGTTGTCGCCGGGGCCGTAGAGGTTGGTCGGCATCGCCGAGATCCAGTGCTTGCCGTACTGCCGACGAACCGCCTGGACCTGCATGATCCCGGCGATCTTCGCGATGGCATACGCGTCGTTGGTCGGTTCCAGGTGCCCGGTGAGCAACGAGTCCTCGTGGATCGGCTGCTCTGCGAACTTCGGGTAGATGCATGACGAGCCGAGGAACATCAACCGCTCGGTGTCGTGCTCCACCGCAGCATCCATGACGTTGACCTGGATCTGCAGGTTCTCACTGAGGAAGTCGTGCGGGTAGGTGTTGTTCGCCATGATGCCGCCGACCTTGGCAGCCGCCAGGACGACGTACCGGGGCTTCTGCTCGGCGAAGAACGCGAAGACTGCGTCGCGGTCCTTCAAGTCGAGCTCTGCCGAGGTGCGGCCGACCAGGTCCGTGAAGCCTTCGGCCTCGAGCTTCCGCCACACAGCCGATCCGACCAGTCCTCGATGACCCGCGACGTAGACACGTCCGGATCGGTCGAGCGGGCCCGGCGTGAAGTCACCGTCCGACATCAGGACTCCCAACTCGCGAGGTTGACCTTGTCGATCCACGGGCGACCCTCGTGCTCGAGCGCCTCGATGTCTGCGTCGACCATGATGCGGGCGAGCTCCCCAGTGTCGACCGTCGCTTCCCAGCCGAGCTTCTCCTTGGCCTTGGACGCGTCGCCCACGAGAGCGTCGACCTCGCTCGGACGCAGGTAGCGCTCATCGAAGCGGACGTGGTCTTCCCAGTTGAGACCGGCGTGCGAGAACGCGGTCGAGAGGAAGTCCTTCACCGTGAAGTCGCCGCCGGTCGCGAGCACGAAGTCGTCCGGCTCGTCGGCCTGCAGCATCCGCCACATGCCCTCGACGTACTCAGCGGCGTAGCCCCAGTCGCGGACGGAGTCGAGGTTGCCGAGGTACACGTGGTCCTCAAGGCCCGCCTTGATACGCGCGACCGCTCGCGTGATCTTGCGCGTCACAAAGGTCTCACCCCGCCGGGGCGACTCGTGGTTGAAGAGGATGCCGTTGACCGCGAACATCCCGTACGCCTCGCGGTAGTTCCGCGTCACCCAGTAGCTGTAGACCTTCGCGGCGCCGTACGGGGAGCGCGGCCAGAACGGCGTCTCCTCGTTCTGCGGCGGCGGAGTCGCACCGAACATCTCAGACGACGACGCCTGGTAGAAGCGGGTGTGGATGCCCGACACTCGTACGGCCTCGAGCATTCGCATGGTGCCGACACCGGTCACGTCACCAGTGTGCTCCGGCTCGTCGAACGAGACCCGCACGTGCGACTGGGCGGCGAGGTTGTAGACCTCGTCCGGCTTGAGTTCGCTGAGGAGACTGACGAGACGCGCACCGTCACCGAGGTCCCCGTAGTGCAGGAACAGCTTGGCGTCCGGGTTGTGCGGGTCAACGTACAGGTGGTCGATCCTCGACGTGTTGAATGTCGAAGCGCGCCGAATCAACCCGTGCACCTCATAGCCCTTGCCAAGGAGGAGTTCGGCGAGATACGAACCGTCCTGGCCAGTGATGCCGGTGATAAATGCTTTCTTCTGCAAGGCTTTTCTTCTCCCAGTTGAATAGGCTAAATTCATCGCGAACGGAGTCGCTCGGTTTTGATCTTGTCGCGCAGGCCGTCGCTCTGGCCAGACACGACCTTCCGGATGAAGTATTTGTCGCTGCTGGCAACTTCAGGCCAGTCATCGATGTCAAAAACACGCACCAGCGTTGGATCGATCAGGTGAAGATTGGCATACCGCCAGTTGCCAGGTCCCCGATACTCCTCAAATCCCCCTGCGGGAGTCGACCGCGCGAAGCGAGTTCGCATGATCAACGACTGGTAGAACTTCTCCTCTGGGCAAAAGACCGCTTCAAAGTAACGCTCGACTTCCACCGTGACCAAATCCTCCATTGCACGCATGCACTCGGCTGTCACCGCGAAGTGAGTGCCTCCGTGCCCGATCCGCAGACCATCGGGAACCGGTGGGAGGCGTTTGCGGCTAAGCGGACCGTCCAAAAGCCGGATGATCGCGTTTCGCAGCTTCCGCAGCACCTTATTGCCGGTCTGTCGCGACAGGAGCGCCATGTCACGATGATGGGTTCGATCGATCTGCCAGAAGTACTTCGGTTCACTCTTCGCGATCTCGAAAGCCCGCAGATACTGCCGTCCCTGGTGCACCCGTAGGTGTTCTACCAGTTCCGCCAACGGACGCAGAGGAAAGTCCGAGCCAGACAACATGACCAAGTAATCGTCATCTTCGGCCACGCGAAGAGCCTCATTCACGAGCATTCGAATTGCCCGAACCTGCGAGTAACCACCCCAATTGACCTGCACGCGTTCAACGAAAGTAACGTTTCCGTAGTCACGTACTGCCGCCGCGAACTTCTCGATCCCAGCTTTGGCGTCGACGTGCACGATCACGGGGGAAGGCTGAAGGGCAGCCACAAGCTCCCGCAGGTTCTCGGCATCTTGAAAGGTGTAGACGAGGAAGATCGGCTTCATTTCAACCCTTCGCCGAAGACGTCACGTTTTCTGACCTTGATCAGGTACGAACTGCTCATCACCCTCATCGCTACGATCGATGCCATCGATTGAGGTGACGAGACCTCGTAAGCATAAGGGTCGGCGACGTCAGCGAACAGCACCCGCTGGGCTTGGCGAGGGATGGGCGAGTAGACCTTCACGACCGACGACCGCCAATGATCCCCCTGCTGCGGAGTATCCGAAGCGGTCCGAAGTCCCTGCGAGTGGCCGCGGCCCAGCTGACGAGGACCACCAAACCGCTCGCCCCCAGGACGGCACTCGGGATCGACCCGCTCAACCCTTTGGTCAGCATCGACGAGGAACCGTACATGACCAGGGCGAACGCCACCGGTTGCAGGTATCCACGAGCGACATCCACGAGCCCGATTGCACGGAGGCGCCGGGCCTGCACCAGGTGCACGATGTGGCGGACCACCGTGGCGAGGATCATCGCGAGGATCGCGAACGCATACTCCCGTCTAACCACCACCAAGAACACGCCTACCGCGCTGATGAGGAAGGCGAGCGCTTCCGCAACCCAGATCGCCCGGAAGAGCGAGGCGGACTCGAGCACCCCTGCGAACAACACCATGAGCGGCTGAAGAGCGCCGAGCAGAGCGAGCAGCGGAAGAATGGCCGCCGCTTGGCCCCAGCCTGGGCCGAGAACCACGCTGACGGCGAGCGGTCCCACTCCTGCCAGGACTGCGCCGACGGGGAGAGTCAGCCACGCCACGAGACTGAGCATGTCCAACCAGGCAGCGCGAGCAGCGGCAGTGCCGACGGCGTACCTTCGAAACTCCGGGTAGATGACCTGCATCAGAGCGTTCTGCATTTGCGAGAACGGCACTGTCGAGAGCACGTCGGCTCTGTTCCATGCTCCCAGTACTGCAGTACTGATGAACTGGCTGACGCTCCACCGAGGCGCATTTCCGGAAATGTATTGGAAGATCGAGACCGCAACGATCTTCGTACTGAACCGAACGTTTTCGGAACGCAACGACAGTCTCCCGGGTACCATCGCGCCTCGGAGCCGGCCAGCTGCCCAGATGAAGGTGCCCCACTGACCGACGATCGCCGACACCGCGAGCGATTCAGGGCTCCGGAACACTACAACGGCGCCAGCACCAACGACCATGCCCACCACGTTCGCGACGAAGGTCGCCACCGCCAGGTCCCGGAACTTCCCCTCGCGGCGGAGAAGACCGTTGCTCAAGCTCAGCATCGGCAGGATCAGAGCACTCACCGCGAGCAGCCGAACGGTGCCAGCAGCGTGAGGAGCGGCCCACAGCGCGCACCACAAGTCTGCCGTCAACAGCGTGAACAGCGCCGCGCCGACTCCGATCAGCAACGCGTAAGTGGCGAGCGGACGGGTGGACGCGCGCCCCGCGTCCGGCGCCCGTGCAGCGGTTTGCGCGAGCCCTCCGGAGCCGAGCAGATTAACGAACGCTGCGATCGAAAGCGCGACGCTGTACGCCCCGAAAACGGTCGGGTCCGCCGATCTCGACGTCAGCGCGGCGTAGCCGAGTTGCACGATGACTGTCAGGACCTGCAGTCCGTAGACCCAACTCGCACCCGCTGCGAGGCGGCGCCCGATGGAGCTCATTCGTCTTCCGGCGACAGCGCTCGAGCGAGCCGTGTCGTGTCGAGCCCGCTACTCGAATCGTATGCGAACCATCGACCGGTGTCGGGGATGCGATGCCACCATGGGACGCGCGCGATGACCGGCGCCCGTGACACCAGGGCCGCGAAGAACCCGAAAGAGCTCGGTGCCGCCACGATCAGCCTCGCTGCCGCGATGGCGACGAAGTCATGATCGCGATCACCGGAATCACTGATCCGCACCCCGAGGCCCTCCAGATCCCGTAGATCAGCAGCATCACCTGAGGTGTAGAGCCGTATCGGCATCTGTTCAAACCGGCGGACGGTTCGAATCTCCGCGACGAGACGCTCGTAATAGGACAACCCGAGCCAGCGGTCCGGATGCGTCTGGGGTCCAATGTCACCACGACGAGCGTGGATCGCGATGTAGCCGCTCCCCGACTCTGCAGTGACCAGTTCTCGTCCTAGGTAGCCACCGAGGACTGCACGCCGCAACGATGCGGCTGCCGGCGTCTGATCCCAACGCCGTTGATCGAGGGCTAACCGTCCCACCCAGGGCTGGGCGGACCTTCCGGCAGCGCCGTCCACCACCCGTTGGAGCGCAGGAAGAGCCCACGGCTCGGTCTCGAAGCCGGTCGCCGCGAGACGCCGCTGGACCACCCGACCACCCGGTGCTGGGGCAGTCATCTCCGTCAGAGCGAACAAGCCCCGTGTGTCCTTCGTGACTTCGCCGCCAAGGTAAGGAACGCCGAGGTCCTGCGCCCACAGGTATCCGGACACCCAGGTTGAAAGCTGGTGGCCGAGGTCAGGGTAGGGATCGATCCGCACCGTCAACCCGACCATGTTCGGAGGACGACGCCACTCTGTTCGTTCCACCGACGCCGAGGAAGCTCGACGCAGCTCGCGTGCCGTCCGCGAGCGCTCAGCCTTGATGGCTGCTCGGAGAGGCAAGGTCCTGAGCGGTGTGAGCCTCAATTGGTCACGTCCCGCTGCTGAGCCCAAATTGCCCGCGCAGCGGAAGGCTCGATCCATTCGGTCCGCCAGTTCAACATCTGCAGCATCAGGTCGTCCTGGCGGAACTTTGCTGCCGCGAAGCGCCTACCAGCCTCGATACGCCGAAGTCGCTCATCCTCGGACGTGCTCTCCAATACGGCTTCAATCGAGGCCATCAGCGCCTCTGGAGAAGATCCACGGAGCAAGAAGTCACCAGCTGGGCCTTCGAACAGGTCTCGGTAGCCCGGATGGTCGGTCGTGGCGTGGATCGAGCCAGCGGCGAGCGAGATCGGAAGGCGGTTCGAGAAGTAGGAGTCTTCTCCCGCAAAGTGGTCCCAGTTGGCGCTGACCCAGCCCGACGTTATCGCCTCGTCTTGTGCTTCGAAAGCAGCTGGCCCCTTCGCAGTGGGGCCTTCCCAGCCTCGTCCGTAGACCGCGAGCCGCGTACCGAAGTGCTGTTGCATCAACTCGACGAAACGGATCCGCTCGCGCCAGTTCGGAAGCCCTCGGAATCGAGGCCGATTTCGGTTCGCGACGATGACGACATCGAACGGCCGATCAGTTCGCGTCGGTCTGTTGAAATTCGCCGTCCGGTTTGGCTCGTAGGCCGAGGGCAGCCAACGGACGTCCCTGCTGCCACTCCGCCGAAAGTTCTGCGCAAAGGTCCCCTTGCCAACCGTGAAGACGACATCCGCTGCTCGGCCTGCTTCGCGGGCCTCGGAGGGAAGCGGGTGCACAAAACGTGAGTACGGATCCGCTTCGTGGTAGATGAAATCGAAACGGCACGCAGACCGCAGTGCAGCGAAGTGGCTTCTGCGGAGGCCGGTACCGACGAGGTGCTGCATCAGGATGATGTCCGGCCGGAAAGCTTCGACGCGCTTGATCAGTTTCCGTCGATGCGCCCTGGCATCCCCGCCACTCCGGACTGCGTCGAGGAGGCTGAAGACCTCGAGCGACTCAACCGCGCCCGCGCGAGCGAGCATCTCCAGCGGCTCTCGAAAGCCTATTTGCCGGAACCCTCCGAATTCGTTCGGCACATAGAAAATCCTTGGTGCGCGATCACCCACGGTTTGTCGCTTCCTCGGAGCCTCCAGCGAGCCGGACGCCAGCGTTTCGGAGCGCTGTCCAATGCTCAAGGAGGGCAGATTCGTCGAACCGCCTGCCCACGACGATGGCCGGGTTGCCGGCAACGATCGAGTTCGCCTCGACATCTCGCGTGACCACTGCGCCAGCTGCGATCACCGCACTGTCGCCGACCGTCACGCCGGAAAGGACCACGGCACCGAAGCCGATCCAGACGTCACTGCCGATCGTCGTCTCGTCGCTGAGAGCAGCCGTATTGCCCACCCACGGTGTGGCAGTGATGGGCGTACCAACGACGCGCATGTCGTGGTCCCGCCGACCCACGATGGCCGACCCGTTCGCGATGAGCACATGGTCCCCGATGGTGCCATCCACCTCGATCCTGACGTCTGATCCGATGTGCACGTTGTTGCCCACTCGCAGCGATTTCGGCGCCCATATCCTAACGCGTTCACCGAGGGCCAGCGGCGCACTCCATGTGACGGTGTGCGGAAGGCCACGATGCCGTTTGTGCCGACTGAGCCTCCTGAGGACAGCGCGGATCATTTTGCTCCTCCATGTCGCGTCGTGATCGCGCGGTAGACCTCTGCGTACTCGGCAGTACCGCGTCGAGGGTGGAAGTCGATTGTCAAGGTACTGTCGTCGCGAGACGCCGTTCGTAGCGCCTCGGCCCAAGCCGCAGGTCCTTGCTTCGACAACATCCTGACACCTGGCTCAGAGGCCGACCAGCGCAGTCCGGGCGCGTCTGCCACCACGGCGGGGAGGCCGACCACCAGAGCTTCGGCCAGCGCCACAGGCATTCCTTCGTTGAGGCTGGGCATGGCGAACACCCCGCCGCCGACCAACGCGGCCGAGGGATCTCCAGGGCCGCGGGCCAGGAGGAGCCCGGCACGCTCGAGTTGTTCCAGGATGCGCTTCTCTGAGGACTCCGCGTGTTCTTCAGAACCGACATGCGCCACGTGCAAGCGCCCCAGCAGAGCTGCTTGCAGAACGAGGTCGTGATTCTTGATCCATGAGCAATTTCCGACGATCACCACCGGCTCCAGCGTGCCGGGCGGTTGCTTACTGGCTCGAGCTCCTGCGAGTTCGAAGAAGTGGCTGTCGACCCAGTTGTAGATGACACGGACCCTTCGACCGAATCGCTTCTCGTTGAGCGCGACATCGCGGCTGGGGACGACCACCGCGTGCACCAACCGATCCGCGACCGTCGCCTGGAGCAACCTGCTCACGAACCACTTGCCTCTTGCGGCGAAGACGTTGTGCACGGTGCGGACGATCGGCAGGGTGCGATCCACGCGCTTGATGGCCAAGACGTTCTGCAGGTAGTTGCCCTCAGTATGCAGGTGGACCACGTCGGGCTGGAACTCCGAGAACACCCGCTTGAGGAAGTGTCGTCCGCGGGGGCTCCGCAGGGGTTCTCTCGTGGTCGAGACGGAGTAGCCGGCCGCTCTAATCTGAGACTCGTACGGATGATGAACTCCCACGGCGACGACATGGCCGTTCACTTCCAGATCCGCGAAACTGGCAGCACCTGACACGAGCATGCGCTCCATGCCACTTGGTCGAAGTTCGCCGAGGATGTGCAAGACCCGGAGACCAACCATCAGCGGCTCACCCTCGCACGCGAGCCACTCACGCCCGGGGCTGCTTCTTCGAGATCATTGCGAGGGAACTCCCGGTCGAGGAACGCGAAGGCAAGCGGTAGGCATGTCCACCACTGCCACGAGTAGGTCCAGCCGTACACCAGGAAGCATACGAGGATGCACGCGACGAAGACGTCGCGACCCGGCCGGAGTCCTGCAACTATGCGAGGGACGATGACCGCCAGGAAAGCGATCAGTCCGACGAGGCCCTCGCGCAGGTACACGGTGACGTACCAGTTGTGCGGAGCGAAGACCACCCACCGACCGACGCCCTCGAACCGGCCGTAGCCATGGCCGAACGGGACCCCGAACAGGATTCCCAGTGGACCGCCGCTCAAGGACTGGACGACCAAACCAATCCAGCTGGTGAGCCGGGCATCGTACGTTCCCGTGTTCGATGCAGAACCAACGAACTCAGCGACGAGGTCGCTGCTCGCCGACCTCGTTACCGCGATGGCGAACCCGACGACGAGGAAGAGGCCGGCGAGGGGTAACAAATTGCGACGGAGCGCGCTCGGCGCGCGCCAGAGGAGAACGATCGCCAGTGCGACCATCGTCAGCCAGACCGTGCGCTGTTGACTGACCGCAACGACCACCATGAATGTGACGAACAACAAAATGTACCGCTGCTGGTTCGATCGGTTCCAAAGTCGGAGGGCGAGCACCGCACACAGGACGAGCATGAAGGCCTGCGAGGAGACGAGCGGCCGACCTGTCTGACTGAGTTCGCCGCTCACGACGACAAAGTCGGCAGTGCCACCCAACCCGTAGCGTGCCACGTGATAAGCGGCCACGAGGCAGAGTCCCGCGCCCTGGACGACAACGAAGAACTTTTCGGCGAACACGACCTCCGCGCCGGTCCACTCCCTCGTCACTCCCCAGAAGATGACTCCGATCACGTAGATGAAACCACGGGCTTCGTTCACGGCGAGGCCGAGACCGTACTCCATGACGCCGCGCGCGAGCGATATCGCGAGCAGCAGGACCAGCAGGATGCTCGCGAAGACGACTGCGGGTGGGACTCGTCGGACCGCCTTCCGGACGTCCAGCAGCCCGGCGGCGAAGAGCGCGACTGCCAGTCCGTCGCCGAGCGTCACAGTCGTACCTCCGAAGGTACCGATGGCGCCGAAATTGGGGAACTCCCACGCGGTCAAGGCAAAGAGCGACACGGCCCAGTAGACGACTCGCGGGTTCAGACGGACGAGGCCGACGAGCAAGGACAGCGCGATTACACCGATGAGAAGGAAAAGCAACGTCGTCACGAGGCGAACCCTCGCCGCTGGATACCCCGTTGGAGGCTTCGCGCCCACCACAAGGCATACGACGACGTGAAGAAGAACCACCACCATCGCGGACTGTGTCGGCGGAGGTACCGCTGTAACGAGCGAGGGTTACCGGCACCCTTCTTCCCGACGTAAGCACGCCACCCGGCGCCGAGCGAAGGTTGATGCACGACGGGGTTCCTGCTGCAGTAGCCGACTGTGCCACCGGTGGCCCAGACAGGAATACCGCTGGTAGATGCCCTCATGCCGTAATCGACATCAGCGAAGGCGTGGCTGAAGCCGCCGTCAATTGGTCCGATCGCCCGCGCCACATGCACGGGCATGAGCACGACGTTTCCGTTGAAGGCATCGACACGGACCCCCTCAGTCGCATCACTCGGCGGCTGAACGAGGTCGAATGCCAGCGGGTGGAGTCCGCCTCGCCGAAGGCCTCCGTAGGTAAGCTCACCGGAGTTCTCGTCCACGGTGCTTCCCACGAGGACACCAGGGGCGAGCACGTTTGAGGCACGGATCAAGTTCTGCAGGCCCGACGGGGCGAGGTTGACGTCGTCGTTGAACCACATCAGCAAATCCTCCTCTGCAACATCATCACGACTGAGGACTGCGCGTTCCGCAGTTGCCATCGACCGAGCCCAGAAGGCGGACCCGTCTCCGCGCAGAACGTCCAGGTGCTCTACCGCAGCAAAAGCCGCTGCGATCGTGCCATCGCTAGAACCATCGTCAAAGAGGGTGACATCGAAGTCGATCGCAGCCTCCGCCGCCGCCTCTCGGAGAGAGCGCAGCGCCCTGACCGTGGTGGCTTCGCGGTTGTAACTGGCTACGATCACATGCAACTTATTCATCGGCTTCCTTGATCGCTCGTTCCAAACCACCGAGGAACCGGCTGGTCATGTCCTCCACCGAGTAACTTGCTGCAGCTTCTTGGCAACGGGTCTGCATTGCCGCCAATGCCCGCCTGTCCGCGAGCAGCGCACTCGTTTGCCGAGCCGCCTCTTCGACAGATTCCGCAACCAAGCACGTCTCCTGTGGATCGAGATACTCGTACTCCGGCGCATGCAACGATGACGAGAGCGTCACGATGGGGCGACCAGCCACGAGGCTGTCGAGAGCCACCAGGCCGACCCGGCCCGGGAGCAGCAGAACGTCGCTCTCCAGCAGCACCCGTGCTTTGCTCTCCCCGGACAGAGTGCCTCGGTAATCGATCCATGCGAACTGCTCGCACGCGGCCAACACTGAGTCACGTAACTCTCCGTCGCCGACCACGACCAATCGGAACCCGGGTTGAACATCCTTGATCAGAGTCGCGATCTCGATCAGTTCTGCGATGCGTTTACTTGCATCGAGGCCGCCTATGAACGCTGCCTGAAAAGGCACATGGTCGACAGACGGCCGGACCTCGTCTAGGTCCCGTCTGAGCTGCACCACGTCGATGCTGTTGCGCAACACTGTGGTCTTACTTCGGTCGATCCCGATACGCGCTGCCCAGTCGACGCCGGACGCAGTGTAAGCGAAGAACCATGCGGCTCGGCGCAGCAGCGCGATACTGTAGATACGTTCGAAGGACGTTGGCGTTTTGACGACGTCCTCGCCGTGTCCCCACATGGCGACCTTCCTGGCCGTTCCGGGCCAGAGGAGCAACATCGGCAGATCCAAGTTCCGACGAGCCTGCTCCACGACTATGAGATCAGCGCGACGAACCGCTTTCGGAAGCATGCGGAGCGTGATCCGACGGCCGGAGACCCGGAACTCCCGTTGCCGGATACGTCGCGACCATGGTTGCCCTTCAACTCCGTCGTTACGCTGTGCGAGGCTGCCGGCAGGAGCCCCCGCGTACACGAGTAGCTCGTCGCCGTTGGCAGCGGCGGCCGCAGCCATGGATTCGAAGAGCCGGACTCGATACGCCGGAATGTATTCCTGAACGATCGCGAAACGTCGCCCCGCCAAGTCAACCACGCTCCGTCAGGAGCGATCGCCACGCCCGGCGATAGTCGTGCACGGTGAACCGTGAATCGAAAGACTCACGCGCTCCTGCACTGAGTTCCTTCTGCAACTCGACGGAGCGAAGAATCTCCAGGCAACGATTAGAAGCTGAAACCCAGTCACTTTTCGGGAGCAGGTAGCCGTTGGTGCCGTCCTCGACGACATCGCCGATCCCGCCAACGTCGTACGCAACGACAGGCACCGCGAGGCGGAGACTTTCCAACAGGGTCAAGGGTTGAGCCTCAAACCGGTAGGTGCTCGGGAACACCAAAACCGACGACGCAGCAACGACCCGGTCTCGGTCTTCATCGAACAGCGGCCCGGCGAAACGCACTCTGGCCCGCACTTGAGGACTGAGGATTGCGCGAAGTTCGTCCGTGTACTTTGATGTCGTCGAGCCGCCGACGACCACGGCGTGCGCCTTGGGCGTTGCTGCGAGACATCGATCGGCAATTCGCATGAAGTCTTCGGCGCCCTTACCGGGGATGAGATTCGACACGAACGTCATCTGCGGGCCTTGAGCAGTCGGCTCCGCGGCCCGTTCCAGCCCGCTGACAGTATTCGGGATCACGTGCACGGCGCCGTTGAAGGAAACGACGTCCTGTTTCATTGAATCCCCGAGGACAACGACCGAACTTGCGCCGCCGAGCATCAGTCGCACGCCACGCTCCTGCAGCCGTCCCGACTCTGCGAGTTCCGAGTAACCAGACGTGTGCACGTAGGCGATGTAAGCACGACTGCTGACCCGCAGCAGCATGCTCATCAACACGTCCATCCAGAACGACGGCGTGCGGTTCGTCGTGAAAAAGACGACGGATGCCGAGCGATTACGGCCGAGCGAACGCCAGAGTCGGGTGAACAGAGAGACGGCGCTCAGGAGTTTCCGCATACTCGTGCCCCCGATCTCGTCGACCGACGTGCTGAAGCGACGATCAACGAGGGTGGTCGTCAAGCCGATCTCCGCGCACGTTTCAACAAACGTGCGGGTCATGATCGTGGAACCGTGCACGGGGGGTGGGAGTTGACTGATCACGATCACGTCTGCCGGCGCTCGCTCAGCCACGGTGCCTCCTCGCAGCGAGGAGAAGGAACCGCAGGTTCCCGAACACGTACCGTCGCCACAGCCGGCGAGGCTCCCGTCCGAACCGATACACCCATTCGAGGCCCGTTCGACGCCAGAACACCGGCGCCTCGACGACGTCTCCAGAGACGAAGTTGAACGCAGCGCCCACGGCCAGGACCACCGCAGGGTGTCCTGCTGCTATCCGGGCAACCTCATAATCTTGTTTTGGCGTACCAATGCCCACCCACACCACGTTGGCGTCAGCGTCCCGGAGCATCGCGTCGATCTGCTGGTGGTCCGGTGGCTCGAGGTCTCGGAATGGTGGACTGAAACTGCCAACGATCAACGCGTCTGGGTACTCCTTAGCGATGACAGCCTCCAGGCGCTTCAATGAACCGACCGTTCCGCCGAGCAGGAAATGCCGCACGCCGAACTCTGGCGCAGAACTCAAGATCGCTCGGAAAGCATCCGGCCCGCGCATGTGCGCAATCTGGTCGGACTGTCTTCGAGCGAGCCAGGCGAGGGGTGTCCCGTCGGCGATGTTCAGGCTGTCGGACTGGAAGACCCCGAGATACCGCTCGTCCTCGGTGAGTGCCACGGTGTATGCATTTACGAAGTGGACGGGTATACCCGATCCTTGCAGGCCGGGAGCTACACGCTGGATCAGCGCAATCACCTCGGCGGCGGGACGGGCTACCACGGGAATCCCTGCAACTTGGACACGAGGACTGCTGAGGAGACGAGCCTTCTCAGGATTGTCATCACTGGTTCGGTAACGGTCGTTCATTCAGTAAGCCCCCCGGCTTGCGGAAACGGCCTTGAACGTCTTCCAAAGGATGAGCAGGTCTCCTACCATGGACCAGTTCTCGACGTAGAACAGGTCGAGGCGTACTGAGTCCTCCCACGACAGGTCAGAACGACCGCTGACCTGCCAAAGTCCTGTCAGGCCCGGCTTGACCAGGAAGCGTCGGTGCACGTGTACGTCGTACAGGTCGACTTCACGTCGGAGCGGCGGTCGGGGGCCTACGAGCGACATCTCGCCTCGCGCGACGTTGATAAGTTGGGGTAATTCGTCCAGGCTGTACCGCCGCATGAATGCGCCGACACGGGTGACACGGGGGTCGTTCTTCATCTTGAACAGCACGTCGTTGCCCTCGGCCCGGTCCAGCTGGCTGAGCTCCTGCAGGCGGGCTTCGGCGTCGACGACCATCGACCGGAACTTGATCATCCGGAAGGTGGCACCGTTCAGGCCGACGCGTTCCTGGCGGAAGAAGACCGGCCCCGGGGACGTGGTCTTCACCAGGAGCGCCAGGACCAGCAGGACGGGCGACAGGACGATGATCAGCAGGGCGGACCCGACCAGGTCGAACGCTCGCTTGGTGTAGAGCTTCCGCCCCGAGTACGTCGGCGTCTCGACGTGGATCAGCGGCAGACCTTGGACGGGACGCGTGTGGATGCGTGGGCCGCCGATGTCGGTCAGGCTCGGAGCGAGGACCAGGTGCTGTCGGCCGGGCTCCAGCGACCAGCTGAGTTGGCGCACCCGCTCGGGCGGCAGGTCGTCGGCGCTGGTGATGACGACGGTGTCGGCACCGGTGGTGGCGAGGGCCTCGGTCAGGTCGTCGAAACCGCCGAAGCTCTGCACGGTCGTACCGGGCAGGACTCCGCGGGTCCCGGTCGACACCGCTGCGCCGACGACGCGGTAGCCGGCCTCTGGTGAGCGTCCGAGTTCGCGTGCCAGGTGCAGCACGCTGGCGGTCGAGCCGACAAGCAGGACCTTGGCGGAGTAGTTGCCGCGCTTGCGCTCGGCGACGAGCCACTGGCGCCACATCCACCGCGACAGCAACAGCACGACGATGCCGACCGGGAACGCGATGAGGATGTAGCCGCGGGCCAGGTCGACGTGGAGCAGGTAGGCAGCGATCGCGAGCACACCGAAGACGCGCACGCTGGAGTCCGCCACCAGGCGGTACTCGGTGCTGCCGACGCCGATCACGCGGTGCCCACGAGTGTCGTAGAGGGCCAGGGCGGTCATCCACACGGCGATCACGACGATGGAGATCCCCGTGTAGCTCAAGCGCAGGTCAGCCGTGTTGGTGGCCAGGTTGGAGTCGAGACCGAGCCACGCGATCTGCACGCCGAACACGACCCAGAACAGGGCGAGCAGGTCCGTGACCAGGACGCGGCGGGAGAACGACCGGCTCCACTCCTCCGTGGACCCTGTCGACGGGGAGACCCGGACTGCGCCCGCGGTCATGTCCGCCACCGGCTCACCACGTGGCTCCGCCGTCGGTCGAGACCGCGACGGTGTCGCCGGCCCAGAGCCAGACGTCGTCTCCGGATCGGTCGAGGCTGATCGGCCCCTCGGTGGCGGCGTCCGCGTCACAGCCGATCGGAGTGGTCGTCGTCGCGGGCGTCACAGCGATGGCGGGCATCGACTCGATCTGCACGCCGGCACACGTGTCGGTGCCGATGCGGGCGAGCGAGTAGTCGTTGCCGGCGTCGGCCATCGAGCGGACGCCGTCGAGTGGCACGTCCACCCAGTCTCCGGTGCCGGAACGCCACTCGAGCTGACCGTCACAGATCACCACGGAGGTCTGCTCCCCCTGGAACGCCTCGACCGGGTCGCTGCAGGGCGGCTCGGTGACACCGGTCCTCAGGACGACACCCGCGGTCGAGACGCCCGCCCCGGCTTCGCCGTCCGCGGCGGCACTCCAGGTGACGCCGTCGTTGGTGCTGGAGCGCACCGTGGGGGTGCAGTCGTCGCCCACGCCGGCCAGGACCGTCAGGTTCGCACTGGAGGCACGGATCGCCATCAGCGACGACACGTCCGTTC
This sequence comes from Curtobacterium sp. MCPF17_011, assembly GCF_003234145.1. Classification (NCBI taxonomy): domain Bacteria; kingdom Bacillati; phylum Actinomycetota; class Actinomycetes; order Micrococcales; family Microbacteriaceae; genus Curtobacterium; species Curtobacterium sp. MCPF17_011. The sequence goes on from NZ_QKSK01000008.1 coordinate 166,222, forward strand.
CCAGCGTGACCGGCTTCCAGGTCGCACCGGCGTCGAGGGTGTGCTCGAGGGTGGGTGCAGGACCGCCGCACGTGCCGTCGGTCGCGCGCCATGCCTCCTGACCGTCGACCGCGGAGAGGGACCGCCGTGAGTCGGCGGCGTCAGCGGTGGGCGTCGGCGACGAGCTCGTGCTGGAGCGGGGCGAGCTGGAGAAGGTCGGGATGGGGCCCGCCGGGTCACCGGAGTTCGGTGCAGTGCGTCCCAGCGCGAGCGTGACGAGAGCGATGTCGATGACGACCAGCACGACGATCACGATGGCGACCCAGATCAAGGTCGTTCGTGTACGCGTCGAGCCGAGGTTTCGGGTCCCCCGGCGTGCGTTCATGTCCCCCGACCTCGCTTCAGCGCTCGGCGCGACTCAGCGCGCCGAGCTTCTTCCCGCCGCGCTTCGGCGGCTTGACCTTCGGTGTGTTCTCGTCCTCTTCGAGGCCGTAGCCGTACCCGTACCCGTACCGGCCGTAGCCGTAGGCGCCCGGACCGCGGACGGGCATCATCGTGATGACGAAGCCGGCGATGGGCGCGCCCACGCTCTCGAGTGCGGCGACCGCGGCGGCGAACTGGCCCTTGTGCGTCTTGCCCGAGGCCACGGCGACGATGGCGCCGGAGGCCTTCTTCGCCAGGATCGCGGCGTCGGTGACGGGCAACAGCGGTGGGGCGTCGAACAGGACGTAGTCGAACTCGCCCTCCAGGCGTTCGATGAGGTCCTGCATGGCGCGGGAACCGAGGAGCTCGGACGGGTTCGGCGGGATCTGACCGGCCGGCAGCACGACGAGGTTGCCGCGGCCCCAGGGCTGGGCGACGTCCTCCAGCTCGGCGCGACCGATGAGCACGTCGGTGAGGCCAGCGTTGGTCTCGACCTCCATGTACTCGGCGACGCGGGGACGGCGCAGGTCCGCGTCGATCAGGATGACGCGGAACCCGGCGCTGTCGAGGGCGATCGCCAGGTTGGCGACCGTGGTGCTCTTGCCCTCGGATTGCACGGACGACGTCATCACGAAGGTGCGGGCGCCGGTGCCGATGTCCAGGAACTGCAGGTTCGTGCGGAGCGTGCGGAACGACTCGGCACGCGGGCTGCGCGGGTCGACCTGCACGATCAGCGGACGCTCCGAGGCCTTGCTGTCGAAGGCGATGCCGCCGACGACCGGCTTGTCGCTGATCTTCTCGACGTCCTGCTCGGTGCGGACACGGTTGTCCAGCGTCTCGCGGAGCACGGCGATGCCGACGCCCAGTGCGAGGCCGACCAGCAGGCCCAGGGCCACGTTGACGGGGACGTTCGGGCTGACCGGACTGCTCGGCACGTCGGCCTGCTTCACGCGGGTGAGCTTGACGCTGCTCGAACCCTTCTCGTCGGTGGCCTCGATGTCCTCGACGACGTTGGTCAGGCTCTGCGAGGTCGCGTTCGCGATGTCCGCGGCCTGGACCGGATCCGTGTCGTTGACGCTGATCGAGATCAGGGTCGTGCTCGTCGGCGCGGTCGCGGACACCATCGTCGCGAGCTGATCGGCGTTCATGTCGAGCTGGAGCTTCGAGATGACCGGCAGGAGCACGATCGGCGTCGACACCAGGTTCGAGTACGTCAGGACGCGCTGCTGGGTGAAGGTGTTGCCCTGCGCCAGGTCGCTCGCGCTGCCCGAGGTCTCCGTCGAGACGAAGACCTGCGCCGAAGCGGAGTACACCGGCTTCTTCAGCAGGGAGAAGCCAGCGGCAGCGGCAACCCCGACGAGTGCCAAGACCAGGATGAGGACCCATCCCTTACGTAGCACGGTGATGTAGTCGCGTAGTTCCACGCGGCCCGCCTTCCCCGACGATCCCGCCGCTCGCCCGTGGTCCCAACACGAGTGCCCGGGGATGTCCCGGTGTACGGCATTCAAATAGTGCCACATGATCGAGCAACGCTCGGCTGTATCGGCCGTTCTGGGCCTCCCGTCCTCTACGGTGAGCCCATGAGCACCGAGTCCGACGTGACCCACGCCGAGCCCGACACCAGTCGCCAGCGGGACCTCGTGATCCTGCTGGTCGCGCTGGGCGTGGCGGTCATCCTGGCCCGGGTCGCAGCCGGCTTCAGCACGGCGGGGAAGATCCAGCCGCCTGTGATGCAGGTCCTGGTCGCCGACTTCGCCGTCTGGCTGCCACTCGTCGCGGGCATCGTCTGGGTGTTGCGCCGATCGGCGGGCACGGCCCACGCGGCGCGCCTGCGACTGGGACTCGGCGACGCGATCTTCGCGATCGGCATCGTGATCCTGTGTCGGGTCTTCGACGTGTTCCTCGGTCTGGCGTTCACCGGCTCGACCGGTCTCGCGCCCGCGCCGACCCTCGGGACGCCGGACATCGGCCTGCTCGTCGTGTCGGCCATCGGCATCGTCCTGGTCAGTCCGTTCCTGGAAGAGGTCTTCTTCCGCGGGCTCTTCCAACGCCGGATGGCCGCTGAGCTGACACCGCGGACCCGCTTCCTTGCCGTGCTGCTCACCGCGTTCCTGTTCGCGGTCCTGCACGTCCTGCTCGGGGCCGGCGGGACCCAGCTCGAGGGCTTCCGGGTGTTCCTGACGATCTTCGCCCTCGGGTCGTTGACCGGCACCCTGGTCGCGATGACGAACCGCATCGGCGGCGCGATCCTGGCGCACGTGCTGTTCAACGCGGTCGCGGTCATCGCGACCTGGCCCCGCTGAGCTGACCCGCGCCTCCCGGCACGCGACAGCGACAGCGACAGCGGAACCGCGACCGGAGGATGACCCCGGTCATCCCCGCAGCGGTCGCGCCGAGCACCGGGCGGAGGAGATGTTGGACGCATGTCCAACGGAAGCCACTCCACAACGACCACTGCACGCGCCATCGGCGTGCTCACCATCGCTGCCGCCCTGGTCGCGGCGACGACCGGCTGCGCCATGATCCGGCAGCAGACGGCGGACGCCTGGTCGGTGACGTACCAGGTCGCCACGGACGCCCCTGCCGGAACAGCCCTGACCGACGTGTCCGTCCGCGGGGCCGAGCGGCGGGGCGACGCACCGACCGCGCACCGATACCCGCAGGTGACGACGACCGCGCTGTCGGCCGGTACGGCCGGATCGCGGTGGCAGCAGAAGGCGATCGTCCTGACCGGCGACCGCGCACGCGTCGCCGTCACGCCGCCACCGGAAGCGACCGCCACCTGTCGGGTGCTGCTGGACGGCAAGCGCGCGATCGCGGAACGGCAGGGGCAGCCCGGGAGGCCCGTCACCTGTTCCGTGACGGCACCCCCGTTCCCGGGGTGACCGGTCGGTGCGACCGGGCGGGCGGGGTGCCCGGGGTCCGCAGGTGTCGACGATCTCCGCCGCGAGACCGAGTGGGCGGTTGACGTCCCGGCTGTTCGTCCAGCGAAATGCGGACAGACATCCGCCGGTGATCGCAGTACGAATACGCAAGGAGGTTTCGAAAATCTCCCGCGAGTTCGGGCAGTGTCGCCCGGACCGCCCATCGTGGAGGATCTGTCATGACCAGAACACCATCGATCGGACGTCGGATCAGGCGTCTCGGAGTCGTCACGTCGATCGCCGGGCTCGTGCTCGGCGGAGCGCTCGTCACCGCCGGACCGGCGAGCGCCGCGACGACCTGCGCACCGACCTGGAGTGCGTCGACCGCGTACTCCGGCGGTGCGAGCGTGAGCACCGGCAGCACGAACTACACCGCGAACTGGTGGACGCAGGGCGATGACCCGGCGACCCACTCCGGAGCCACCGGCTCCGGGCAGCCGTGGACCTCGGCAGGGAGTTGCACCCCCGCCAGCACCGGCGGCGGGGGCACCGGCGGCGGTGGGACCGGAGGCGGCACCGGCGGCGGCACCGGGACCGGCGCCACCACCGGGACCCTGTTCAGCCCGTACAAGGACGTCACGGTCAACCTGAACTGGAACACCAACGTGATGCAGACCGCGATCACCGGCAGCACGATCCCTGTGGCAGGCGGGTCGAGCAGCCTCGCGACGAAGGTCCCGAAGCTCCGGGCACTCTCGCTCGCCTTCGCGACCGGGACGTGTGGCAGCGAGAACTGGGGCGGTGTGGCCGGCGACGCCTTCGCGAAGGCGAACGTGCCGGCGCTCGACGCCGCGGGTGTCGACTACGTCGTCTCGACCGGTGGTGCGGCCGGGTCGTTCAAGTGCACCTCAGGGGCCGCGATGAACGCCTTCATCGCGCGTTACGCCTCGCCGCACCTGGTCGGCATCGACTTCGACATCGAGAGCGGCCAGTCGGCGGCGGACATCCGGTCGCTCGTCAGCTCGGCAGCGGCCGCGCAGGCGCAGTACCCGAAGCTCCGGTTCTCGTTCACCCTCGCCACCCTCGCGGCGTCGAACGGGTCCTTCGCCGGGCTGAACAGCACCGGCGACACGACCGTCACGGCGATCAAGGCATCGGGGCTGACGAACTACACGATCAACCTCATGACGATGGACTTCGGTGGGGCGTCCTCGGCGGTGTGCGTCGTCACGAACGGCGCCTGTGACATGGGTGCCTCGACGGTGCAGGCGGTCAAGAACCTGCAGCACACCTACGGCACTCCGTCCAACAAGATCGAGGTCACGCCGATGATCGGCGTGAACGACGTCGTCAGCAACGTGTTCACCCTCGCCGACGTCGACACGGTCTCGGCGTACGCGCGGGCGAACGCACTGGCGGGCGTGCACTACTGGTCGCTCGACCGTGACACCCCGTGCGCGCAGAGCACCGCCTCGGCGACGTGCAGCTCCCGACCGGACGCTGCCCTGTCGTACACGAACCGGTTCCTCACCGCCCTGGGGAAGTGACCTCCGGAGCGTCCGATCATCGACGGGCCGTTCGGCGTGACCTCGGTCGCGCCGGGCGGCCCGTCGTCGTTCCCCCGCGCAGGGGCGGGCCGGTCTGCGGGAGGTGATCCGGGCCTCCCGGCTGGTCCGCTGAGCGCCGCTCGAGGGACACGTTCTCCTTGCGGGCTTCCATGTACGAGCTATGAGGCCCTACAGTTTCCACGTTGTAACGCGGCCCTCTAGGGGGGTGGCCGCGGGACACGTACCCGCACAAGGCGGCCAGACCGCCGACGAATGACCGGACGACGCCGTCCACGAGGAGCACACACCCTTGCGTCCCAATCCCACGCAGACCCGGAGGCGCAGACGCGTCCTCGGGTCGTCCCTCGCCGGAGCCCTGGTCGGAGCGCTCGCGCTCGGCGGGCTCGGCATCTCCGCACTGCCGGCAGCAGCCGCCCCGGACGCCCGCACAGTGGTGTCCGGAGAGGCCCGCTTCCAGGTGCTCTCCCCCACCCTGATCCGCACCGAGTACGCCGGTGACGGGCAGTTCACCGACCAGGGCACGTTCAACGTGGTCGGGCGCGACGACTTCGCCGCGACCCCGTTCACCAAGACCGTGCAGGACGGCTGGCTGACGCTCGACACCGGCTCGATGACCGTGCAGTACCGCGAGGGTACCGGCGACTTCAGCCAGGACAACCTCCGGGTGAAGCTCACGACCTCCCTGGGCCAGGCCGTCACCGGCTCGCCCTGGGTCACCGCCGAAACGCCCTCGTGCGCGGTGGGCACGCTCTGCGAGGGCGAGGCACTCGCGCTGCAGGGCCTGGCGTCCGCCAAGGACCACGCCGGGTACACCGGATCGGGCTTCGCCGCCGGGTTCGAGAACGTCGGCAACTCCATGACGTTCCGTACGACCGTGCAGCAAGCCGGGTCGTACGACCTCGCCATGCGCTACGCCAACAACCAGGGCGGCGACGGCAAGGTCGAGACCCGCACCCTGAGCATCGTCGTCGACGACCGCGCTCCGGTCGCCCTCACCCTGCCGGCCGGAAAGAACTGGGACGAGTGGAAGCAGACCACCGCAGCCCTCGACCTGACCGCCGGTCAGCACACCGTCAAGGTCGTCCGCGGTGACGGCGACTCCGGTCGGGTGAACGTCGACAGCCTGGCGATCGTCCCCTCGGGCGCTGCCTACCCGGCGCCGACCGCTGCGAACGCCGGCCAGGACTGCGCCTTCGGCGTGGTCTGTGAGGCCGAGGACGCCGGCAAGGCCGGCAATGCCCAGGTCGCCAGCGACCACAACGGCTTCTCCGGCGACGGCTTCGCCTCCGGCCTGTGGGGCGGCGCCGACTCGGCACTGACCACGCACGTCACGGGTGTCCCCGCCGCCGGCGACTACGCCCTGCAGGTCCGGTACGCGAACGGCACCGGGAACTCGCCGGCGCTGACCGTCGCACCGACCGGACAGGAAGCCACCACCGGCACCTTGGCCCCGACCAGCGGCTGGGACTACTGGAACACGGTGACGATCCCGGTGCACCTGGCCGCGGGCGCGAACGACATCGCACTCGGCTGCCCCACGGTGGACAACAACTGCAACGTGAACGTCGACACCATCGCGGTCGTCGACACCGCGTCGCCGGTGCTCGCCGCGCACGCCCCGCTCGGCGGCTACCGTCGTGACCTCGACACCGCCAACGGCTCCGTCAAGACCAACCCCGGCCTGCTCTACCAGGACGGCTGGTCGCTGCTCGACGACACCGCCTCGGCGCTGTACGACACCGCGACCGAGAAGACCACGCCCCGTGGCGACCACGGCGGCAAGGGCTACCAGGACGGCTACGTCTTCGGGTACGGCACCGAGTACACGACCGCGCTGAAGGACCTGGCGACCCTGACCGGGCCGTCGAAGCTCCTGCCGCAGTGGGCGTACGGCGTCTGGTACTCCGAGTACTACGACCGCTCGCAGCAGGACTACCTGGACATCGCGAAGAAGTTCAAGGACGAGGGCGTCCCCGTCGACGTCATGGCGATCGACACCGACTACAAGATCGGCAGCCCGACGAACGAGGGTGACAGCAAGTGGGACGGCTGGTCGGTCGACCCGGCCCGCATCCCGGACATGACGAGCCTGCTCGCCGACTGGCACGCCGAGGGCATCCACAACACCCTCAACATCCACCCGTCGATCTCGAGCCAGGACCCGAAGTTCGCACAGGCCCAGGCCACGGCGAAGGGCAAGCTCACCAAGGGCGACGGGGACCGCTACCTGTTCGACTGGTCGGACCCCGACCAGCTCAAGGCCTACTTCGACCTGCACACGTCGCTGCAGCCGGAGGGCGTCGACATGTGGTGGCTCGACTGGTGCTGCAGTGAGAACTCGAAGTACTCCGCCAACGGTGTCACCCCGGACGCGTTCATCAACCAGCAGTACGCGAAGTACACGGACGAGCAACTCAAGGGCCGCGGTCTGGCGTTCTCCCGCGCGTACGGCTCGCTGACCGCGGGCGGCTACGGCAACCCGCAGGCCGTCCCGACCGGTCCCTGGGCCGACAAGCGCACCACGGTGCACTTCACCGGCGACACCACGTCGACCTGGCAGGAACTCGCTGCCCAGGTCGGGTACACGCCCGGTGAGTCGGCTGCGACCGGCCTGTCCGCGATCAGCCACGACATCGGTGGCCACAACGGCGGCCAGTACGGCATCGAGGGCAAGGAGCCGGGCACGACCCAGCTCCCCGCGGACATGTACGCCCGGTGGGTCCAGTTCGGTGCGTTCCAGCCGATCGACCGCCTGCACAGCAACCACAGCGACCGGCTGCCCTGGCAGTACCCGGCCGAGGCGAACGCGTCGGCGAAGCAGTTCCTCAACCTCCGCGAGGACCTGCTCCCCCTGACGTACACGCTCGCTGCCGACGCCACGGCGACCGGCACCCCGATGCTGCAGCCGCTCTACCTGCAGTACCCGGAGGCGCAGGAGTCCTACGCCCAGGCCGGCTCCGAGTACCTCTACGGCAAGGACGTGCTGGTCGCGCCCGTCACCACCGGCAACGGTGACGACGGCACCGCCACCCGCTCCGTGTGGTTCCCGGCCGGCGACTCGTGGACCGACTGGTTCACCGGCAAGACGTACGAGGGCGGCACGACGGCCGACGTCACGACGGACCTGACCACCATGCCGGTGTTCGTCCGCAGCGGCGGCATCGTCCCGACCCGCTCGCACCACGTCGCGAACGACGCCGCACCGCTCGACGCGGTCACGGTGACGGTCGCGACCGACGCCGACGGCACCTTCGCCCTGCACGAGGACTCGGGCGAGGGTCAGCCGACGAAGGCCACGGCCCGTGCGGCTGGCGACTCCGCGTCGACCACGATGCGGTTCACGCAGCAGGCGGACGGCGGCACGCTCGACATCGCCCCTGCCGACGGCTCGTTCGCCGGCCAGGTGCGCGACCGCTCGTGGACGGCGACGTTCACCAACGCCGAGCGTCCCGTGTCGGTCACCATCGACGGTGCCCCCGTCGCCGCGTCCGACTGGACGTACGACGCCGACAGCCGCACCATCACGGTGCCGGTCGCCGAGCGCTCGGTGACGGACCGGACCGTCGTGCGGTACTCGAGCGTCGCTGCTGCGGTGCCGAGCCTCCAGGTCGCGTCCCCGCAGGTCACCGCCGGTGGCACGCAGACCGTGACCGGCTCCGGGTTCCCCGCGAACGCGACGGTCACGCTGTCGACGTCGCCGGCACTCGGTGGCGAGGTCACCGTGCGCACCGATGCCGACGGCACGTTCAGCAGCGACCTGGCGGTGCCGGCCACCGCCTCCGGTCGGGTGACGGTGTCCGCTTCGGTGGGCGGCGTCGTGCTGGCCCGGGTCGCGTTCACGGTGACCGCGGCACCGCCGACGGCATCGCCGTCGCCCACGCCGGGCTCCCCCACTCCCACTCCGGGTGACCCTGCGCCGGGCTCGCCTGCGCCGGGTGGCGGTGCGGGCGCCGGACCGGGTGCCGGTGGCGGTGCGGGTGACCAGCCGGGAGGCTCGTCCTCCGCCGGTGACGGTGCCCTCGCCTGGACAGGTGCGAACGTCGTGCCGATCGGGATCCTGGCCGTGGTGCTCCTCGCCGCGGGCGGCCTGCTCCTGGCGCAGCGGATGCGACGCCGCCGCGCGCAGTAGCGCAGGAGACGCAGGAGCGCTGCGCTCCTGAACGCTGGAACGGCGGGGTACCCGGGAACGGGTGCCCCGCCGTTCGGCGTCCCCGGCGGCAGACCGGATCGTCCGCCCCTCTTCGGGTCGACGCACCGGCGCGGCGGACCGCGAACCAGTAGCCTTCCCTGAACATGTCCCGCCCAACCAGCGTCATCGACAATCCCCTCGTCCGGCAGACCCCGATCACGGGTCTGCTGGCCCTCGGTGCGCTGCTGAGCCTGGTGCTCCCGTCGCTCGAGATCAGCCACGCCGGGCTGTTCCTCGCGAGCCTGGTCGCCATCGGCGTCGCGACCCTGCTCGCTGCCATCTCGCTGTGGTTCCCGCGCGCGGTCGCGCTCATCCCGATCCTGTTGGCGGTCGACTTCGTGTCCCTCGCCCTGTTCCGCACCGGTACCGGTTCCGGAGCGTCGGTGTTCACGTCCCTGGTGGTCCTGCCCGTGGTGTGGTGGGCCTCCCTCGACGGACGTCGCACGATCGTCTACTCGGTCCTCGGCGTCACGCTCGTGATCCTCGCTCCGTACGTGCTCCTGCCGGACAACGCGCCGCGGGCCAGCGAACTCGTGCGCCTCGGCATCACCGTCGTCGTCTTCGGCACCGTCGCCGTCATCGTGCAGGAACTCTCCCGCCGAGCCCGCCGGTCCGTCCGCTCCGCCCAGGCCCGCGAGGACAAGGTCCTCGAGGAGATCAGCCGCGCCGCCGACGTCCAGCGTTCCCTGCTGCCGACCTCGAGCGACGGACTGGGCGACTTCGTCACCGTCGCGGGCACCTGCCTGCCGGCGAAGAGCGTCGGCGGCGACTTCTTCGACTGGTACCGCACCGAGAACGGCATCGCCGTCGGACTCGGCGACGTGATGGGCAAGGGCGTCGGCGCCGGACTCATCGCCGCCGCGGTCCGGGCCACGATCCGGAGCGCCCGCACGGTCGACGACGCCTCCGAGGCCCTGCGCCGTGCCTCCGACGGCCTCGCCGCCGAGGGCGCCGGCACCGACGTCACCTTCACCACGCTGTTCCACGCCCGCATCGACGACGACGGGTCGCTGCAGTGGGCGGACGCCGGGCACGGGCTGAGCTTCATCCTCCGTGCTGCCGGAGGGGTGGAGCGACTGCGTTCGGTCGACCTGCCGCTGGGGATGGGTCTCCGGGACGAGTGGGCGACCACCACCGGGACCCTCGAGCCGGGCGACCTGCTCATCTCGTTCAGCGACGGCGTGCTCGACCTGTTCGGCGGGCGCGACGACGCCGTGGACTCGGTCGCCGAGCTCGCCCGAGCCGACCGGGCGCCGGCTGCGATCGTCGCGGCCCTCGCCGACCGTGCGGCCGAGGTGCCGCACGACGACGACGTGACCGTCATCGCGATCCGCCGCGAGGCCGCCGCCACTGAGGTCACCGAGGTCACGGCCGCGCCGCTGTCCCGCTCCCGCGCCGTCTGACGGGCGGGTGCCCGGCCGGGCTACGCCGACCAGTCCGGACGGACGAAGCCGCTCTCGTAGGCGAACACGACGGCCTGCACCCGGCTCGCGGCCCCGACCTTGCCGAGCACGCTGCTGATGTGGGTCTTCACGGTGGCCTCGCTGATCCAGAGGTCCTTCGCGATCTGCGCGTTGCTGGCCCCGCGGACCAGGGCGGTCAGGACCTCCCGCTCGCGGGCGCTGAGTGACGCCAACACCGGGGCGTGCTCGGCCGGTGGGACCGGGGCCGACGTGTCGGCAGCGCCGCCGGCCGTGCCCCCGCCGGACCGGGCGCCGAGCAACCGGTTCTCGAGCAGCGCGCGGGTCATCGACGGCGCGATGAGGGTGTCGCCCGTGTGCGCCGCGCGGACCCCGGCGGCGATGAGGTCGGGGCCGGCGTCCTTGAGCAGGAACCCGAGCGCCCCGGCCTGCACGGCATCGAGCAGGTACTCCTCGTCGTCGAAGGTGGTGAGGATGACGACCGCGCCCGCGGTGCCCTCGGAGACGATCGACCGGGTGGCCGAGATGCCGTCGAGCACCGGCATCCGGACGTCCATCAGCACGACGTCGGGGCGGAGTTCGGCGCAGACGGCGATCGCCTCGGCCCCGTTGGGCGCCTGGCCGACCACGGTCAGGTCGGGTTCGGCGTCGACCATCATCCCGAGACCCGTGCGGACCACGGCCTGGTCGTCGACGATCACCACGCGGATCACGACGCGACCGCCCGACGACCGGCCGGAGCAGGAGGAGCAGGAGCAGGAGCAGGAGCGCCAGCCGGACCGGCAGCCGCACCCGACCCCGTGACGGGCCGGAGGCTGCCCGCGGTCTGGCCACGGGCCTCCCGGGGGGCCTCGAGCGTGACACGCCACCCGCCGCCCTCGGCCGGACCCGCGTCCAGGACCCCGCCGATGGAGGCGGCGCGCTCCCGCATCCCGCGGATCCCGGCGCCACCGGCGGCGAGCTCGGGGACCCGGGGGCTGCCCTCGGAGCCGCCGTCGTCCAGGACCTCCAGGCGGATGCGGTCCTCGGAGGCGGCCAGGCTGATCCGTACCGACGAGCCGTCGGAGTGCACGAGGGTGTTCGTCAGGGCTTCCTGGCAGACGCGGAGGACGGCGAAGTCCTGCATCACGCCCAGGCTCTCGGGCACGCGCAAGTCGGCCTCGACCCGGACGCCGGTCGCGCGGACGCGGTCGACGGCGTCCTCGAGCGCGCTCCGCAGCGACACCGGGGCGTCGGTCGTGCCGCCGTCACCGCCCGCGCGGAGGACCCGGACGACCTTCCGCATCTCGGACAGTGCCTGCTGCCCGGTGCCGGCGACCCACGAGGCGTACTCGGCGAACTCGGCCTGGTCCGCGACACCGACCCGCACCAGGGCCTGCGAACGGACGACGATGGCGGCCATGTGGTGCGCGACGACGTCGTGGACCTCGCGGGCGACGGCGGTGCGTTCCTCCGAGGCGATGCGGGCCTGATCAGATTCCCGCAGCCGGACGAGCTCCTCGTTGCGGCGCTGCAGCACGAGTTCGGAACGACGACGACGGGCGGTGGCACGGCCCAGGACCGCGCACGCCACGAGCAGGATCCCCATCAGGACGTTGGTCGACCAGTCGGCGTTGGACACGAGCGCCCTGCCGAGCAGCAGCGCGAGGGGCCACCGGGTGACGGCGAGTACCCAGGAGTCGGACGACATGAACGCCAACGGCAGGAACATGGCGGACAGTGCCGGCACCGCCACGACCGCCAGCACGGCGAGCACCCTTCGTCCGGCCGCGCACGCCAGGTAGACGGCGATCACGAGCGGGATCAGCCGCACGGTCAGCACGTCGAACCGCCACGTCGGCCACGCCACGACGACCCCGACCACCACGAGCAGCGGGTACGGCAAGCGCTGGCCGACCACGATGCAGAGCGCGACGAGCGCCGCTGTCACCCGGTAGTCGTCGAGGCGCGTCGGGTACCAGCCGGCGCGGTGCAGCCCCTCCATCGCGAGGAGCGCGACGGCGAGGAACGCGACCCCGGCCAGGGCAGGACGCGCCCACGGCGGGATCGAGAGAGGACGCATGGCGTGAGGCTAGCCGCCCGAGGCTGCTCCGCGCCTCCCCCGAAGGACGGAAGCGCCGGGTCCGGACGATCAGTCGAACGGACGGGAGGCCCACCACCTTCCGCCGATGCGCCGCCCGCCCGCCACGTCAGAGGCTGGACCCGCCGCAGTGAGCGGCCCGCCGCAGTCCGCGGCCGTCGAACGGAGCACGTGATGCAGAAGAAGACCGCTGTCAGCCTGGCCACCCTGGCCCTCATCCTGGCCATCGCCGGGACCGGTGCCGCGGCGGCGACCATCGGGGGCCCGGACGCCTCGTCGGACGTCGTGCGTCCCGCGACCTCGTCGACGGTCGTCCAGACCACGGTCGCGACCTCGGACGACGACGGATGGCCGGGACAGCTGCCGGACGCCGACCGCTTCCGGACGCTCTCGCGGTCGGACCAGCACGCGGTGCTCCGGCGGGTCGACCGGTTGCTCGGGGACCTCAGCGGTTCCCGTGCCAGCGAAGGACTCGTCACGCAGCTCAGCAGCTACCGGAGCGAGCTCGCGCGCCTGCGGCGGTAGGTGGGCGAGTCTCAGCTGGCCTGTGCGAGCGCCCGCCCACGTCAGACCTCGACGTCGCTACCCATCGTCACCGTGCGGTCGAGCGGCAGCCCGAAGCGCGCCGCCGGGTCGGCAGCGTTGTGCGCCATCGCGACGAACAGCTTCCGCCGCCATGACACCATGCCGCCCTTGCCCGCGCCGGTCCGGAGCGCTCCGCGTGAGATGAAGTACGACGCCGTGGACATGTCCTCCTGCGCCAGGTCGAGCACGCCCCCGGCACACGCGGCACGCATCGCGGCGGGCAGGTCCTGGTCGTCGGAGAACCCGAACGTGATGGTGATGTGGTCGATGCCGTCGTCGTCGTAGCCGAGCTCGTCGCGTCGGAACGCCTCCTCCAGCGCCACGTGCGGCACGTTCGCGGTCAGGACGGACACGATGATGACCCGCTGGTGGACGACGCCGTTGTGCTCCACGTTCGCCCGGAGTGCGAGCGGGGTCGTTTCCTTGTTCGGGTGCGGGAACACCGCGATGCCCGGGACGCGCGGGATGTGGTCGGCGTTGACGGTCTCGATGAACTCGGCCAGCGAGCCCTCACGCTTCCGGCGCTCGATCTGCACGAGCTGCCGGCCGCGGTGCCACGTCGTCATGAGGGTGATCACGGCGAGGGCGATGAGCAGCGGCACCCATCCGCCGTGCAGGACCTTCGACAGGTTGCCGGCGAGGAAGGTCAGTTCGAGGCCGCCGAACACCACGGCGACGGTGACGAGCTTCCAGGTCGCCCAGCGCCAGAGCGGCTTCACGACGACGAGCAGCAGCAGGGTGTCGACGACGAGTGCGCCGGTGACCGAGACGCCGTACGCGGTGGCGAGCGCGGCCGAGGAGCGGAAGGCGAGCATGATCGCCATCACGCCGATGAAGAGCAGCAGGTTGACGGCCGGCAGGTAGACCTGGCCGCCCTCGCGCTTCGAGGTCTGCCGGATGGTCAGCGGCGGCAGGAGCCCGAGCTGCACGGCTTGACGGGTGAGCGAGAACGCGCCGGAGATGACGGCCTGGCTGGCGATCACGGTCGCCGCGGTCGCCAGGATCACGACGGGCAGCTGCGCCCAGTTCGGGAACAGCAGGAAGAACGGGTCCTTCGTCGCGGTCGGGTCCTCGAGCACCAGGGCCGCCTGACCCAGGTAGTTGCAGACGAGCGCGGGGAACACCACGAAGAACCAGGCGCGGAGGATCGGCATCCGCCCGAAGTGGCCCATGTCGGCGTAGAGCGCCTCGGCTCCGGTGATCGCGAGGACGACGGCGCCCATCGCGATGAAGGTGATGAACGGGTGCGCGAACAGGAACGCGATCGCCCACGTCGGGGACAGCCCCTGCAGGACGCCCGGGTGCTCGACGATGCGCGGGATGCCGGCGACCGCGATGACGATGAACCAGAGCATCATCACGGGACCGAACGAGGCGCCGACCTTCGCGGTGCCGAACTTCTGCACGATGAACAGCCCGACGAGGATCACGGCGGCGATCGGCACGATCAGGTGCTCGACGGACGGGGCTGCGGTGCCCAGACCCTCGACCGCGGACAGCACCGACACTGCCGGGGTGATCACGGAGTCGCCGTAGAACAGGGCCACCCCGACGATGCCGATGACCAGGAACACCGTGGTGCCGCCCGGACGGTGCGCGTGCAGGCGTCGGGCGAGTGCGGCGAGCGCCATCACCCCGCCCTCACCGTGGTTGTCGACGCGCATGAGCACGAGCACGTACTTGATCGACACGACGATGGTGATCGACCAGAAGAGCAGCGAGATGACGCCGTAGACGTCCTCGGGGACGGGTCGGACGATGCCGCCGTCCACGGAGAACACGGTGCGCATCGAGTAGAGCGGGCTGGTGCCGATGTCGCCGAACACGACGCCGAGCGCAGCGAGGGCCAGGCCGGCCTTGCCACGGTGCCCACGGGCCTCCCGGCTGGCGGGGTGCTGCGCGGCCTTCGCGGGGTGCGTGGCGTCGTCGCCGGGACCGGCGTCACCGGGCTGGGCATCGCGCCCACCCGAGGGGCGGTCGGACGACTGCGACGATGCGCGGGTCTCGGTCACAGCAGGTACTCCAGTCCGGGCCGTACGGGTGTGACGGCCGCGCCCATCATGCACCCGCGGAGTGACAGCGGAGCGCCGGGAGCATCCGCGCCTGCGCCCAACGGCTCTACCGGTCCTGCTCCGGCACCGTCACGATCCGGTTCTGGTACGCCCAGACCACGGCCTGCAGGCGGGACCGGACGCCGAGTTTCGGCAGCATGCGTGCCAGGTGTGACTTCACCGTGGACACCTCGACGACGAGCTCCGCGGCGATCTCCTCGTTCGACATCCCCTGCGCCAGCAGGAGCAGGACGTCGCGTTCACGGGCGGTGAGGACGCCGTCCACGCGGTCCCCGGTGACCGGCTGCAGGCTCCGGCGCGAGGCGAACTCGCGGAGCACCCGGCGGGTGAGCGCCTGGTCGAGGGTGCCGTTGCCGGCGGCGACCTGGCGGACGGCGCCGATGATCACGTCGGGTTCCGCGTCCTTGAGGAGGAACCCGGACGCTCCGGCCTCGAGTGCGCCGAACACCAGGTCGTCCATGTCGAACGTGGTGAGCATCAGCGTCGGCACGGCCGGGTCGGCGTCGGGGCGGCAGAGTTCGCGGGCGACCTCGATGCCGTTCCGGACCGGCATCCGGATGTCGAGGACCGCGACGTCCGGTCGGGTGCTCCGGGCGAGCTCCAGCGCCTGTCCGCCGTCGGCTGCGACGGCGACGACCTCGATGTCGGGTTCCGCGTCGAGCAGCGCGGAGACGCCGGCGCGGACGAGGGGCTGGTCGTCGGCGACCAGGACGCGGATGGTGCGGCCGTCGGCCGGGCTGTCGGTCATCGGGGGCCTTCCGTCGTGGTGCCGGGGTGCGCGGTCGCGGCCTGCGGGGCGGGGGTGGGCAGGGCCTCCCGGCCGAGACGCAGGCTGACCGTCCAGCCGCCGGTGTCCGTCGGGCCGACCTGGAGGCTCGCCCCCACCAGTTCCGCCCGCTCACGCATGCCACGCAGTCCGTTCCCCCCGGCCGGCGTGCTGCCGAGTGCGGGGACGGTGGCCGGCCCGTTCTCGACGCGGATCGTGAGGTGGTCGTCGGCGCGGTCGTCCATGGTGACGGTGCACGGCGATCCGGGGGCGTGCAGGGCGGCGTTGGCGAGGGCCTCCTGGACGGTGCGGTACGCGGCGAGCTGGGCGAGCGGGCCGACGCCGTCGCCGAGTGGGCGGGGCGCGGCAGGTCCGGCCGTGGCGGGCGCTCCGGTCGTCCCGGGCAGGACGTCGAGGCGGACGTCGCTGCGGAACCGGGCCCGTTCGACCAGGTCGACGATGCCGGCGACGGTCTCCACCGCTCGCTCGGCGGGGCTGTCGTCGCGGAGCAGGCCGACCAGACGGCGGAGGTCCTCCAGCACGGCGGTGCTCTGCTCCCGCACCTGGCGGACGCCCTCGTGGGCGCGCTCCGGGTCGGTGTCGATCTGGCGGTCGATGACGGCGGACATCAGGGCGATGCCGGACAGGTGGTGGGCGGCGATGTCGTGCAGCTCCCGGGCCATCGCGGCGCGTTCACGGGAGACGGCGGCGTCGATGCGGGCGTCTTCCTCCCGGTCGACGGCGGTGGCCTCGGCGGTGCGGGCGGCGCGGACCTCGCGGCGGGAGCGGACCACGAGGGCGATGAGCACCGGCAGGCCGACCGTGCCGAACGCCTGCAGGAAGCCCTGTCCGAGCGAACGGCTGATGCCGATCCCGACACCGGCCCGACCGGCGCCGTAGGCGGAGTAGAGGACGGAGCCCTCGGCGACGATCACGAGCGCTGCCGCTGCGACGAGCGCTGGCCACAGTCGGGCGAGCGGGACTCGCAGCACGGCGAGGACCACGGCGACCACGACCGGCAGGAGCAGGAGGCCGTGCAGGGTCGTCGGTGCGACGGCCGCGAGGACGGGCACCACACTGACGGCGACGAGCGTCGCCCGCGGTGCCCGACGCGCTGCGAGGAGGACGGCGGACTGCACGAGGAGGCCGAGCGCCAGGACGAGCCAGGGGCCGCTGGATACCGCCGGGTACGCCCCGGCAGGGACGACGGAGTCCGGGTCAGCCGCATCGAGCGGCGGGAGACCGAGCAGCAGCCCGAGGCCGACCACGAACGTGCCGAGCGGGACCAGGACGTCGGTGCGCCGTTCCCGTGCAGTCGCGGGGCGTCGCCCGGGGGCAGCGCCCTGGGCCTCGACCTCGGGGCGCTGTGCGCGCGGCTCAGCGGGTGCCATCGTGCGATCCTACGAGGCCCTTGCGTGCCGCAGCCGGGATCGGGGCGTCGATCGGCAGCGCCCGACGTGCCGGGTCGTAGCCGAGCCGGCCGCGGGTGGCGATGAGCAGCACCACGGCGGCGACGGTCGACATGATCGTCAGTCCGATCATCAGGGTGCCGGCGGTCATGCTCGGGTACATCTCGGGGAACAGCGACGAGATCGTGTTGTTCACGCCGACGTGCAGCAGCAGGGCCAGCGGCAGGCTCTCACCCGTCTTGTTGAACACCTGGATCATCACGACGTTGAACGTGATCGTGAAGAGGGCGAAGACCACCGGCTCGCTCCAGTGCGCGTTCGGCCATCCGCCCCAGTCGCTGAGGTAGAGCGGCATGTGCCAGAGCGCCCAGATCGGTCCGAGGATCGCGGCCGCGCCGAGTGCGCCGAAGCGGTGCTGCAGGCGGGGCAGGGCGAAGTCGCGCCAGCCCGGCTCCTCGCTGAGGCCGGTCGAGAACAGCTGGATGACGAGCCCCGGCACCAGGGCCGAGAGCGCCAGGGCGGAGGGGGCGTGCACGTCGCCGCCCGCGAAGGGCACTGCGGACAGGACGATCAGGGCCGGGACGACGACGAGCGCCAGCGCGTACCAGTACCAGGCGACCCGCCAGCGGAACAGCCGTCCCACCCAGCGGCGGAGGCCGGCGCGACCGTCGGCGACCGCGGTCACGATGAACGCGCTGCCCAACGGGCCGAGGAGCGCGCCGGGGAGGACGCCCGTGAACTGCGCACTGCCGAGGACCTCGGGGAAGTGGATGTCCCACACGCCCAGGCCGTGCGGCGACAGGATGTACGGCACCCAGGCGAGCCAGCTCAGGCCGAGGGCGAGGGTGAAGAAGGTCAACAGCGGGTGCCGGGTGATGACGCCCCGGACGCCGCGGCGGTCCTGCTGCGCGGTGCCGGTCGTGGACCGGGCTTCGATGGTGTTCGTCATGACATCGACGCTAGGAACTCCGCTGCTCCGGAACGACCGGCGGAGGGAGGCACCTGCCGGACTTGCATCCAAAGGAGGAGCCCCGCTGTCCCCGGGGTTGTGCCACGCTGTCCGAGGACCGGGAGGGGACGGGATGGACGAGGCAGTGCTCTACGACCTGTGCAGCCGAGCGCGGTTGGTGCAGCTCCGCACCGGCGGCGCAGAGGCCGGACTCCGCGGGCTCACGGACTGCATCGCGGCCGCGTCCGGCGCGCCGGAGCGGTACACGCACATGCGGCTGGCGCAGCTGATCGAGTCCGCCCCGCGTCCGGTCGGCCACCGGTACGGCCTGCGGCAGCTCGAGTCGGTCAGCACGAGCCGGACCACTCCGCCCGCGGACTACTCGGGTGAGCAGCGGCACGACTACGAGAAGGCGCAGACCGCATTGCTCCGGGCGATCGGCAAGGACAGCGGCGAGCCGGCGAGCGGCCCGGTCGCGGTCGCCCGCAACGTGCTCGAGCAGTTCGTCCTGCGCTGGTTCTGACGGCCGGCCGCAGCCGGGCACCGCACCTCAGGCTTCTGAGCTGCCCGCGACGTGCGCCAGCACCACCGGGTCTGAGCAGCCGCGCGCGAACCCCGCGATGCGCCGGTCGATGTCCCGCTGCAGCACGACCACGCCGATCCGTTCGGCGAGCGGAGCCAGCCACTTCGGCCGGCAGGTGAAGTTGTAACGCCAGACGGCCAGGGTGTGTCCCGGCTGCCCCTCCGCGGGGCTGAACCGCCACCCGCCGCCCATCCGCTCGAAGAACCACGAGCCCTTCGTCATCTTCATGCCCACGTTCGACGGCGGGTTGTACGAGACGTACTCGCTCTCCATCGCCAGGCCGAACCGCTGCACCGTGTACGTCCGCACACCCTTGCCGGGGACGGTCGCGCCGATGAGGTGCTGCCGCCGGATGAACGGGTCCCACCGCTTGCGGATGGCGCCCTGCGTCTGCGAGACGGCGAACGCGACCCCCACCTCGACGGGGACGACGCAGCGGGACTCGACGACGGGCATGCGCTCATCGTGGCACGGGCAGGTCCCAGCTGACGGGAGGCCCGGGGCGGGCCCGCACTGCGCCTCCCGTCCGGCGGATGTCCGTCCGCCAGGAGCGCGCTCCGCGTCGCCTCCCGCTCACGCTGTGGTCACACTCAGGAAACCGTCTCGACAGACGGTCCCGCCAGCATCATCGCGTGACCCCACACCGATCCCGACGCAGGACCACCGCCCTGGGCGCCACAGCCCTCGCCGTGGCCACCGCCGTCGGCCTCCCCGCCCTGACCGCCTCCCCCGCCCCGGCTGCCGCCGCCCCGGCCGCCGACCTCGCCTCCCGCTTCACCCTCGCTGTGCTGCCGGACACGCAGTTCTACTCCCGCTACTCGGCGTCGCAGTTCCTCCCCCGCTACGGCGACGACCCGTTCCACGTGCAGACGCAGTGGCTCGCCGACAACGCCGACGAGCTGCACATCCCGTTCACCACCCACGTCGGCGACGTCGTCGACCAGGTGGGACAGGCCGGCGAGTGGCAGGCCGCCGACCGGGCGATGTCCGTGCTCGACGCGGCAGACATGCCGTACAGCGTCACGACCGGCAACCACGACGTCCGGAACTCCGCGGACACGGTGTTCGACACGTCGTACGACCTCGCCGCCGAGCCGTACCTGAAGACCTTCCCGGCCAGCCGCGCCACCGGCCAACCGACCGTCGAGTCGGGCACGGACCGCACCGGGCTGAGCCAGTTCCACGTGTTCGAGGCCGAGGGGCAGCGGTTCCTCTCGCTCGCACTGCCGTGGCGGGCCTCCGACGAGACGCTCGCATGGGCGAACCAGGTCATCGCGGCCCACCCGACGCTGCCGACGATCCTCACCTCGCACGAGGTCATCAACATCGCCACCGACGGCCTCACCGCGGTGGACACGGCCTACGGCGAGCGCCTGTGGAAGAACGTCATCGCCCCGAACGACCAGGTGTTCCTGACGCTGAACGGCCACTTCCACGGCTCGACGTGGAAGAGCCGCACGAACGACGCCGGGCACGCGGTCACGCAGGTCCTCATCGACCACCAGATGGACTACGAGGGCGGCAACGGCTACCTCGGCCTCATGGAGTTCGACCTGACGAACGGCACCCTGGCCATGCAGACCGCGTCGCCGTGGGTGACGTGGAAGCCGACCGAGACGCTGACGTCCTACGACCAGCCGTTGCTCGACGCCGCCAACCAGCGCTACAGCGTGCCGGTGGACTTCCGGACCCGGTTCGCCGGCTTCGCGCCGGACTTCCGCCCGGGCAGCGCCGACGAGCCGCCGCTCATCGAGCGCGCACGGCAGATGCTCCTCGACGGCTTCGAGGGCGCACCACCCGTCACGACCGAGCTCCCCGGCGGCCGCGCCGACCACACCATCGTCGACGGCACCCTCGCCTGGTGGCGTCCCGGTGAGCAGGAGACCGGCACCCTGGCGCCCGGCGCCACCGTGGACGACGTCGTCGGCGATGCGGACCTCACCCGCATGACCCACGCCGAGTCGGGATCCCCGACCGCGCAGGACGGCGACGTGACCGTCACCGACGAGGCGCACCCGCTCTCCTCGGACGGCGCCGGTCTCTGCTTCGCGAACGCCGACAAGGCCGCGAAGCGCTTCAGCGCGCTCACCTCCCCCGGTGACACGGCCGTCGACCGGGCCACCTTCCCGGAGGGCTACACGATCGAGACGTTCCTCGAGGTCGATCCCTCGTGGACCGACGGCGCGAACTCGTGGTCGAAGGCGATCGTCCGCAGCGGCAACCGCTCGCAGATCGGCGTCCCACAGACCCGCTGGGACTGGACGGCGTCGCCCGCGGCGCTCGGCATCTCGAACCTCAAGGAGTTCCAGTGGACCGAGGTGACCGCCGACCCGTCGAAGGGTGACCGCACCGCCTGGTCGGGCGAGATCATCCCCGGCCGCTGGCTGCACGTCGCCCTCGTGAACGACGTCGACGCCCGCACCACCACGATGTACATCGACGGCGCCCCGGTGCTCCGCAACGCGACCGACACCGGTGGGCAGACCGTGCAGGACGGCATGCCGTGGCTGTTCGGCAGCGACTGGGTCGACGACGCCGCCACGAACGGCTGGAACGGCTGCATCGGTGAGACCCGCGTGGTCGACCACCCGATCGGTGCCGAGTCCTGGCTGACCGCCCGCGCCGACCTCGACGCGCTGACCGTCGACGAGCCGGGCACCGAGGTCGCCCCGACCGCCGTCACCGGCTCCGGCCACCCGGGCGCCACCGTCACGCTCTCCGGCGCGGTCACCGGCAGCACCGAGGTCGCCGAGGACGGCACCTGGTCGGTCGAGCTCGCCGGCGAGGACGTCGACGCCGTGCGAGCCGCCGCACTCGTCCGCGCCGCAGCGACCGGTGAGGCCCAGGCCGTCCAGTCGATCGGCACCCGCAGCGGTGCAGCGGTCGCGTTCGCGGTCGCCCTGCCGGACGATGCCGACCCGACCGACCCGACCCCGACCGACCCCGGGTCGCCGGCTCCCGGTGACGGTGGTGACGGCTCGGGTGACGACGGCACGGTGACCCCCGCGCCGGGTGCCCTCCTGCCGGGCGCTGACGGCCCGGGCACCGGCGACGGCACCGCACCGGACGGCGACCTCGCCTTCACGGGTGCGCACGGCCTCGGCGTCCTCGGTGTGACGGCGCTCCTGCTGCTCGCCGCGGGGACCGCGGTCCTCGTCCGCCGACGACTGGGCACCCTGCCCCGGATCACGCCGACGGAGCAGTAGCCCACACCGCACACCACGGGAGGCACGGTGCGGGTCCGCACCGTGCCTCCCGTCCGTCGTTCCGCGGTCGCCTCCGAAGGGCCCCCTCGCCGGGAGGGGCACCGGGTCACCGGCCGGGTTCCGCCGTCCGGCACGACTGCGGGGCCTCCGCGAAGTGCAGCCATCCGGGCAGCCCTCCGATGAAGGCAGCACGGGTGGCCGGGTCGTGTAGGACCGTCCAGTCGACGTGCTCCTGCACCTCGGTCTCGTACTTGTCCCACTCGAACCAGTTGATCATCCGCACGTTCGGGAAGCGGGAAGCGGTCTCGGCGGAGAAGACCTGCGACCACCAGGCCTGCTTGATGGCGCGTTCACCCTCGGGGTCGCCCCGCGGGACGACGAGCGCGGCGGTCTCGGGAACGGCGACCGGCTTGTTGCGGCGCACCCCGAACAGGTCGTAGAAGTCGGGTACGGGGGTCTCGTCACCGCCGGCACCGTTGTACGTACCGGTGAGCTTCGCTGCGAACTTGCCCTCTTCCGGCAGGACGTTCGCACCCCAGGGTGCCGCGGCTCCCCAGTGGTAGATGGACAAGCCGACCCAGTCCACCACGTCATCGCCCGGGTAGTAGGGCGTGTACGGGTCGTCACGTGCCGTGAGGGCCCCGTCGCCGTCAGTGTCGAGCACCTCGAACGCGAGCGTGCCGGCGACGGCTGCAGCGGGACCGCCGTGGAAGGGGTAGCCGCCACCCTCGTTCGGCGCCCACATCGTCGCGCTGCCCGGCGCCCCGCTCCGCAGCGCCCGGGCCACGCGGCGGAAGGCACCGACGTACGCGTCGGGCTGCTGGCCCCAGGGGTACCAGGACCCGTTCATCTCGTGTGCGAAACGGACGATGACCGGAACGCCGCTCTCCTGGATCTCGTTCACCAGGGCGGCGACGTCGTCAGCGACGTCGTCCGTGACGGACTGCAGGCCGTCCTGCGGTTCGAGTGTCAGGAGCAGCGTGCCACCCTGGCCGCGCACCTGGTCGGCGGCGCCGCGCACGTCCTCGACGTCCTGCGCTCCGAGCGGGACGTCCGCGAACACGACCGCGACTGCGGGCCTGTGCCCCAGCAGCGTCGCGTACTCCTCGAGCGTCTGACGGCCCCAGTCCAGGTTCACGCCGAACAGGGACCCGGTGTCGGGCACCACCTCGGACGCACGGCGGGGAGCACAGCCGGCGGCCGCACTCCTGAAGGCGCGCGGGAACGTCGTGCAACCGGACAGCGCGACGGAGCTGACGATGGTCACGCCCGCCAGTGCTGCCATCGACAGGAACGAGCGGCGAGGCACGGCAGGGGACACGGACTCCATCGTCCCACGAGCCGAGCGATCCGCCTCTCGAGGTGTCGTGGTCGCCGGTTCCGCGACGGCTCGGTACGGTGGCAGCGCCCCCACCCCGTCCTGCCCCGTCGTCCGAGAGGCCCCCGTGCGCCAGCTGTACCCACCGCTCGAACCGAACCGCTCCGGCCTGCTCGACGTCGGCGACGGCCAGCAGGTCTACTGGGAGGAGTGCGGCTCACCGGACGGCAAGCCCGTCGTGTTCCTGCACGGCGGGCCCGGCGCCGGCTGCTCACCCGACCACCGTCGCCTGTTCGACCCGGCGCGCTACCGGATCGTCCTGTTCGACCAGCGCAACTGCGGCCGCAGCCTCCCGCACGCCGGCGACCCGGCCACCGACCTGTCCACGAACACGACCTGGAACCTGGTCGGCGACATCGAGCGACTGCGTGCGCACCTGGGGATCGACGCGTGGCAGGTGTTCGGCGGGTCGTGGGGGTCGGCACTGGCCCTGGCGTACGCCGAGACGCACCCGGAGCGGGTCACGGAACTGGTGCTCCGCGGGATCTTCACACTGCGGCCGAGCGAGATCGACTGGTTCTACGAGGGCGGGGCCGCGAACGTGCTGCCCGACCTGTGGGAGGGGTACCTCGCTCCCCTGGCACCCGAGGAACGGCAGCCCGGCGGCCTGGTCCGCGTGTTCGAACGCCTGCTGGCCGACCCGGACCCCGCCGTGCACGGACCCGCCGCGGTCGCCTGGGCGAGCTGGGAGGCGGCCTCGATCACGCTGCTGCCCCGACCGGACCTGGTCGCCCGGTACGCGGACCCGACGTACGCGCTGGCGTTCGCCCGGATCGAGAACCACTACTTCACCCACGACGGCTGGTTCGAGGACAGCCAGCTGATCCGCGACGCCGACCGGCTGCGCGAGATCCCGACCGTCATCGTGCAGGGGCGCTACGACATGTGCACGCCGGCCGTCACCGCGTGGGACCTGCACCGGGCGCTGCCGTCGGCAGAGTTCCGGCTGATCGACGACGCCGGGCACGCGTTCGACGAGCCGGGCATCCTCGACGCGCTGCTCGAGACGACGGACCGGTTCGCGGCTGCAGGCGCGGGCGCGGCAGGGTCAGCGGTCTGACTCAGGCGGCGGCGTCGTCGGCGGTGCCCGGTAGCTGCTGCTCCACGCGGTACCGCTCGACCTCGGCGTCGACCGCCCTGCGACGCTGCCAGGCCCGACCGAGGAGGAGTGACAGGGCGCCCGCTGCCGTCAGGACCCCACCGAGGACTGCGCCCGGGAGGGGGCTGTCCGTCCGCTCGTCGTTGCTGAGACCGACGGCACCGAGCAGCAGCGAGACACCGATGAGCAGGACCAGCATCGCGGCCGAGAACCCCCAGAGCCACGGCTGCCGCACGTCCAACCGCGCTCGCGTGGGGAAGGCGGTGACGGCGAACACACCCCATCCGATGGTGACGGCGGCAGCGATGCGGAACCACGAGCCGAGCAGGACCCCGGCTGCGATCGAGACGACGACGCCGCTGATCGCCCAGAGCCAGAACCCCCACGTCGAACCCCGCTGCGTCATGCGCCCACCGTACTGACGGCGGAGGCGACGAGGACGCGCCGACGCACCACGCGCCTCCAGGGCGCAGCACGTGGTGGGGTGGTGCCATGACCGACGACCTCGTGCCGTGGTTGGTCGCCGGGGGGCTCGCCGTCGTGGTGGTCGTCCTGGTGGTCCTCCTGCGGCGACACCAGACCTCTGCCCGCGCCGAGCTCGACGCCGCCGAACGGACGCGTGCTGCGGAGCTCGCCCAGCGCGAGGCGGAGCACCGGGACGCCACCGCGCGGCTCGAGGCCGACGGGGCGGCGCAGGTCGCGGCGGCCGACGCTGCTCGGCGGGACGCACTCACCGAAGCGGAGGAGAGCCGCGCGCTCGCCCGTCGAGGCATGAAGTGGGAGGAGGCGTCCGAGCAGGCGGTCCTCCGGGCCTGCCGTGCCGCCGGGGTGAGCGGGGTGCTGATGACGAACGTCGTGTTCGTCCCCGTCGGCGAGACCGAGCAGGGTCCGTGGCGGAAGTTCGTCGCGCAGGCCGACCACGTGCTCGTGTCCGAGTCCGGCCGCGGTCTGGTCATCGAGAACAAGCGCTGGGGCGGGATCGTGTTCGACGGACGCCGTCCGAGCGAGGTGCACCCGGCGTTCCGGAACCTGGTCGACGAATCGTCCCTCGTGCCGCCGTTCGCCGTGCAGGTGCGGAGCCGCACGGTCCTCAACGGTGAGGAGGAGGCCGAGAACTGGTGGCAGGTCCGGGTCCAGGCGAAGGGGGCGTCGCCGGCGCAGCAGGTGCGGCAGCAGGCCCGACGGCTCGCTCGTTTCGTCGACGAGCAGACCGGTGTGTCCCGCACCTGGTTCGACACGTGCGTCTTCTACTCGTCACCCTCGGCAGCGACGTTCGTGGAGCCGGAGGACCGCAGCGGCACCGTGACGACGAGCATCGTGACGAACGACCACGAACTGCAGTCGGCTCTGGCGTCCTGGGCGGCCAAGGACTCGGTGCCGAACCGCGCCCGCGCCGACGCTGTCGTGCGGGTGCTCGCCGGGCAGGGCGCCCACGCGATCACGGTCGGGAGCTACCGCCTGCCGGAGTGACCCGGGACACGCTCCGGACACGACGACGCCCCACCGGCCCGAGCCGGTGGGGCGTCGTCAGTGGAGCGGGGAGCGCTACGCGGTCGGGCGGATGACCGACGGGAGCATCACGTGCAGGTGCCCGGCGAGCGCGGTCTGCGCGTCCTCGAGCGAGGTGAAGTCGCCGACGACCAGGCCGAAGGTGTCCGAGGCGACGTAGCGGCCGTCGCGCTTGTCGACGGAGCCGCCGAAGTACCCGCCGTAGTTGGCGACCCACTCGTCGTCGCCTTCGAGCGTCCAGGTGAGCTTGGCCCGCGCGGCACGGGCGCTGGTGGCGGCCTCGGCCTCCAGGACGGCGACGATGTCGACGGTGTCGGTGTCGAGGGTGACGTCGGTCCCGGTTGCGGTCCGGTTGATGGTCGTGGTCATCGCGCTCTCCTGTCGTGTTCGGGGTACGTGCTGCAGTACGTGAACGCTACGACACCGATCGCGCCGATCGACAGCGAGGCCCGTCGATTCACGGGTTCAGCCCCGGATGTTCATCCGCGAAGCCCGGAACTCCGGGCTTCGCCCCCCGGCGTTCGCGGTACAGCAGGGCCGATCGGGGTACCCGTCATCCGGACGACGGCCGACCGGGGTACGACGCGGGACGCCCGCGTCGACGCGAGACGCCCGCGTCCACGCGAGACGCCCGCGTCCACGCGAGACGCCCGCGTCGACGGGGCGTCCGGGCCTCAGGACACCGCGCGCAGGGCGTCCGCGATGGTCGTCAGCGCAGCGTCGATCTCGTCAGCGACCCGCACGTGCGTGGACTCCGAACGACGGTAGGGGTCGTCCACGTCGTCGTCTGCCGGGTCAGCGGGCGGCGGCACGGTCCCGCGCAGCCGGGCGACCCGCTCGACCAGGGCTTCCGGCGAGTGCACGTCCGCCAGGTCCCCGGGCTCCAGGCCGCCGAGCACCCGCGCGAACTGCTTGATCGTGAACGCCCGCTTGGCGGCCCGCGGCGCGAGCTGCACGACCGCGGCTCGGTGGGAGCGTTCGGCCGTCAGCACCAGGTCCGCGGACCGGGCGATCTGCTCGGTCAGGTAGCGGGAGCGGTGCGCCTCCGGATGTCCGCCCAGCCGGACGGACTGCTCGGCGGCGGCACCGTCCATCACGGCGCCGTCGTCGGCGATGGTGCCGGCCGACTCGACGACGTGCACCGAGGCAGCCGGACCGAGACGCTCCTGCAGCACCTGCGCACCGAGCGGTGACCGGCAGATGTTGCCGCTGCAGACGAAGAGGATCCGCACGCTCAGCCCTGGCCGAGCAGGTCGTGCCGGACGACGATCGCGTCACGCCCGGGGCCGACACCGATCGCGGAGATCCGCGCTCCGGACATCGCCTCGACCGCGAGCACGTAGTCCTGCGCGTTCTTCGGCAGGTCCTCGAAGGTCCGGACGCCGGTGATGTCCTCGGACCAGCCGGGGAACTCCTGGTAAACGGGCTTGGCGTGGTGGAAGTCCGACTGCGACACGGGCACCTCGTCCACGCGCTGACCGTCCACCTCGTACGCCACGCAGACGGGGATGGTCTCCAGGCCGGTGAGGACGTCGAGCTTGGTCAGCACGAAGTCCGTCACGCCGTTGATGCGTGCCGTGTAGCGGGCGATGGGGGCGTCGTACCAGCCGCAGCGACGTGGGCGACCGGTCGTGGTGCCGAACTCGAAGCCGTTGGCGCGGAGGAACTCCCCCGACTCGTCGAACAGCTCGGTCGGGAACGGGCCGGCGCCGACGCGGGTCGTGTACGCCTTGACGATGCCGATGATCCGCTCGAGCTTGCCCGGGCCGATCCCGGACCCGGTGGCGGCGCCACCGGCCGTGGCGGACGACGACGTCACGAACGGGTAGGTGCCGTGGTCGACGTCGAGCATGGTGGCCTGGCCGGCTTCGAACAGGACGGTCTCGCCCCGCTCGAGGGCACGGTGGATCTCGAGCGCCGTGTCGGCGACCATCGGACGCAGGCGGTCGGCGAAGGACAGCAGCGACTCGACCACTTCCTCGGCGTCGATCGCACGGCGGTTGAAGACCTTGACCAGCAGGTGGTTCTTCTGGTCGAGGGCCGCTTCGACCTTCTGCCGCAGGATGTTCTCGTCGAAGATGTCCTGGATGCGGATGCCGACGCGGTTGATCTTGTCCGCGTAGGTCGGGCCGATGCCACGACCGGTGGTGCCGATCTGGCGCTTGCCGAGGAAGCGCTCCGTCACCTTGTCAATGGTGCGGTGGTAGTGCGTGATGACGTGGGCGTTCGCGGAGACGCGGAGCTTCGACACGTCGACACCGCGGGCCCTCAGCGCGTCGAGCTCCTGGAACAGGACCTCGAGGTCGACGACGACCCCGTTGCCGATGATCGGGGTGACGCCCGGGGTGAGGATGCCCGAGGGCAGCAGGTGCAACGCGTACTTCTCACCGCCGACGACGACCGTGTGTCCGGCGTTGTTGCCACCGTTGAACTTCACGACGTAGTCGATGCGGGAACCGAGGAGGTCGGTGGCCTTCCCCTTGCCCTCGTCGCCCCACTGGGCGCCGATGATGACTGCTGCGGGCATCTGGTTCTCCTCACGTTGGCGGAGGACCGCACACGGCCGTCCGGGCCGGTGGTCCACCCGAGTCTATCGGCTGGTCATCTCCGCGTCACCGGCACGACGCCAGCTGTGGAGAGCGGTGGCCCTCCGGAGCACGCTGGATGAGCACGACGACCGCCCCGACGAGAGGAACCACCATGAGCGACCCCATCGACGACATGAACCGCCTGCTGGACACCCAGCAGGCCGAGGAGCTCACCGACGGCGGCATCGGTTCGGTCGAGAGCGCCCCGCAGGACGTCATGCCCGAGACCGACCGCGGGCGCGAGGCCGCCGACGAGCGTCCCGACGCCTGAGCAGCAGACGGCGTCCGGTCAGTGCAGGTCTGAGCGCGCACGCCTGAGCGCGCACGGATGGCGCTCCGAGCACGCTCGACCCCGTCAGTGATCCGACGAACGGAAGGAACACCATGAGCGACCTCAGCGACAAGGCCAAGGACTTCGCGAACAGCGACAAGGGCGAGAAGGCCAGCGACTCCGGCCTGGACAAGGCCGCCGGCGCGGCCGACAAGGCCACCGGTGGTGGCCACGGCGACCAGGTCGACAAGGCCGAGAAGGCTGCCGACGACAAGATCGGCAACTGACGACGAGTCAGGATGCACATGACGGGAGGCCCGGTACCAGCTGGTACCGGGCCTCCCGTCCTGCAGGTGGTCGCGTCACGTCCACGACGGGCGCGGCCGTGGAGGATCCGGCTCAGGGACGGTCGCCGGCCGGTTGTGCAGCCCGGCTCGGGCGACGGCCGCAGGATCGGCCCGCCTTGGCCGAGAACAGGACGAAGGCCAGGATCTCGGACGATGCCAGGACGGTGAACACGCCGACGAGCCCCAGTCCGAGTTCGACCGCGAGCACCGATCCCAGGACCGCGCCGACCGCCACCGCGGCACGGAGTGCCATCACGTCGAGGACGGCTCCCTCGCGACGGAGCTGCGCGAACGGAACGGTGGCGGGGATGCTCGCCGCCTTCCACAGGCACGCAGCGACCACCGCGGACGTGCTGACGCCCCAGCTGGAGCCGAACACCTGATGCGGCACCCCGAGCAGGTGCGCCGCGACCACGGCGGCGAGAGCCCCGATCGACATGGCCGACAGCGTCACGACGAGTCGGGGGGCCGGGCGGGCGAGCAGCACGGTGCGCAGGTACCCCAGGACGGGCTGCAGGACACCGAGCACCGTCAGGACCAGCCGGAATGCCACCGCGGCCGCCGAACCCAGGACAGTGAAGACGACCGCGGTCAGCACGAGCGGCACTGCCGCCACCAGACACGTCTCCGCACCGACGACGACGCGACGGCGCATCGGGACCGCCCACGGCCGCACCGCCGGGTCGACGATGCACCGCAGCACGACCGGAACGACCATGCCGACGGCGAGGAACCCGAATGCGCGCGCTCCGATGCTCGGGGTGAGGACGGACGCGATCACCCCCGCTGCGACGAGGAGGACGGCGCCGATGAGCTCCGACCGCCAGTGTCCTCGGACGACGGCGTTCATCCGGCCGATCTGCAGCGCCGCCATCAGCACGGGCAGCGCGACCATCACGCTGTGCGTGGTGGGTGCGACGAGGACCAGCACCGTGGCCGTCGTCGCGGCGACCGCACCGAGCCGGGACCCCGTCGTCCGGTGCTCCCTGGGGACGTCCGGATCGGCGAGTCGTGCCTCGGCGAACACGGCACAGACGACACCGCTCAGGAACGCGCCGACGCTGAGCGCCAACGCCACCGCTGCCTGTGACGGCAGGTCGAGCGTCCGGGCAGCGACCACTTGGACGAAAGCCGGTCCGACGGGGAGGGCGGCGCCGCTGAGGACCATGCCGGCGCTCGACACGGCCGCGGAGGAGCGGCGGGCGTTCACTCGGTCTTCGCCGTGATGCGCGCTCCGGCCAGTTCGGCCAACCGGTCGGACAATGCCGTGCGGTGTCCCTCGAACCCGCGGAGGGCGACCGAGACGGCCGCGTCGTAGCGCCCCCGGAGCTCGGGGTCCGCGACCAGTTGCCGGATCTGCTCGTCCACCTCGGTCGGGTCGAATGCGTACACCGAGTGCACGTAGTCGCTCAGGCCGAGGTCGTCGAAGGCGCCGAAGCCCTTCCGCTCGTACGCCAGGTGGACGACCCAATGACCGGCCCGGAGCGCCATGAGGGCCGCGTGCAACCGGACCGCGACCACCACGCGCCGAGGTCCGTTGACGTACTCGTCCCGGTCGAGGACCCGCTCGGGGCACGTCGCTCCGACGGCGCGGTCGTCGTCATTGCCGGCTCCCCTGCTCTGGACCCATCCGTCGAAGGGTCTGAGCACGGCGGCGAGTTCGAGGATCCGCGTCCAGCCCGCTCGGCGCACCGGGCGCACCGACAGCACCGGAGTCCGGTCGCGGAGCGGCGCCGTCCGGGTCGCCCAGTCCGGGTCGAGCAGGGCCATGTCCGGCATCCGTACGGCGTTCGGCAAGCGGAGTTCGCGCACCGAGCGGTCGTCCCGCAGGCACACGAGGTCGATCTCGGCGAGCAGGCTCCGCAGGACGCGGCGGATCACCCGCCCCTCGGGGCCGATCGATTGCGGCAGGTACACCGCGGGCGTCGCGGTCCGGGCAGCCGCCACCAACTGCGGAAGATGGGCGATGGACGTCTTGAGGGTCTCGACGACCCCGCCGAAGCGCAGGTAGCCGCCGCCGACCCCGACGACGAGGTCGAAGTCGTCGAGGCGGCCGAGGCTCCGCAGACCGGACAGCCCGGAGCGTGCAGTCCATCGTGACGACAGGAAGCGGACGCGGTCGCGCGGAGTGAACGACTCCGGGTAGCGGGCGAAGACCGTGTACTCGGTCTCTGGGTCGATGCCGTCGAGGAGGTCGATCGCCGCATCGACGAGGAGCCCGTCCCCGGCGTTCGAGGCACTGTACGCGTGCAGGATGGCCACCGTCGTCATCGCAGTACCTCCGCGTAGCGACGGAGGTGCTCACCGACGCTGCTCTCCCAACTGAAGCGACCCGCCCATGCTGGACCGGCGGACCGGACGTCCGCGCACCAACGGTCGTCCGCGAGCGCCGCCGAGACCCCCTCGACCAGACCCCGTTCGGAGAGGTCCTCGAGTGGCCAGCTCGGGCCGGCGACCTCGGCGAGGGAGCCCCGCCGACTCGCTGCGACGGGCACGCCAGCAGCCAGGGCCTCGAGCACGGGGAACCCGAAGCCCTCGTAGAGACTCGGGAAGACGAACAGTCGGGTGTGCTGCATGAGGGCAGCTCGCTCATCGTCGGAGACGAAACCGAGGTACTCGCAGTTCTGAGACGACGCCACACGATCGAGGACGTCCCGGTACCGCCAGGCGGGCCGCCCGGCGAGGACGAGTCGCACGCCGGATGCACGGAGCGCCGGGCTCTCGAACGCGCGGACGAGTTCGAGCAGGTTCTTCCGCGGCTCGATGTTGCCGAGGTACAGCGCGAACGGTCGGTCTCGGAGGTGCTGGAAGCGATCCCCGAGTGCCGCCGGGGTGGTGAACGCGTCGTGGTCGATGCCGTGCGGGATGACCGAGATGGTCGTGGGATCGACGTCGAAGACCGCAGCGATGTCGTCCGCCGCCGACTGCGAGACCGTGATCAGGCCAGAGGTCGACCGGATGGCCCGGTGGACGCGTGTGCGCCAGACCCGCTCCTGGACTAGCGACCGCGCGACGTCGATCCACCTGCTCGCGACACCGTGCACGGTGACGATGCTCGGGACTCGCGTCGGGATGACCGGACCGGTGTCGGCACTGTAGTGGATGACGGTCTCGGCGGACCGCCTGAGGCCGGCCAGTGTCTCCAGTGCCGCAGTGATCGCCGGATGACCTGCCGCAGGGAGGACGCCGGTGGTGTGCCCGGCTGCCCGGACGCCTCGGACGAGCTGTCGTGCGTAGGTGGTGTTGCCGCCGACATGTCGGTCGACGACCCTGCTCGGGAAGACGACGTTCACCGCCCGAGGGCCCGACGTCCGAGCACGGCGGCATCGCGGTAGAGGTGGCGGAACGACGTGGACTGCACCTCGTGGTTCATCAGACGGAGCAACAGCGACGCACCGACAGCGGTGTCCCAGGCGACCGCCTTGTCGTCGAGGCAGCGGACGACCTGTTCGGCGAGGCCGCGCGCACCGTGAGCCTGTCGCAGCGTCGTGCCCTCGAACGCGGGGATCCTCCTGGCGACCACCGGCACTCCCCGGGCCGCCGCGTCGAGGACGCTGATCGGGAAGCCCTCGTAGCGCGCGGTGTGCACGATGGCGTCGACGTCGGCGATCTCGGACACGAGTTCCGGGTCCGAGAGCCAGCCGGTGACCTGGATGCCTCCACGCTCGAGTGCCCGCTCGTGTCGTGCTTCCCCCTCGCCGATCCAGACGGCCTCGAGGTCCGGCACCTGCTGCCGTACGCGGCGGACGACCCGCAGGAAGAGCCGTGGGTCCTTCTGGTGACATGCACGGCCGATCATCGCGATGCGCGGCGGACGGGCCACCGCCCGGTCGGTCCTGATCCCGGCGCTGCCCACGGACGGCACGTTCGGCACGAGGACCGTGGCGGCACGGGGGTTCATGAGTCGCGCGAGCCGGTCTTCCCGCGCGGAGAGGACTGCGACACACTGACGCCGCTGGGCGAGGGCCGCTTCGACCGCGAACCCGACGAGCCCCACCAGGGATGCCCGCCGCTCGCACACGTAGCCGTGCGGCTGGTAGACGATCGACGCCCCGCGTGGTGCCGCGAGCCGGACGAGCACACCAGCCCAACTCGAGTGCGCGTGGACGATCGTCGGCTGCACGCGCAGGAGTTCCGCGCGGACCCGACGGAGTTGCCGAACGAAGCCGCCGGGCAGTTCGCTGATCGAGACGAAGACGTCGGCAGCGACTGCGCGGTCGAGATCCGCTCCGGCAGCGAGGAGACGGTGCGTGTGGTCAGGCGTCGCCGAAGCAGTGGCGCACACCGCTCTGCTGACGCCGCCTGCGAAGCACGTGGTGACGTGGAGGACCGTCGGGCGCGACTGCTCGGCACCGCTGACACGGTCGGACCCCGCCGAGCTGGGCCGTGCGGCGGGGTCGTCGAATTGGGTTGCCATGCCGATATACTAGCATCTGATCTGATACATCTGTCATGGACACTGACTCCTGCCCGCCTGCCAGAGGGGGACGTCAGCCGCGGAAGAAGTCCGCGTACGAGGGGTCACCGACCACCTGGGTGTGACCGGGTTCGGCGAGGCGCTCCTCCACCATGGCCCGGATGACGTCCGGCGGGGTCAGGCCGCGGCGACGCCACTCCATCGGGTTCTGCCGGAGCTGCACCAGGCTGTTCGTTCGCATACTGCAACACTGGCACGAAGTACCTAGTTCGTCTAACTACCTGTCCTGTAGGCGCACTTCCCACCGGTGGTCCACAGCACACGGCGTCACACGACGGAGCGGGCGGCCCGTTCCCGGACCGCCCGCTCGTCTCGCTCTGTGCTGTTGTCGGTGCTACTTCGTGATCTTGCCCGTCTGGGGCGAGGTGACCGAAGCGGTCTCGTACCCGGACTTCTTCGCGGTCAGGACGAACGAGATCCTGTGCCCGACGTCCTTCGGCCCGGTCTTGTAGGTCGACCGCGACACCCCGACGTCCTTGCCGTCACGCAGCCACTTGTACGTGAACGTGACGCCGTCCGCGTTCCAGGTGCCGGTGTGCGACTTCAGGTTCGCCCGGATCTCCAGCGAGCCGGTGACGACCACACGGCCGGACACCAGCGCGAGCTTCGGCGTCACCGAAGTCGTGCTGAGCAGGTCCGCCTGGTCGCCCGGCGCGTTGTGCAGGTGCAGGAGCAGCACCTTCGCCGAGGTCGAGGTGGCCGAGGCCCGGATGACCTTGATCGCCGTGTCCGGGTACGTCAGGCTCGACGCCCCGTTCGCGGTGAACGACACCGCCGGCTGGAAGGCGTTGTAGGTCGCGACCTTCGTCTCGTCGACCACCGAGGACGCAGCCATGGGCAGCGTCGGCGAGTAGGACGACTCGGTCACGACCGAGTAGTCGAACACCGCGGTCTTCGACTTCGCCGTGTACCCGAGCGCCGCGAGCGACACCGGCAGCACCTTGACCGCGGAGTCGAACGTGTTGACGTCGACGCCGGCTGCGACACCGCCGAGGGGGCGCGTGTCCACGACCTGCTTCTTCGGGTCCTTCTGGTGCAAGTCGAGCGTCGTCACGACCGTCACGTCCGCCGTCGCCGACTTGGTGTCGTACGTCAGGTAGTCGGGGTCACCGTCACGGTTGGTGTCGATGAGCACCTCGACGTTGTTCGACTGGCCGGGGTTCGACTCGGCGCCGTCGGTCTGGACGCCGAACGACACCAGGCCCTTCGACTTGTCGGCCAGGCCGAGCGCCGTGGAGTTGGCGCCGTAGGCACGGATGTCCGCGCCACGGAGCGTCTGCTTCGCGGTGCCGTCCGGGAACGACTCCTGCGGGTCGGTGCCACCGAGCTGGAACGGTGCGACGAGCGCCCGGTAGCCGGTCGTGCCGGTTCCCTGGGACAGGCCGCGGCCCTCCATCGTGATGGTGCTGGTGCGGGCCTTGCCGGAGAACACGACGTCGTCCGCGTGCAGTGCGCTGACCGGCTCCGGCGCGGCGTAGACGCCGAGTCGGAGCGGCGTGACGCCGTCGGCGGCCGGGGTGAACGTGACCAGGCCGGTGGCGGCCGGGACGAACTCCCGCGGGGTGCCGCCCTCGACGGCGACCTGCGTCGGGTCGATGACCTTCCGCAGGAGCGTCGGGTCGGCGATCGTCATGGTGACCGTGACCGTGGCGGTGCCGCCGGCAGGGACGGTGACCGTGTCGGTGTTCAGCGTGAAGACGACGCCGGGCTGCGCGATGCGCGACTCGTACGCGACGCGGTAGGTGTGCGCGGTGGCCGAGGTGTTGCGCACCAGCAGGGTGCGCTTCTCGGTGGTCGCCGCGCCGACCTCGACGACGCCGAAGGAGGCCGTGACGAGCTGCCCGTTCTCCTGGCTGCGGACGGTGGTTCCGTCCTGCACGGCCTGGAGTGCGTCGACCCGGCCGGTGCCCTGGCGGAGCAGGGTCGCCGACTGGCCGTCCTTCGCGCTCTGGCGCACGTCGTGCGTGGCCGTGTTCATGAGCGCTGCCTTGATCTCCGGTGCCGTCCAGCCCGGGTGGGCCTCGAACGCCAGCGCGGCGACGCCGGCGACGTGCGGGGTGGCCATCGAGGTGCCGCTGAGCGACAGACGGTCGTTGCCGGTGCCGTTGGCGGCCGAGATCACGTTGACCCCGGGGCCGGCGATGTCCGGCTTGACGACGTCGCCGTAGGAACCGTGCTCACCGCGGCTGCTGAAGGACGCCAGGGTGTTGACCGTCTCGGCGTCGGTGGCGAGCTGGAAGCCCTTGAGCTCGTCCGCGAACCGGACGTGCAGGGTCCCGGCCTTCGCCGCGGCCTGGAGGCCCGTCACGCTCTCACGGGTCAGTTCCGCACCCGGGATGGTCGCGTTGCCCGCGATGCCCGAGTCGAAGGTGTTCACCGTGCCGGCGAGGAGGACGCCGATGCCGCCGGCGGCCTGGACGTTGTTGAAGCGGACACCGGAGCCGCACTCGAGGGCGCCGTCGGTCCACTTCAGCCAGACGACCTTGCCCGCGATCGCAGCGGCCTGGTCGGCGCTGAACGCCGTGCAGCCGTCGATGTCCGTGGTGGGGACGACGACGTCGCCCTCGACGGGGAGCGGGCCCTGGTGGTTCTGCGAGTACTGCGCGCGCCAGGTCTTCGCGACGTCCGCCGGGGCGGTCGCCTCGACACCGTCGAAGAGGCTCTGTCCGGTCGCGGCAGCGGCGACGGTCAGGGCGCCGGCCGAGTTGCCCGGCGAGCCCCCGATGTCGGTGAAGTCGTCGGCGTTGCCAGCAGCGATCACGGGCAGCACACCGCGGGCCGTGAGCGCGTCGATCTTGGCGTTGTCCGGGTCGTCGGCTGCCCCGTAGTCGGAACCGAGCGACAGGTTGATGACGTTGATGCTCTTGCCCTCGGTGAGGGACTGCCCGACCCAGTCGAGCGCGGCACCGGTCAGGTCGGTCGAGCCGCCCTCGTCGCCGAACACCTTGAGCGAGTAGAGACCGGCCTGCGGGGCGCTGCCCGGGCCGACCCACATGTCCTGCACCTGCTGCGGGGTGAGGGTCGAGTAGTCACCGCGGAAGGTCGTCTTGTCGGCGTTCAGGCCGAAGCCGGCGGCGGTGCCGGCGACGTGGGTGCCGTGGTCGCCGCCCTTGCCGTCGATGGGGTTGGCATCCGGCGCGGGCACCGGGTCGTAGGCGTCCGGGTCCGTCGGGTCCGCGTTGTACGTGGGGCCGGCGAAGTCGTAGCCGCCGAGGAACTTCGAGGGGTCGTACCAGCTCGAGGCCGGGGCGCCGGTGCTGGCGAGGGCCTCCTGGTAGGCGGCGGTGGTGCCCGGACCGCCGAAGTCGGCCTGCGTGTAGTCCAGGCCGGTGTCGATCACGGCGACGTTGACGCCCTTGCCGGTGCGTCCGGTCTGGGTCCAGGCGTCGACGGCCTTCGTGTACAGGTCGCTCGCGGCGTTCTTCGGCGCGACGCCGTCGGCACCGGGCTTCGCGAGGTCGGGGTCGACGCCCGAGGGTGCGGCACCCGCCGACGTGCTCTGCTCGGGCTCGACGACCTTCTTCGGCAGCAGCGGGACGATGCTCAGCACGTCGGAGCGCTTCGCGAGCTCGGTGAAGGCCGCGACGTCGGCGACGACCGCGACGCCGGGGACGGTGTACTCGGTCGAGTACAGCTCGGCGGCCTTCCGGTCCGCACCCTTGACGGCGCTGAGGACCTTCGCGTTGGTCGAGCGGATCGTCGCGAGCCGGCTCTTCGCGGCGGACGACGGGGTCTTCGAGCGGGTGAGGTCGCCGCCCTTCGCCTGCGCGTCGACCTCGAGCGCGCCGGCGCCGGTCGTGCGGACGAACGCGCTGACCGTCTTGGTCGGGGACGCGTTCCGCAGCGGGGCGGAGAGCTTGAGGCCGGCCGAGGCGGCGGTGGCCGGTGCCGCGGAGGCCGCACCGCCGACGGCGAGTCCGCCGCAGGCCAGCGCCGCGACCGCGACGATCGAGGTCAGCAGTCGCGGGGAGCGGTACCGACGGGAAGGGATGGTGGGTGGTGTCGCACGTGGCACGCAGCACACTCCTGGGTTGTCCGAACTCCGGGTGAAGTCCTCATGAAGCTAAGTGCTCGCCCTCAGCACGGGGAGTCGGCAGTTCAGGGGACAGAACCTGTGGTTCTCCGAAGTTGCACACTAGTGTGCAGGTTACTACGATGGGTGCATGACCACCACCGATCGGCCCGCACGCGCGCCACGACGGGACGCGACCGAGAACCGCGCCGCCCTCGTCCAGGCTGCCCGGACCCTCCTGCAGGCGGATCCGGACGCGTCGCTCGAGTCGATCGCCGCGCACGCCGGACTGTCCCGACGTGCGATCTACGGACACTTCCCCTCTCGTGACGACCTCATGCGCGAGGTCGTGACCGGCGGAGCCGAGCGCATCCTGGCCGCGATGCCCAGCCGGGCCGCACTCGCCGACCTGCCCCCGGCCTCCCGACTGGCCGCGATCGCGGTGACCCTCTGGACCGAGGTCTCGCACGTCCGCTCGATGGCGGTCATCGCCGTCCGCGGACCCCTCGTCGAGACCGTCGCCACCGTGTTCGCCCCGCTGCGCGAGCAAGTCCGCGACGCGTGCACCCTCGGCATCGCCGACGGCACCATGCGCGACGACGTCGACGCCGCGACCCTCGGCCGCCTGGTCGAGGGCGCCTGCCTGGCGGTCCTCGACGAAGCCACGCGCTCCGCCACCCCGGACGACGCCGGCCGCCGGATGGTCGTCCTCTCCGCCCTCGGCATGGCGGGCGTCGACTGGCGCACCGCCCTGCTCGCTCTCCCCGCCACCCTCCCGGAGGACCCCGCATGACGCTCGAACTCGCCGCAGTCGGCATCGGCACCGGACCCGGCGCCGCGCTCCCCGCCGTCAGTGCCGTCGCGGCCCCAGGTCACCCGGGCATCGTCGCCGTCGAGACCGAGCAGGCACCCGTGCTGGCGTCCCTGGTCGCCGGCGGTCGGATGAAGCCCGACACCGGACGGGTCCTGCTCGACGGACACGACGACCCCGCGGGCATCCGCCGCTCGTTCGCCCTCGTCGACACCCCGGGCGTCGCCGAGCCGTTCCCGGTGATGAGCCTCAAGCGGATCGTGCACGAAGAGCTCGCGTTCGCCGGACGCCGGCCCTCTCGCGGCGACGTCGCGACCGTGCTCGACGAGCTCGGCATGACGAGCTGGACCGACACGCACGTGCAGCGCGTGCCGACGGACGTCCGCGTGCGGCTGCTCGCCGAACTGGCACTCCTGCGGCCCGACGTCACCGGGCTCGTGATCACGTCGCCGGAGCGGCACGGCGGGGCGGTCGCGGACTGGTTCGCCGTCGTCCGCGAGATCGCCCGACGTGGGGTGACCGTCGTGCTCGTGACCTCGAAGGCCGCGGCGGAGACGGCCTCGGCCCTGCTCGACACGATCGCCGACGAGCCGCTCGACGCCAGCGACGACACCAGCACCAGCACCAGCACCACCGAGGGTCCCGAGGACGCGACCCGGACCGGCGGGCCCGACACCGGCCTCCCGACCGACACCACCGACGCCACCGCTCCCCTGGAGACCCGCTCGTGACCATCCCCTCGCTCGTCCGCGCCGAACTCGCGCGCCTGACCGCCACCCCGCTCGCCCGCCTCGCGTTCATCGCGCTGATGTGCGTGCCGCTGCTGTACGGCGGCGCCTACCTCTGGGCCAACCGCGACCCCTACGCCAAGCTCGACCAGGTCCCGGCCGCGATCGTCGACCAGGACGCCGGCGCCACCCTCGACGGCGAACACGTCGACTACGGCAAGGACGTCGCGCAGCAGGCCATCGACGGCGGTGACTTCGACTGGAAGCGCACGACCGCCGCCGACGCCCGCTCCGGTGTCCGCAACGGCACCTACGACTTCGTGGTGACGATCCCGCACGACTTCTCGGAGTCCCTGGCCTCGGCGCAGTCCGACCACCCGAAGCGCGCCGAACTCGTGATGACGACGGCGGACACGAACTCCTACCTCGCCTCGACCATCGCGGAGCAGGCGGGCAAGACCATGCGGACGGCCGTCGCCGAACGCGTCGGGAAGGAGGCCGCCAGCACCCTGCTCGTCGGGCTCGCCGACGTGCGGGACAGCCTGGGTGACGCCGTCGACGGGGCGGGCAAGCTCGCCTCCGGTGCGACGACCGCCGCGAACGGGGCCGACACCCTCCAGGCCGGTACCGCGCAGCTCTCCGCCGGCGCCTCCACCCTGGCGTCGAGCACAGCCGCGCTGCCCGCGCAGACCGCGACGCTGAACTCCGGCGCGCAGCAGGTCGCGACCGGTGCCGCATCGCTCGCCACGGGCCTCCGGTCCGCGCAGCAGCAGACGGCCGCGCTGCCGGACCAGACCCGGGAGCTCGCAGACGGGGCGGCGCAGGTCGCGGCCGGCAACGCCGAGCTCGCGGAGCAGGTGGACGCGGCGAACACGACCGTGCAGGCGATCCAGCCGCTCGACGCGGACACCGTCATCGCCGACATCACGTCGAACCTGCCCGAGGGTGTCACCCTCACGCCGGAGCAGGAGCAGGCGCTCACCGCCACCGTGAGGTCGGCCGTGCAGCAGGCGAACAGCGCCGGGACGGACGCCCAGCAGCAGCTTCGCGACACCACGGCGAAGATCGACACGCTGAGCACCGGCGCGCAGCAGGTGTCGGCGGGAGCCGCGACGCTGGCGGACGCGGCACCGGCGCTCTCCTCGGGGATCGCGACCGCCGCCTCCGGGGCTTCGACCCTGTCCGACGGCGCCGCGCAGGTCGCCGGCGGGACGCAGGAGCTCGCCGCAGCGGCCCCGGAGTTGTCCTCGGGAGCGTCGCAGCTCGCCAGCGGAGCGGCTTCGGCCGACGCGGGTGCGAAGTCCCTCGCCACCGGCCTGCACTCGCTCGAGTCCGGCTCCTCGGAACTGGCGTCCCAGCTCGACGAGGGACGGACCGAGATCCCGGCGTCGACCGCGTCCCAGCGGGCGTCGCAGGCGAAGGTCATCTCCGACCCGGTGAAGGTCGGCGACGACAACGTCGCCGCCGCGTCGAACTACGGCGCCGGCCTGGCTCCGTTCTTCATCTCGCTGGCCGCCTGGATCGGCATGTACGCGCTGTTCCTCATCCTCAAGCCGATCTCGAAGCGCGCGATCACCGCCGTCCGACGCCCGCTGCGTGTCGTGTTCGGCGGCTGGCTGACCCCGGCGCTCCTCGGAGTCGTGCAGATGGTGGCGCTGTTCCTCATCGTCCGGTACGCGCTGGACCTCGACGTGGTGCACGCCGGCGGGACGGTCGGGATCATGGTCCTGGCATCCGCGACGTTCGCGGCGATCATCATGACGCTCAACGTGCTGCTCGGCTCGGTCGGCCAGTTCCTCGGGCTGGTGCTCATGCTCATC
This sequence comes from Curtobacterium sp. MCPF17_011, assembly GCF_003234145.1. NCBI lineage: Bacteria > Bacillati > Actinomycetota > Actinomycetes > Micrococcales > Microbacteriaceae > Curtobacterium > Curtobacterium sp. MCPF17_011. Next base: position 207,356 of record NZ_QKSK01000008.1, read on the forward strand.
CAGCTCGTCACCGCGGGCGGCACGTTCCCGTGGCAGACGCTGCCGGGGCCGCTCGCCGCGCTGCACTTCGCGCTGCCGATGACGTACTCCGTCGACGCGATCCGGCAGACGATGTACGGCGGGTCGCTCGCCACGGCCTGGAGCGACGCCGGCGTCCTGCTCTGCTGGCTGCTCGGGGCGCTGCTCGTGTCGTACCTCGTCACGGCGCGGCAGACGCGGACGCGGACGCTGCGCGACCTGCGGCCGAGCCTGATCGGCTGACCGGGGCGAACCGGGCCGGCCGAGCCGGCGAGCCGGCGGGCTGCGCACAACAGGAACCCGTCCGAACCACGCGATGCCGTGGTTCGGACGGGTTCTCGTTGTGCGGGTCCGAACGGCACCGGGCGATCCCGAGCGGGGCGGCCGGGAGATGCCTCGCGGCGCGTCCGGCGATGCCGCACCCGCCCCGGGGCGTGGAGCGCGACAGCGGTACCATCGTGGGGACGCACCCGGCGGGTGCGCAGCCGGAGGTCGAGGATGACGATGGGGAACACCAAGCCCGCGACGATCTACGACGTCGCCGCTCGCGCGGGGGTGTCGAAGTCGCTCGTGTCCCTCGTGCTGCAGCGTTCCCCGCGGGTGAGCGAGCAGCGTCGGGCAGCGGTCCTCGCGGCGATCCAGGAGCTCGACTACCGCCCTTCGACGGCGGCGGTGTCGCTCGCCGGCACCCGCTCCCGGACCATCGGCGTGGTGCTCGACGACTTCCGGAACCAGTGGTTCGTCGACCTGCTCACCGGCCTCCGCGAGTCGCTACAGGACCAGGGACACCGACTCGTCGTCGCGGACCGGTTCCTCAACACGGGGCTCGACGTCTCCCCCGTCGAGGGGTTCCTGTCCATGCGCGTCGAGGGTCTGGTGATCGCGGGCGAGCCGGACCCGGACCTCGTCGTCCCTGCCGGCACCCCGGTCGTCGTCGCCGGCGGACGGGCAGCGCTCCCGCGGGCCGACACCGTGGCGAACGACGACCTGGCCGGCGGACGCATGGCGGCGGAGCACCTCATCGGACTCGGGCACGTGCGGCTCGGCTTCGTCGGTGGGCACTCGGCGGCGAGCGACGCCCGACTCGAGGGATGGCGGGCCGCCATCGACGCCGCGGGTACACGGCCTGCCGGGTCGGACACCGGCGTCGCCGCGTCGTCGGATGCGATCGGTTCGTCCGGCGTGCCCGGATCGTCCGGCGTGCCCGGTCCGTCCGAGACTGCCAGTCCGCCCGAGGTGACCGGTTCTTCCGACGTGACCGGAGTTGCCGTGGTGCTCACTGCCGACGTCACCGAGGAGACCGGGTTCACCGGGACGCACCGCCTCCTCGACGAGCACCCCGAGGTCACCGCGGTGTTCGCCGCGAACGACGTGACCGCGCTCGGCGCGATGTCCGCCGTCGCCGACCGAGGTCTGCGCGTGCCCGAGGACATCTCGGTGATCGGGTACGACGACACCCCGATCGCGGCCTCGAGGTACGTGGGCCTGACGAGCATCGACGACCGCAGCATCGACATCGGCCGGGGTGCCGGGGTGCGGCTGCTCGAACGGATCGCGGACCCGGGGCTGACCCCCACCGAGGTCCTGGTCGAGCCGCGCCTCGTCGCCCGCCGGACGACCGCCCCACGCTGACCGGACCCGAGACGGCAGTGTGCGCCGGAGGCCTGCGTCGACGGTCCGTACCCCGCTCTCGAGACTTCCTGACCGTGCTGGTACCTGAGCGGAACTAGGCTTTGCTCGACCCCTACCCGAGGGGTCACGTGGACGGAACACCCGAGTTCGAACCGACGTCTGCATCCTCTCCGGCGGCACGAGCACCCTCTCGTGTCGGACGCACTGGTCACCCTGCCCGTGCCCTCGCTGTGGGTCCCTGCCCACGGTGTCCTGATCGATGCTGCCTCGCCTGCCCGGGTGGCCCTCCTCGGAGTACCCGAATCCCTGGAGAACAGAACATGGCACGCATCCTCACCCGCACCATCGGCGGCGCCGCGGCCTCGATCATCGTCGGCGGCATCGCAGCCGTCGCGGTGACCGGAGTCGCCTCGGCACACACCCCCGAGGTGTCGGCATCGTGCACCCAGTTGCACGTCGCCCTCGCGAACTACCCGGGGAACTCGACGGTCGACGTCGTCCTCGACGACACCGACCACGGCGCCGCGACCTTCGGCCCGAGCGCCTTCGACGACACGTTCCCCCTCGACGCGACCCGCAAGCACACCTGGTCCGTCTCCGTGACGTCCGGCGACGGCGACCACGCTTTCGACAAGACGTTCAGCGGCAAGTCGACCGATGCGTGCCTCGCGGTCGCACCCCCGGTCGGGGTGGGGACCGGGGGTGCGACCG
>NZ_QKSK01000009.1:0-153837 GCF_003234145.1 Curtobacterium sp. MCPF17_011
CCCGGACGCCTCACCTGCTCGACGCGCCCGGCTCCACCCCCGCCAGCGCCGCCGCCGCGGTGCGCACGTCGTCCTCGTCGTTCCACAGGTGGAACGCGATCCGCAGCCGTCCGGCCCGCCCCGAGGCGGTGAGTCCTGCGGCGGTGAGCGCACGCAGCCCGGTGCCGTCGGCGTCCGGGAAGGTGATGATCGCCTGCCCGCCCGAATGCTGCCCCTGCCGAGGCGCCCCCAGGGCGTCGCAGAGCCGGTCTGCGAGACCGGTGGCGTGCCTCCAGGTCGACTGCGCGTCGAGCGAGGTGGCGTGCCGGAGGGCGGCGACCGCGCCGGGCCACGCCTGCCAGGCCGGCGAGACGTCGAAGCGGCGGGCGTCGTCGGCCAGCCGCATGGCGGGCCCGTAGCAGGAGGACCAGACGTCCTGCCCCGCGTACCACCCGGCCTGCACGGGCCGCAGTCGGCCGAGCGCGGTGTCGGAGAGCGTCATGAAGGCGACCCCGCGGGGTGCGCAGAGCCACTTGTAGGCGTGGGTGATGGTGACGTCGAAGGGAGCGGCGGACACGGGGAGGACGCCGGCGGCCTGCGTGAGGTCGCACAGCGTGAGTGCTCCGACGCGTCGGGCCGCGGCGACGACCGGGTCGGGGTCGGTGACGACGCCGGTGGCGGACTGCACGGCTGACCAGGCGACGAGCGCGGTGTCCGGGCCGATCGACGCGGCGAGTTCGACGAGGGGGACGCTCCGGACCCGGACGCCGCGGTGTGCCTGCGCCAGGAAGGGGAAGACGACGGAGCTGAAGTCGCCGTCGGGGACGACCACCTCGGCGCCGTCGGGCAGGGCGTCGGCGACGACGGCGGCCATCACCGAGGTCTGCGATCCGGTCGCGACCCGCGCTGCCGGGACGTCGACCAGGTCCGCGAAGAGCGCGCGCCCCTCCTCGACGAGGGCGCCGTAGTGGGCCGGCGAGGTCTCGGCACGGGACCAGGCGTCGAGGTCTGCGCGTTGCGCGGCGAGGGTGCCGCTCGACGGGAGGCCGGCGGTGCACGCAGCGAGGTACCCGCGGCCGGCGGGGAACGAGTCCGTGGGGAACGAGTCCATGTCCGACAGGGTCCCTCCACCGGAGCCATCACGCCAGAGCAGCTTCGTTGTGCCACCGGTAACATCGCGTGATGGACGACATCGACCCGCAGCTGCTCCGAGTCCTCCGAGCCGTCGCCGACAGCGGGTCGATCACCCGCGCTGCCGTCGCGCTCGGGTCGAGCCAACCGGCCGTCAGTCAGCTGCTCACCCGGGCGGAACAGCGTCTCGGGCACGCGCTCGTCCTACGCGGTGCACGCGGCGCGACCCTCACACACGCCGGGCAGGTGCTCGCCGACCATGCCCTGCACGTGCAGGCCGCACTGACCGCCGCCCGCGAGGACCTCGACGCCGTCGGCGGGCTCACCCGTGGGCGCGTGCGGTTGGCCGGCTTCCCGAGTGCCTCGTCCGCCCTGGTGCCCGCGGTGCTCGCCCGGATGGCGGTGACGGCTCCGGGCGTGACGACCTCGTACGTCGAGGTCGAACCGCCCGAGGCGCTCGATCTGCTGCGCGGCGGCGAGGTCGACGTCGCACTCACCTTCACCTACGCCGGCGACGAGGTCGGGGCCGTCCCGGACCCGGGGCTCGTCACCCGTCCGCTCGGGCGTGACCCGCTCGCCCTGGTGACGCCGGTCGCTGCGGACGGTGCCGGCCTGCCGGGAGGCCCGGATGCCGTCCGCCCCGTCGGCTCCACCGCCGTGGACCTCGCGTCCCACCGCGGCGCCCGCTGGATCGGCGGGTGCCCGCGGTGCCGCGGCCACCTGCTCGCCTCGTGCGCGACCGCGGGGTTCACGCCGGAGATCGTCCTCGAGACGGACAACGCGGCCGCGGTCGTGGGACTCGTCGCCGCCGGGCTCGGGGTGGCGCTGCTCCCCCGGCTGGCGCTCGCGACGACGGTCATCCCCGCGGGGGTGTCGGTCGACCCCGTGGACGACGACCTGGCTCGGCGCGTCGAGGTGGTCGTGGCCCGCGGGGCGGAGCGCGTGCCGAGCGTCCGGGCGGCGCTGGAAGCGGTGCGGTCGGCGGCACACCTCCTCGCCTGACGCGCGGCCGACTCCCGTGCCTACGCGGTCGGTGTGTCGACCGCGCCGCCGTAGCGGCGGTCGCGGCTGGCGTACTCCTCGATCGCACCCCAGAGGTCGGTGCGCCGGAAGTCGGGCCAGAGCCGGTCGAGGAACACCATCTCGGCGTACGCCGACTGCCAGAGCAGGAAGTTGCTCGTCCGCTGCTCACCCGAGCTGCGGAGGAACAGGTCGACGTCCGGCAACTCGGGCACGTACAACCGCTTCGCCAGGGTCTTCTCGGTGACCTGGCTCGGCTTCAGGCGCCCGGCCGCCACGTCGTCCGCGATCCCGCGCACCGCGTCAGCGATCTCGTTCCGGCCGCCGTAGTTGACGCACATCGTGAGGGTCAGGACGTCGTTCGAGGCCGTCATCTCCTCGGCGGTCTGCAGCTCGTCGATGACGCTGCGCCAGAGCTTCGGGGTGCGACCGGCCCAGCGGACCCGCACGCCCCACTCGTCGAGCTGGTCCCGACGACGGCGGATGACGTCGCGGTTGAAGCCCATCAGGAACCGGACCTCTTCGGGCGAACGCTTCCAGTTCTCGGTCGAGAACGCGTACGCGGAGACGTGCGTGACGCCGATCTGGATCGCGCCGGCGACGACGTCGAGCAGTGAGGCCTCACCGGCCTTGTGTCCCTCGATGCGGGTGAGGCCGCGCTGGTTCGCCCACCGGCCGTTGCCGTCCATCACGATCGCCACGTGGCCCGGGACGAAGCGCTTCGGGATCGCCGGGGGCTGCTCGCCCGTCCAGTCGACGGGCAGGAACGGACCCGGCTCGGTGGCGGGGCGAGGGCTCATGCGCGGGTTCCTCCGGGGACGGGGTCGTGGTCGTCGGGCGTCGGCACGTCGGGCGCCGGCACCGCTGCGACCGCCGCCGGCACACCACCGGGGTGCGGGGCGAGCGGCGACGGGTGCTCGGTGCGGTCGACGTGCGGCAACGAACGGAGCGATCGTTCCAGGTGCCACTGCGCGTACGCCGCGACCACGCCGGAGGCCCGTGATCTCGTCCGCTCGTCGGTCACGTCGACACTGCCCCAGTCCCCCGCCAGCAGCTGCCCGAGGACGGCGAGCGTCGCCGGGTCCAGGCGCGGCGTGCCGGGAGGCGCGGCCGAGTCCGCCACGACCCCGCCGAGCTGCACGACGAACGCCGAGTGCGGTCCGGGCTCCCCGGTGACGGCGCAGTCACTGAAGGACGGCGCCCACCCAGCGATGCTCATCGCGCGGAGCAGGTACGAGTCGAGGGTGGCACTCGGCTGGTGCTCACCGCGCGACAGTGACCGCAGTGCACCGACGAGCAGCAGGTACTGCTGCAGGCCGGCGTCCGCCTCGCTCAGTCGGTCGGCGGTCTCGACCATCGCGCTCGCGGCGGTGTACGCGCCGTAGTCGGCCACGATGCGGGCGCCGTACGCGCCGAGGGACTCCGCCTGCGTGACGATGTCGAGCGAGCGGCCCTCGTAGAACTGGGCGTCGACGACCATGAACGGTTCGAGGCGCGAGCCGAACTTCGACGCGGTGCGCCGGACGCCCTTCGCGACGGCGCGGATCTTGCCGTGCTCCCGGCTGAGCATCGTGACGATGCGGTCGGCCTCACCGAGCTTGTGGGTGCGCAACACGACGCACTCGTCCCGGTACAGCGGCATGCCCCCAGTATCCCCCGCCCCGCCGACACCTCCACCCGCTCGCCCGCTCGCCCGCTCGCCGAGGTCGCCGAGGTCGCACGACCCGCCGCGTGGTGATCGCCGAGGTCGCGGGAACTGCCGCCGCGGCGGCGTCCGGACGGCAGGACGTGCGACCTCGACGCTGGCGGCGACCACGAAACGGACGGGAGGCGCGGTGCGGGTCCGCACCGCGCCTCCCGTCCCGGGTCGGGTCAGGTCGGGTCAGGTCAGGCGGAGACGAGCTCCGGGGCGCCCGAGGCGGCACCCGCGCGCACGGCGCGGTTCACCGCGGAGACGATCGCCTTGAGCGAGGCCGTCGCGATGTCGGCGTCGATCCCGACGCCCCACAGCCGGACGCCGTCGACGTCGAGCTCGACGTAGGACGCCGCCTGCGCGTCACCCGAGGCGCTCATCGTGTGCTCCGAGTAGTCGTACAGCGTGACCGCGACGCCCTGCTCCTTCATCACCGTGAGGAACGCGTCGATCGGACCGGTGCCGACGGCCTCGGACGTGATCGAGCCCTCGTCGACGCGCATCGCGACCGACAGCTTGGTCGTGCCGTCGAAGTCGCTCGACGTGGCGGTCTTCGTGATCTCGTACCGACCCCACTTGTCGTCGTCGACGTGGGCGGGCAGGTACTCGTCGTGGAACAGGTCCCAGATCCGGTCAGAGGTGAACTCGCCGCCCTCCGCGTCGGTGCGCTGCTGCACGACCCCGCTGAACTCGATCTGCAGCTTGCGGGGCAGGTCGAGCGCGTGGTCGGTCTTCAGCAGGTACGCGACGCCGCCCTTGCCGGACTGCGAGTTGACGCGGATGACGGCCTCGTACGAGCGGCCGATGTCCTTCGGGTCGACCGGCAGGTACGGCACCGCCCAGACGACGTCGTCGACGCCGACACCCTCGGCGGCTGCACGGGCCTCGAGGGCCTCGAGCCCCTTCTTGATGGCGTCCTGGTGCGAGCCGCTGAACGCCGTGTAGACGAGGTCACCCGCCCACGGCTGGCGCTCCGGCACCGGCAGCTGGTTGCAGTACTCGACCGTGCGCTTGACCTGGTCGATGTCCGAGAAGTCGATCTCCGGGTCGATGCCCTGCGTGAACAGGTTCATGCCCAGGGCGACGAGGTCGACGTTGCCGGTCCGCTCACCGTTGCCGAACAGGCAGCCCTCGATGCGGTCGGCACCGGCCATGTACCCCAGCTCGGCAGCGGCGACGGCGGTCCCGCGGTCGTTGTGCGGGTGCAGCGACAGGATGACGTCCTCGCGGTGGGCGAGGTTCCGCGACATCCACTCGATCGAGTCGGCGTAGACGTTCGGGGTCGCCATCTCGACGGTCGCGGGCAGGTTGATGATGACCTTGCGCTCGGGCGTCGGCGCGAAGACCTCGAGCACGGCGTTGCATATCTGCACCGCGACCTCGAGCTCGGTGCCCGTGTAGGACTCCGGCGAGTACTCGTAGTAGACCGTCGTGTCGTGCTGCAGCCGGGCCTCCGCCGCCTTGCACATGTGCGCTCCGGCCACGGCGATGTCGACGACACCCTGCACGTCGGTGCGGAAGACGACCTCGCGCTGCACGATGCTCGTCGAGTTGTAGAGGTGCACGATGGCCTGCTTCGCCCCGTCGATCGCCTCGTACGTGCGGTCGATGAGGTGCTCGCGGGCCTGGGTCAGGACCTGGATCGTGACGTCGTCGGGGATCGCGTCCTCGTCGATCAGGCTGCGGACGAAGTCGAAGTCGGTCTGCGAGGCGCTGGGGAACCCGACCTCGATCTCCTTGTAGCCCATGCGCACGAGCAGGTCGAACATCGCCCGCTTGCGATCGGCGTCCATCGGGTCGATGAGGGCCTGGTTGCCGTCACGCAGGTCGACGGCACACCAGCGCGGCGCACGGTCGATCTGCTTGGTCGGCCAGGTGCGGTCGGGCAGGTCGACGGTGATCTGTTCGGAGAAGGGGACGTACTTGTGGGTCGGCATCCCGGAGGGGCGCTGCGCGTTCTGCATCGGTTCGCTTTCGTCGGTGTGGTTGCGGTGCGGCCACGACGGACTCCGCGACGAGGTGGGCCGGTTGTCAGGCCTCGTCGCGGCGACGAAGGAGGAGGAGTGCCGAGTACATCGGGTTCACGGTAGCACCGTGGGCCTCGGGTGGCGCACAGTGTGACGGGAGCACGGACGGACGGGAGGCGCGGTGCCGGCTGGCACCGTCCCTCCCGTCCTTCCCGTCTCTCTCGTCCGACCGTCGTCACCGACGCGACCGCGTCAGTCCACCGCGAGCGCTTCCGTCGGCGGGACGCGCATCGCGCGGCGCACGGGTGCGACCGTCGCGACGACCGCGAGGACCAGGGCTCCGACGACCACGATCGCGATCGTCAGCGGCGGCAGGACCGGCGTGACCACGGAGCCCAGGATCCCGAGCAGCGTCTGCCCGCCCAGCCAGCCGTAGAACGTGCCGAGCACGAGTCCGGTGACCACGGCGGCGACGACCATCTGGACGGCCTCGGTGACGATCATCCGGCGGACCTGCGCCCCGGTCAGACCGAGGACGCGCAGCAGTCCGAGTTCCCGGCGGCGCTGCAGGACGCCGAGGGCGAGCGCGTTGACGACCCCGACGGCAGCGATCACGGCGGAGAAGCCGACCACGACGCTGACCACGGCGTTGAGCTGTGCGAAGAAGGTGCGCTGCTGCTCGAGCATGGCGGGCGTGATGCCGCTCTGGCCCGAGAGGGTGGACTCGGTGACGTGCTGCATGATCCCGAGTGCGACCGCGAAGGTGACGAGCAGGGTGACGCCGATGACGAGGCCGATCGTGGCGCGCGCGGACCGTGCCGGAGCGCGCATCGCGTTCCGCCCCGCGAGCAGGACGACCGGGTCGGCGGACCCGACGCGCCCGATGGCCTGCAGGACCGGCGGCATCACGATCGTGGCTCCGACCGAGACCCCGGCGAAGGACACGAACCCGCCGAGCGCTGCCGGGAAGACGGCGACCGGTGTGGTGCCGCTGAGCGCCAGCCCGAGCAGCGCGAGCAGCGCTCCCCCGGACATCAGGATGATCGCCCAGACCTTGCGCGCGGTGCCGGACCCGACGTCCTCGTGGCTGACCTCGACGCTCGAGGAGAGTGCCTGGAGCGGGGTCACCGTGAGCACGCGTCGCGAACCCGCTGCGAACGCACCCCAGGTGGCGAGGACGACAGCGACGACCGGCAGCACGAGCTCCCAGGGCAGCAGGGTGTATGAGCGATCGGGCAGGAACCCGTTCCCGCGGAGCACGGCGACGAACACCGCCGAGAACCCGGTGCCGACGACCGCGCCGATGACCCCGCCGAGCAGGCCGACGACGAGCCCGGTCCGGGTGATCCGTGCCCGGAGCGAGGCACCGGTCGCGCCGACGAGCCGCTGCAGGGCGATCACCCGGGTCTGGCCGGCGATGAGCGTCGCACAGGTGTTGGCGGTGACGATCGCACCGACGTACAGGGCGATGCCGAGGAACAGCCAACCGATCACCGAGAGGACCGACTTGACCGATCGGAGGTCGTCGAGCCCCGTGGCGGCCATCGCCTCGGCGACGATGCCCGGGGCGATGACGAGCGCGGACCCGAAGGTCGTGCCGAGCGCTGCGACGAGGATCGTCGGTGCGAACTGCCGGACGCCGTTCACGGTGCCGTTCACGCTGCCGCCTCCATGCCGAGCATCCTGGCGGAGATCTCGGCAGCACCCATGCGCGGCCGGTCGTCGACGACCCGGCCGTCGGCGAGGAACAGGATCCGGTCGGCGTTGGCGGCGGCGACGGGGTCGTGCGTCACCATCACGACGCTCTGGCCCCACTCCTCGACGGCGCCACGGAGGATGGCGAGCACGTCGCGTCCGGTCCGCGAGTCGAGCGCTCCGGTCGGTTCGTCGGCGACGACGACGGCGGGGCGCGAGGCGAGCGCCCGAGCGATCGCGACCCGCTGCTGCTGTCCGCCGGACAGCTCGTGCGGGCGGTGCGTGAGCCGGTTGCCGAGCCCGAGCATCTCGACCAGACGGTCGATCCACGCCGACTCCTCGCGGTCCGGCTTTTGCCCGCCGAGCAGGAACGGCAGCCGGATGTTCTCGCTGACGTCGAGTGTCGGGACGAGGTTGAACGACTGGAACACGAAGCCGAGCCGACGGCGACGGAGTTCGGTGAGCTCGCGGTCGCCGAGGCCGGTGATGTCGGTCCCGTCGATCGTGATGCGACCGGCGGACACCTGGTCGAGACCGGCGGCGACGTGCATGAGCGTCGACTTGCCGGAACCGGAGGGGCCCATCACGGCGGTGAACTCACCGGCGCCGATGTCGACGCTGACGTCATCGAGGGCGGTCACCCGGCGAGCGGCGTCGCCGTAGTGCTTGGACACGTGGTCGAGTCGGATGATCGGATCGTGGCTGGTCATGACTCCACGATCGCGTCCGGGAGGCACGTGCCGCGTCCGTCGACCGGCGCGCGTCCGTCATCCCATCGGTGCGGATCCGCGGCCGGTCTCCCTCTGGCGGATGATGTTTCAGTCGCCCCTGGTGACGAGGCCGTGCTCGTGCGCGAACACGACGAGCCGCACCCGGTCGCGCAGCTCGAGCTTCGTGAGGACCCGCGAGATGTGGGTCTTCACGGTCGCCTCGCTGACGTACTCGTGGGCCGCGATCTCGGCGTTGCTGAGCCCGCGCGCTGCGAGGTCGAAGATCTCGCGCTCTCGCGGGGTCAGGCCGGCGAAGGCCGGGGGCACCGTCGACCTGAGGTCGGCCGGGTCCTCGTAGCGCCGGAGCAGCTCGCGGGTCGCGGAGGCGGCGAACACCGTCGTGCCGGCATGCACGGTCCGGATCGCCGCGAGCAGGAACTCCGGGTCGGCGTCCTTGAGGACGAAGCCGCTCGCCCCGGCGCGGATGGCCTTCGCGGCCGCCTCGTCGAAGTCGAACGTGGTGAGGACGAGCACCTTCGCGTCGGAGCCGCTCGAGACGATGTCGGCGGTGGCGCTGATGCCGTCCTTGACGGGCATGCGGATGTCCATGAGCACGACGTCCGGGCGGTTCCGGCGGACGAGCTCGATCCCCTCGGCGCCGTCGCCGGCTTCTCCCACGAACTGCAGGTCCGGCTGGGAGCCGATCAGCATCCGGATGCCGGTGCGGAACAGCGCCTGGTCGTCGACCAGGGCGACGCGGATGCGCGCCGCCTCGGGAGTGCTCGTGTTCGTGCTCATGTCGGTCATCCCCTGCTCGTCGTCATCGGGTCGGGATCGTGTTCCGGGGCATCTGCCCGGTCGACGGCTGGGCGGGCATCCGGACCGCCACCGCGAAGTCCTCGCCCCGGGGTCCGGCCGTCATGCTCCCGCCGGACATCGTGGCACGCTCGCGCATCCCGACGAGTCCGTGACCGGTACCCGGGCCGGGTCGGCCGTCCTCCGAGCGCCGGTTCACCACGTCGATCTCGACGGTGTCCGGGCGGTAGGTCAAGCGGGCACGGACGGTCGAGCCGGGAGCCCCGTGCTTGTACGCGTTCGTCAGGCTCTCCTGCACGATCCGGTACACGGCGAGCTGGGTGGTGGTCGGCAGGGTGGACGGGTCGCCCTCACGCTCCACCTGCACCTCGAGCCCGACGTCGCGCATCTGCCCGACGAGCCGCTCGATGTCGTCGACGTCCGGGGTCGGAGCGGTGCCCTGCTCGTGCCGCAGTGCCCCGAGCAGCTCGCGGACGTCCCCGAGCGCGCGTCGGGCGGTCGAGCCGATCGTGTCGAGGGCCTCGTCGGCGACGCCCGGGTCGGCGCGGAGGGCGTACCTGGCACCGTCGGCCTGGGCGATCACGACCGCGAGCGAGTGCGCCACGATGTCGTGCATGTCGCGGGCGATCCGGACGCGCTCCTGCTCGATCGCGACGTTCCGGTCCGCTCGCGCGGCGTCCCGTTCGGCGAGGAGCTGCGCCTCCCGGCTCATCCGCGCCGAGCGGCGGGCCCGGACGGCCAGGCCGGCGAGCCAGGGCAGCAGCAGGACCGCGAGGACGACGACGAACAACATCGCGCCGTACTGCACGGCCTGGTTCAGGGTCTCCGGACCACCGACGCCCGGTACGCCGTAGATGCGGAAGCCCATGTAGGTGCCGGCGACGACCGAGCCCACGATCGCGGAGACCAGGCCGGCGACCCGGATGCGCCGGGTGCCGTAGACGCTCGTGGTGTAGAGCACTCCGGAGATGAACAGGTCGGCCATCCCGGCGGTCTGCATCGTCGCCATCTGGACGACGGCACCGATCCAGGCGATCCCGAGGGCGAGCCCCGGCGCGACCCGGCGGAGGGCGAGCGCCAGGGACAGGATCGCGGTCGTGACGAGGGCCGCGACGTCGTCCACCCCCTGCGCCGACAGGATCGCGACGAGCGCGCCGAGCAGGACCGCCGTGCCGATGTCGACGACGAGCTGGGTGCGGAGGACGGGACGGAACACCACCCCACGGTACGGCGCGCGCCTGCCCGGCGCGTCCGACCGTCGGATGACCCGGGTCAGAACCCCAGTCGGCCGAGCTGCTTCGGGTCGCGCTGCCACTCCTTGGCGACCTTCACGCGGATGTTCAGGTAGACGTGACGACCGAGCAGGCCCTCGATCTCGACCCGGGCGCGGGTGCCGACGTCCTTGAGCCGGCTGCCCTTGTGGCCGATGACGATCGACTTCTGGCTGTCGCGCTCGACGAACAGGTTGGCGAAGATGCGCAGCGGGCCGTTCGGGTCGTCGTCGGCGTCGGGTTCGACCATGTCCTCGATGACGACGGCCAACGAGTGCGGCAGCTCGTCGCGGACGCCCTCGAGCGCGGCCTCGCGGATGAGCTCGCCGACCCGCTCTTCGTCGGTCTCCTCGGTGACGGCGAGGTCGTCGTACAGCTGCGGTGACTCCGGCAGCAGCGACACGACCTCGTCGAGGAGGTCCTCGAGCTGCAGGCCCTCGGTACCCGAGGTCGGGATGATCGCGTCCCATTCGCGGAGCCGGGACACCGCGAGCAGCTGCTCGGCGATCTTCTCCTTGCCGGAGCGGTCGATCTTCGTGACGATCGCGACCTTCTTCGCCCGGGGGTACTGGTCGAGGGTGTCGTTGATGAAGCGGTCGCCCGGCCCGATCGGTTCGTTCGCGGGCACGCAGAACCCGATCACGTCGACGTCGCCGAGCGTGGACTGGACGAGGTCGTTGAGTCGCTCGCCGAGGAGGGTCCGCGGGCGGTGCACACCGGGGGTGTCGACGACGATGACCTGCCCGTGCGGACGGTGGACGATGCCGCGGATGGCCCGCCGGGTGGTCTGCGGCTTCGACGAGGTGATCGCGACCTTCTGGCCGACCAGGGCGTTGGTCAGCGTCGACTTGCCGACGTTCGGGCGACCGACGAAGGAGACGAAGCCCGCGCGGTAGGGGGTCGTCGCCTCGGGCGCGGTGTCGGGTCCGGAGTCGGTCATGTGGTTCGTGTTCCCGTCGTGGAGTGGTCGGAGTCGCCGAAGGCCTGCTCGGCGGACGCGAGGTCGGCGGTCCGTTCGGCGACCACGGTGATGAGGTGTCGGCGCTTGCCCTCGACGCGGTCCGCGGTGAGCAGGACCCCGGACACCGTGACGGCGTCCCCGGCGGAGGGCAGGTGCCCGAGCTCCTTCGTGAGCAGGCCACCGGCGGTGTCGACGTCGTCGTCGTCGAGTTCGATCCCGAACAGGTCACCGAGCTCGTCGATGGGCAATCGAGCCGAGATGCGCCAACGCCCCGGTTCGATCTCCGCGCGGTCGACCACGGCGCGGTCGTACTCGTCCGAGATGTCACCGACGAGTTCCTCGATGAGGTCCTCCATCGTGACGAGGCCCGCGACGCCGCCGTACTCGTCGACCACGAGCACCAGGTGGTTCTTCGCGAGCTGCATGTGCCGCAGGGTCTCGTCGGCGGGCTTCGACTCCGGCAGGAACTCGGCCGGCCGGAGCATCGTGCGCACCGGGCGGACGCCGACCTCGGGGCGCTCGTAGAGGCTCCGGGCCACGTCGCGCAGGTACGCCACCCCGAGCACGTCGTCGCTGTCCCGGCCGATGACCGGCATGCGGGACACGCCGGTGGCCAGGAACTGCTCCATGACCGCCGCGATCGTGTCGGCGGCGTCCGCGGTGACCATGTCGGTCCGGGGCACCATGACCTCGCGCACCAGGGTGTCGCTGAACGCGAAGACCGAGTGGATGAGTTCGCGGTCGTCCGCCTCGAGCACGTTGCTCTCGGTGGCTTCGTCGACCAGCGAGAGCAGCTGCTCCTCGCTCGAGACGCTGGACGCACTGCGGACGCGGCCCGGGGTGACCCGGTCGCCGATCGCGACGAGGAGGCCGGCGAGCGGCCCGAGCACGATGCGGACCCCGCGGACCAACCCCCCGGTGGCGGCGATGATGCCCTCGGCGTGGGCGCGTCCGACGCTGCGCGGGCTGGACCCGACGAGCACGAACGACACCGCGGTCATCACGGCCGCGGACACGATCAGGGCGACCCACCACGTGTCGAACACCGTCACGAGGGCGATCGTCACGAGCACCGCGGCGGCCGTCTCGGCGAGCACCCGGAAGAAGTTCAGGGCGTTGACGTGCGCACCCGGGTCGTCCGCCAGGGCCTCGATCGCACGGCGGCGCTTGCTGCCGCGGGCGATCTCCTCGAGGTCGGCGCGCGAGAGGACCGACAGCGCGGAGTCGGCGGCCGCGAGCAGTCCGCCGAGGACCACCAGCAGGAACGCCACCGCGAGCAGCCCGGCGACGAGCAGCACTGCGGTCACCGCCCCCGACGCGCGGCGGCGAAGGCGGTCAGGATCTCGCCCTGCAGACCGAACATCTCGGCCTTCTCCTCGGGCTCCGCGTGGTCGAAGCCGAGCAGGTGCAGGATTCCGTGGCAGGTCAGCAGCAGGATCTCGTCGAGCGTCGAGTGGCCGGCGGTCTTCGCCTGTTCCTCGGCGACCTGCGGGCAGACCACGATGTCTCCGAGGAGCCCGGCGGGCGTCGGCTCGTCCTCGGTTCCCGGACGCAGTTCGTCCATCGGGAAGCTCAGGACGTCGGTCGGGCCGGGCTCGTCCATCCACCGGATGTGCAGCTGCTCCATCGCGCCCTCGTCGACGAACACGATCGCGAGTTCGGCGTCCGCGTGCACGTGCATGGCGTCGAGTGCGAAGGCGGCGAGGCGCTGCACGACGTCCTCGTCCACCGCCACACCGGACTCGTTGTTGAGCTCGATGCTCACCGGGTGCCTCCTCGGCGGTCGTCCTGCTGGTGGGGGCGCTTCGCGGCCTGCTCGACGAGTCGTTCCTCGTCGTAGACGGTGTAGGCGTCGACGATCCGGCCGACCAGGGTGTGGCGCACCACGTCCTCGCTGCCGAGGCGGGCGAAGTGGATGTCGTCGACGTCCTGCAGGATCCGGGTCACCAGGCGCAGGCCGGAGACGTTGCCCGGCAGGTCGACCTGGGTGATGTCCCCCGTGATCACCATCTTCGAGCCGAAGCCCAGACGCGTCAGGAACATCTTCATCTGCTCGGGCGTGGTGTTCTGCGCCTCGTCGAGGACGACGAACGAGTCGTTGAGCGTCCGACCGCGCATGTAGGCGAGCGGAGCGACCTCGACCGTGCCGGCGGCCAGGAGCTTCGGGACCAGCTCGGGGTCCATCATCTCGTTGAGCGCGTCGTACAGCGGGCGGAGGTACGGGTCGATCTTGTCGGTGAGCGTGCCCGGGAGGAACCCGAGCCGCTCGCCGGCCTCGACCGCGGGACGGGTGAGGATGATGCGCGAGACCTCGCGTCGCTGCAGGGCCTGGACGGCCTTCGCCATCGCCAGGTAGGTCTTGCCGGTACCGGCCGGGCCGATGCCGAACGTGATCGTGTTCTCGTCGATGGCGTCGACGTACGCACGCTGCCCGTCGGTCTTCGGGCGCACCGACTTGCCGCGGCTCGAGACGATCGGGGTGCCGAACACGTTCGACGGGCTGCGCTCTTCGTCGATGATGCGCGCAGAGGTCGGGATGTCCGACTGCCCGATGTCCTGCCCGCGCCGGACCATCCCGACGAGTTCGTCGACCAGGGCCCGGGCACGCGTGACGTCGCGCTCCGGTCCGGACAGCGTGACCTGGTTGCCGCGCACCAGGACGCGGACGGACGGGTACTGGCGCTCGACGGTCTTCAGCAGGCGGTCCTGCGGGCCGAGCAACTGCACCATGGCGATGCCGTCGACGGTGAGTTCGGAGGTCGAGACGGAGTCCGGCTCGGTGGTGGCTGGTTCGTCAGCTGGCAAGGGTGCCTTCCTGCAGGTCTCCTGCGAGTACGTGCGCGTGCACGTGGAACACGGTCTGGCCGGCGGCTTCGCCGGTGTTGAACACGAGTCGGAACTGTCCGCCGGCGCGTTCGTCGGCGATGCGCTGCGCCGTCGTGACGACGTGCGCGAGCAGGTCGGGGTCGGCGGCCGCGAGCTCGCCCACGTTCGCGTACGCCTGGGTCTTCGGGACGACGAGCACGTGCACGGGTGCCTTGGGCGCGTTGTCCTCGAAGGCGATGACGCGGTCGTCCTCGGCGACGATGGTCGCCGGGATATCGCGCGTGACGATCTTCGTGAAGACGCTGGGCTCGGTGCTGGTCATGGGCACCATCGTAGAACGCGCGACCGACGCCGCGCCTTCCCGATGTCTCCGGTGCTCCGATCCACGCCGTACGGACTCACCAGCGTCCGAGCCGCGACTGCAGGACGGCCAGGGCCGCCGGCCCGGCGGTGGAGGTCCGCAGCACGGTGCCGCCGAGTCGGACCCGCACCGCGCCGGCCGACTCCAGACGCTCGAGCTCCGACGGCTCGATCCCACCCTCCGGCCCGACGACCAGGGCGATCTCGTCGACGTCAGCCGGCGGCTCCCAGGTGGCGAGGCGCACCGAGGCGGTCGGTTCGAGCAGGACCAGCTGCCGGCGGGCCTCCTGGCCGTCCGCCGGTGCTGCCGCTCCTGCGCCGCCGGCGAGCTGCGCCGTCGTCACCGGCGCGACCACGTCGGGGACGCGCGAGCGCACCGCCTGTTTCGCTGCCTCGTGCGCGATGGCCGCCCACCGGGCGCGGCCCTTCTCGACCTTCGGGCCGTCCCAGCGCGAGACGCTGCGCGCGGCTGCCCACGGCACCACCCGGTCGACACCGATCTCGGTCGCGGCCTGCACGGCCATCTCGTCGCGGCCGCCCTTGGCGAGCGCCTGCACGAGGGTCAGGGACGGACGCGGAGCCGGTTCGACGCCGACGGTCGCGACGGTGAGCAGGAGCGAGTCCTTGCCGACCGACGCGACCGTCCCGGCGACCACGGTGCCGCGGCCGTCCGAGATCCGGAGCTCCTCCCCGACCCGGACACGCGACACCGTCACGGCGTGGCGCCCCTCGGCACCCTCGAGCGGCACCTGGCCGCCCACCGCGACGTCGTCGAGCGTGTCGACGAGGTAGAGCGAGGCCATCAGAAGTTGAAGAACCGGTCGCGGAGCTTCCCGAACATGCCCTGCTGGAAGCGGGACAGCTGCGGGGCACCGGCCTTGTGGGACTTCGCGAGCTGTTCGACCAGCTGCCGCTCCTTGTGCGAGAGCTTGCTCGGGGTGACGACCTGGATGCCGACCTTGAGGTCACCGCGGCCGGAACCGCGGAGCTTCGTGACGCCGCGGTCCTTGATGACCAGTACGTCGGCGCTCTGCACGCCCGGACGGAGCTCGAGCTCGACCGGACCGTCCAGGCCGTCGATCGTGGTCGTCGCACCGAGGATGGCGTCGGTCATCGGGACCTCGAGCGTCGCGAGGAGGTCGTCTCCGTCACGGCTGAAGACGTCGTGGTGGCGGACGCGCACCTCGAGGTACAGGTCACCGGCGGGTCCACCGGCCGGGCCGACCTCGCCCTGGCCGGGCATCTGCAGGCGGAGGCCCGAGTCGACGCCGGCAGGCACGTCCACCGGAACGGTGCGACGGGCCCGGACGCGGCCCTGACCCTGACAGGTGGGGCACGGGTTCGGGATGACGGTGCCGTAGCCGCGGCAGGTGCCACACGGAGCGCTCGTCACGACGTTGCCGAGGAGCGAGCGGACCTGGCGCTGGATGTGGCCGGTCCCGCCGCAGATGTCGCACGTCTGCGGGCTCGTGCCGGGCGCGCAACAGGAGCCACCGCACGTGTCGCAGAGCACGGCGGTGTCGACCTCGAGGTCCTTGTGCGTGCCGAAGACGACCTCGTCCAGGTCCACCTCGAGCCGGAGCAGGGCGTCGCCGCCGCGCTCGGCACGGCTGCGCGGACCGGTCCCACGGCCGCCACCGCCACCACCCCCGCCGAAGAAGGCGTCGAAGATGTCGCTGAAGCCGCCGGCGGCGGCACCGAACCCGCCGTCCTGGGGGCCGGCATCGAAGCGACGGCGCTGTTCCGGGTCGCTGAGGACGTCGTACGCGTGGGTGACGTCCTTGAAGCGCTCAGCGGCGTCGGGGCTCGGGTTCACGTCCGGGTGCAGTTCGCGAGCAAGCCGCCGGTACGCCTTCTTGATGTCGGCGTCGGAGGCGTCGCGCGGGACGCCGAGGACGTCGTAGTGGTCTGCCAAGTGTTCCTCAGGGGGTGCGTGGGTGGACGGGGTGGGGGTGTCCGGCGGGTCAGTTCTCGCCGAGCAGCCGGGACAGGTAGCGGGCGACCGCACGGACCGCGGCCATGTTCGTGCCGTAGTCCATCCTGGTCGGACCGAGGACGCCCAGTCGGGCGATCTCACCGCGGGCGGCCAGGTAGCCGCCGGCGACGATGCTCGTGGCGTCGAGACCGTACTCGGCGTTCTCACGTCCGATGCTCGCTGCCACGGCGATGTCGTCGACCTGCATCTCGCCGAACAACCGGAGCAGGGTGACCTGTTCCTCGATCGCCTCGAGCACGGGGAAGAGTCCGCCGGAGAAGTCCTGCTCGCTCTTCGCCAGGTTCGCGGCACCCGCCATCAGCAGGCGGTCCTGCCGGTTGGCGGCGACCTGCTCGACCAGGCTCGCGACCACGACGCCGGCGAGCGGCTGGACCGCGGGCCGGAGCTGGCCGGGGATCTCACGGAGCGCCGGCGGAGCGTCCTGCAGCAGCAGGCCCACGGTCGCGCCGTTGACGAGGGTGCGGAGTTCGGAGAGCGCGGACTCGTCGAACGGGACGTCCGTCTCGATGACGCGCTGCTCGACCCGGGCGGTGTCGGTGATGAGGACCACCATCAACCGGTTGTCCGCGAGGCGGACGAGTTCGACGTGCTGGACACGCGCGTGGCCCATCGTCGGGTACTGCACGAGCGCGACCTGGTTCGTCAACTGGCTGAGCAGCCGGACGGTGCGGGTGAGGACGTCGTCGAGGTCGTTCGAGGCGCCGAGGAAGGTCTCGATCGCCTGCCGCTGCGCGCCGGAGAGCGGACGCGCCGCCGCCAGGTGGTCGACGAACACCCGGTACCCCTTGTCCGTGGGCACACGGCCGGAGGAGGTGTGCGGGGCGATGATGAGCTGCTCGTCCTCGAGCTGAGCCATGTCGTTGCGGATCGTTGCGGCGCTGACCCCGAAGGCGTGGCGCTCGACGATGGTCTTCGAGCCGACGGGTTCGCGGGAGGCGACGTAGTCGCGCACGATCGCCTTGAGGACCTCGAGGCTCCGTTCGCTGACCATCGGTTCCCTCCGCTCGTGTCGATCCGTCCGGCTGGCACTCTCGCATGCCGAGTGCTGATCCTACGCCCGACCGCCGACGAGACGGGACTTCTCCACCGGTCGCTCGGTACGCTGCGGGCATGAGCGACGGACACGGACCCGGCGGCCCGGGCGACCAGTACCCGGGCGGGAAGCAGCCCGGCGGGCAGTACCCCGGCGGCCAGTACCCCGGCGGGCAGTACCCCGGCGGGCAGTACCCCGGTGGGCAGTACGGCGGCGGGCAGCAGCCCGGGCAGCAGTACCCGTCCGGCTACCGGCCCCCGCAGCCGATGACCCCCGAGGACCAGCGCCTCTGGGCGACCCTGACGCACGTCGGCGGGATCTTCTCGAACGTCCTGGTGCCGGTCATCGCCTACTTCGTCCTGCGGGACCGCGGCAACTTCGTCCGGGAGCACACCCGGGCGGCACTGAACTTCCACATCACGATGGCCATCGCCTACTTCGCCGGCATCCTGACGTCGGTGCTCGGCATCGGGTTCCTCGTGATCACGGCCACCGGGATCGTGTCGATCGTGTTCGGCATCCTGGCCGCCCTCGCTGCGAACCAGGGGCAGTTCTACCGGTACCCGCTCACCATCGAGTTCATCAAGCAGTAGCGAGCACGTACCGGGACCGACCGGTCAGTCGAGCAGGTCGCGGACCACGGCGTCGGCGAGCAGCCGTCCCGGCAGGGTCAGTTCCAGCGTCCCGCCGAGCGCTGCCCGGCCGTCCACGAGACCACGGGCGATGAGGCCGGCGACGCGGCCACGGGCCTCCCGGCGGAGCTCGTCGATCCGCAGCTCGCCGCGGACCCGCGCGGCGAGCAGGACCCGCTCGACGTAGCGCGTCTCGTCGTCCAGGGTCTCGCGCCCGGCGGCCGGGGACACGTCCTGCAGCACCTTGTTCGCGTAGGCGGCCGGGTGCTTGACGTTCCACCAGCGGGTGCCGGCGACGGCGGAGTGCGCGCCCGGGCCGATGCCCCACCAGTCGTGGCCCTTCCAGTAGGACAGGTTGTGCCGACTGGCGTGTCCGGCGCCGCGCGACCAGTTCGAGACCTCGTACCAGTCGTAGCCGGCGTCACGGAGCACCTGGTCGGCGAGCTCGTACATGTCCGCCGCCAGGTCGTCGTCCGGGGCGGGCAACTCCCCGCGGGACACGGCACGGCCCATCGCGGTCCCGTCCTCGACGATGAGCGAGTAGGCGGACACGTGGTCCGGAGCGCAGGCGATCGCCGCGTCGAGCGAGGTGCGCCAGTCGTCGAGCGACTCCCCCGGCGTCGAGTAGATGAGGTCCAGGCTGACGTCGAGACCCTGCTGCTTCGCGAGGTCGACGACCACCGGCACCCGCTCGGGGTCGTGCGTGCGGTCCAGGGTCGCCAGCACGTGCGGCACCGCCGACTGCATGCCGTAGCTCATCCGGGTGAAGCCGGCGCGCTGCAGCGTCGCGATCGACTCGGCGTCGACGGAGTCCGGGTTGGCCTCGGTCGTGACCTCGGCCCCGGGCAGGATCCCCCACGTGTCGTCGACCGCCCGCAGGATCATCGCCAGGTCGGACGCCGGCAGCATCGTCGGGGTGCCGCCGCCGAAGAACACCGTCGAGACCGGCCGCCGCGGGACGCCGGAGCGCTCGAGCACCTGGTCCGCGAACGCGATCTCACGGAGGGCGTGGCCGGCGTAGTCGTCACGCCGGACTCCGCGGAGCTCGGAGGCCGTGTACGTGTTGAAGTCGCAGTACCCACACCGCACCCGGCAGAAGGGCACGTGGACGTAGACGCCGAACGGCACCTGACCCGCTCCGGGTGCCGGTTCGACCAGTCCGTCCGACGGAGCGGGATCGGCGATCGGGAGAGCACTCGGCATGGAGTCCATTGTCCGTCATCATGGACGGCATGGAGCACCATCCGGTCACCACCACGGTCCTCTGGGACATCGACGGCACCCTCGTGCGCAACGCCGCGGCACCGGGGAACCTGTACCACCTGGCGCTGGAACGAGCGCTCGGCCGCGACCTCCCGCAGCTCGTCGGCCACCAGCACGGTCGGACCGACGCCGGCATCATCGTCGAGCACGTCCGCGCGCACCACCTGGACGACGACCTGGTCCCCACCGTCAGCGGACACCTCCGCGACCTGTCCGAGGAACGGCACCGCTCTGGCGACCGACGCATCCCGGCACCCGGCGCGATCGACTTGGTCCGACGCTTCGCCGACCTCGGCTGGCGGAACGGCCTGCTCACCGGCAACTCCGCGTACCGAGCCCGCGTCAAGCTGCTCGGCGCGGGCTTCGACGTCGACGTCTTCGACTGGGAACACTCGTACTTCGGCGACACCGAGGTCGAGCGGGCCGGCATCACCGCCGTCGCCGCCGCAGCCCTGTCCGGCACCCGGGCGGTCATCGTCGGGGACACCCCGCGCGACGGCGAGGCGGCGGATGCGGTCGGGATCCCGTTCGTGGCGGTCGCGACCGGCGCGTACGACGTGGCGGCGCTCCAGGGGACGAGCGCGGTGGCCGTGGCGCGGGACTGCGTCCAGGACGCGGGGCTCATCGAGGACGCGATCGCGGGCCTGGCGCCGCTCGCCTGAGCAGACCGGTGGTCTGCCTGCTGGTCCCGGTCGGCCCCGTGGCCGCCGGGCGGCCCCGTTGCTGCCGGTCGGGCGCGGGGCTGCCGGTCGGGCCCGGGGCTGCCGGTCGGGCGCGGGGCTGCCGGTCGGCGCCTGTCGGGAGCGGGGCGGGCCTCCCGGCCGGGAGGCACGTGACCGGTCTCCGGGACCGGTCACGTCGTCGGGTCAGTCGCCGCGCAGGGCGGCCAGGTACTTCTCCGCCATCACCCGCTGCTGGCGGCGCAGCAGCGGCGCGACGAAGCGCCACTTGCGGCTGGCCGGCTGCGAGAACTGGCGGACCTGCAGCCAGACCGAGCCGTCCGGGGTCCGCTCGACGACGAAGGACTCTTCACCCGAGAGCGGGTGGCCGTCGAGTGTGCCGTACGCGAAGCCCTTACGGTCGCGCTCGTCGATGATCGCGACGACCCGCACCGGCGCCTGGACGGTCTGCCCGAAGGCGTGCATCGTCAGCGTCGCCGTGGTGCCCGCCGTGATCAGCGGGGTGCCGTCGGGCGTCGTCTTCTCCACCCGCGGCGTGCCGATCGAGGCGGGGGCGATCGGGACGCCCTGTTCGTCGAACGTGACCGGGTTGTAGCGGACCTCGTCGTCCTCGGGCGTGTCCTCGACGCGGACCCCCATCCCGCTGCGCTCCTGGATCTGCCAGGTGAGCGCCTGCATGACGGCGGTCTCGAAGCGCTGGTCGCCGTGCCCGATGCGGGCGCGGGACTCGGCCGGTACGAAGCCCTCCGGCGGGTACGTCATGAGGTCCGACGCCTGGGTCGCGCCGACGGCGCCGTACGTCAACGCCGTGCGGTGCTGGTGTCCGCGGCTCACTTCTTCTTCTCTTCCACGTCGCCGGAGAGTGCGGCGATGAAGGCCTCCTGCGGGACCTCGACCCGGCCGATCGTCTTCATGCGCTTCTTGCCCTCCTTCTGCTTCTCGAGGAGCTTGCGCTTGCGGGTGATGTCACCGCCGTAGCACTTCGCCAGGACGTCCTTGCGCATGGCACGGATGCTCTCACGGGCGATGATGCGGGCGCCGATCGCGGCCTGGATCGGGACCTCGAACTGCTGGCGCGGGATGAGCTTGCGCAGTCGCTCGGTCATCAGCGTGCCGTAGGCGTACGCCTTCTCGCGGTGCACGATGGCGCTGAACGCGTCGACCTGGTCACCCTGCAGCAGGATGTCGACCTTCACGAGGTCAGCGGCCTGGTCACCGACGGGCTCGTAGTCCAGGCTGGCGTAGCCCTGCGTCTTGCTCTTCAGCTGGTCGAAGAAGTCGAACACGATCTCGCCGAGGGGCATCTCGTAGCGGATCTCGACGCGGTCCTCGCCGAGGTACTCCATACCGAGCAGTGAGCCGCGCCGCTGCTGGCAGAGCTCCATGATCGCGCCGACGTAGTCCTTGGGCGCCAGGATCGCAGCGCGGACCATCGGCTCGCGGACCTCGAGGATGCGGCCGGTCGGGAACTCGGACGGGTTCGTGACCTCGGTGACCTCGTTGTCCTCGGTCGTGACCTCGTAGACCACGCTCGGGGCGGTGGTGATGAGGTCGAGGTCGAACTCGCGCCGCAGTCGCTCGGTGATGATCTCGAGGTGCAGCAGGCCGAGGAACCCGCAGCGGAAGCCGAAGCCCAGCGCCACGGACGTCTCCGGCTCGTAGACCAGGGCCGCGTCGGACAGCTTGAGCTTGTCGAGCGCTTCGCGGAGCACCGGGTAGTCGCTGCCGTCGATCGGGTACAAACCCGAGAAGACCATCGGCTTCGGGTCCGTGTAGCCGGCCAGCGCGTCGGTCGCCGGACGCTGCGCGCTCGTGACCGTGTCGCCGACCTTGGACTGGCGGACGTCCTTGACGCCGGTGATGAGGTACCCGACCTCGCCGACGGAGAGCCCCTTCGTCGGGGTCGGCTCCGGGCTCGACACCCCGATCTCCAGGATCTCGTGCGTCGACTTGGTCGACATCATCTGGACCTTCTCGCGCGGCTTGATCGAGCCGTCGATCATGCGCACGTAGGTCACGACACCGCGGTAGCTGTCGTACACCGAGTCGAAGATCATCGCGCGGGGTGCGGCGTCGACCGTACCGACGGGAGCGGGCACGGTGCGGACGACCCGGTCGAGCAGCTCGGCGACGCCCTCGCCGGTCTTGCCGGAGACCCGCAGGACGTCCTCCGGCTTGCCCCCGATGAGCTGCGCGAGCTCGGCGGCGTACTTCTCCGGCTCGGCGGCCGGCAGGTCGATCTTGTTGAGGACCGGGATGATCTCGAGGTCGTTCTCGAGCGCCAGGTACAGGTTCGCGAGCGTCTGGGCCTCGATGCCCTGCGCGGCGTCGACGAGCAGGATCGCTCCCTCGCACGCGGCCAGGGAGCGAGAGACCTCGTACGAGAAGTCGACGTGCCCGGGGGTGTCGATCATGTTCAGCGCGAAGGTCTCGCCGTCGAGCTCCCACGGCATGCGGACGGCCTGGGACTTGATCGTGATGCCGCGCTCACGCTCGATGTCCATCCGGTCGAGGTACTGCGCACGCATCGCCCGGTCCTCGACGATGCCGGTGATCGACAGCATGCGGTCAGCCAGCGTGGACTTGCCGTGGTCGATGTGCGCGATGATGCAGAAGTTGCGGATCGCGGCGGCCGGTGTCGAGGCGGGCTCGAGCGGCGCAGATGCTTGTGGGCTCACGGTTCCTCGGGGTGGGTCGGACGGTCCGTCGATTGTCCCATGCTCACGCCCCGACAGCGCGCACCGGGCGGGTCCGGCTCTGGTCAGGCGTCGGTCGCGTGCGTGCCCGCGGTCGGGACCGGCAGCGCGCCGAGTCCTCGGCGCAGGTCCTCCGCCGACGCCGCGAGGCACACCCGGATCCACCCCTCACCCGTCCGGCCGAACGCGCTGCCCGGCGCGACCGCCACCCGCTCGCGCTGGAGGAACGCCAGGGCCCACTCCGCGACGTCGCCCCGGGCCGCGTGCGAGACGTCGATCCACAGGTAGAACGCTCCTCGAGGATCGAGGTAGCGGATGCCGGCGGCGTCCAGGACCCCCGTCGCGATCTCGAGGTTCTCGCGGTAGTGCTCGCGGGCGTCCTGCACCGACGAGTGGTCGCCGACGATCGCCGCGAGGGCCGCCCACTGGTCGGGCTCCGCGACACAGCTGATGATCGACTCCTGGACGGTCCGCATCGTCGGGCCGAGGCCCTTGGGCGTGACGAGGTAGCCGACCCGCACGCCGGTCATCGCGTACGTCTTGCTCAGCGAGAACGCCGAGAAGACGCGGTCGTCCTCGTCGAGGGACGCCAGGCTCAGGTGCCGTGTGCCGTAGGTGAAGTACTCGTAGACCTCGTCGCTGATCACCCAGAGGTCGTGGCGCTTCGCCAGCGCCAACAGGTCACGCAGCGTCTGCTCGCCGAAGACGGTGCCGAGCGGGTTGGACGGGGAGTTCACGATGATGGCGCGCGTGCGGTCGGTGATCCGCGCCTCCAATGCGGCGAGGTCGGGCTCGAACCCGTGCGCCGGCGACAGCTGGTACGGCACCGGGTCCGCGCCGATGATGTGGGCGTTCATCGTGAAGGTCGTGTAGCCGGGGTCCGGTACCAGGACCTCGTCACCGGGCGAGAGCACGAGCGTCATCGCCGTGAACAGCGCCTGCGTCGCACCGACGGTGACCCAGACCTGCTCGAGGTCGACGTCCATCCGGTTCTCGCGGCGGAGCTTGTCCTGGATCGCCTGCCGCAGCTGCGGGATGCCGCCGTTGGGCCCGTAGTCGGTGCGGTCCTCGGCCCACGCACGACGTGCGGCGTCACCGATGTGCTTGGCGACGGGGACGTCCGGCTCACCGATCACGAGCATCGTCACGTCGTCGAGGAGGGCCGCCTGCTCGAACACCCGGCGGATGCCCGACGGTGGGACGGTGTCGATGCGGGGTGCGATGGACGGCATGTCGACACCGTATCCGCTCGGGATCGCGCGCCCGTCTCGTCGCCACACGACCCGTGTCGGGCTTTGGTCCGGACGGGTCGACCTGGTAACGTCAGTCGCTGGCTTACGCGTTCCGTCGCCCACGGGTGGAACGCGATGCGACGAAGGGCCCCTCTACCCGGGATCGCAACCACCCGTCCGAGACGAAACCAGGAGCAACACGCATGGCGAACATCAAGTCGCAGCTCAAGCGCATCAAGACCAACCAGAAGGCCACCGACCGCAACAAGGCGTACAAGTCGGAGCTCAAGACGTACATCCGTCACACCAACGAGGCGATCGCCACGGGCGACAAGGACAAGGCCGTTGCCGCCCTGTCGCTCGCGTCGAAGAAGCTCGACAAGGCCGTGAGCAAGGGTGTCATCCACAAGAACCAGGCCGCGAACCGCAAGTCGGCCATCGCGAAGAAGGTCTCCGCGCTCTGATCTGAGCGTCTGACCGTCTCGAAGGCCCTGCACCGTTCGGTGCGGGGCCTTCGTCGTTCCCGGGTGCGGGGCCGGGGCAGGCCGCGTGCGGGGCCGCGGGCCGGTGCCGCGGGTCGGCGCGGCGGGTCGGTGCCGTTCAGCTGCGCCCAACAGCAACCGTTCCGAACCGCGGGATGCTGCGGTTCGATCCGGACCCGGTTGGGCGGAGCCGATCGGAACCACGGGCGCGGCCGGACACTGGCCGGGCACCGGACGGGCACCGGACGGGCGTCATCGCGCACGCCGGCAGCGGAGCGTCCCCAGCAGCGGCTCCGCCGACGGCCGGGAGGCCCGGTGCCGGTCAGCGCTCCTCGCCGCGTCGTGCGATGGTGCGGACCATCACCTCGAGCGCGAAGTGGGCGTCGCGGGACCCGCCCTTCACCGCGGCGTCGGCGGCCGCGATGCTCGTGATCGCGTTCGCGAGGCCTGCTTCGCTCCAGCCGGCGACGTCCCGCTGGGCACGCTGGACCTGCCACGGCGCCATGCCGAGCGCCGAGGCCGCCTGCCCGCTCGACCCGCGGAAGGAGCTGACCTTCGCCATCGTGCGGATCTTGCTCGCGAACGCGGCGACGATCGGTACGGGCGCCTCTCCCGTTGCCAGCGCGTGCCGGAGTTCGACGATCGCCGGTGCCGACCGGCCGGCCAGGGCGATGTCGGCGACCTTGAACGCGTTCGTCTCGACCCGGCCGCCGTAGTACTTGTCGACGGTCCGGTCGGTGATCTCCGCGGCCTCGTCGGCCAGGAGCTGTCGGCAGGCGGCGGCGAGTTCGGCGAGGTCGTCCGCGAACGCGGCCACCAGGGTCCGGACGGCGGAGGGTGCGATCTTCCGCCGTGCAGCACGGAACTCGGCGTTGACGAAGTCGATCCTGTCGGTGTCGCGCTTGATCTCGTCGCACTGCACCTCGATGCCGCCGCCGACCCCGCTGCGGATCGTGTCGAGGAGCTTCTTGCCCCGGACTCCACCACCGTGCCGGAGCACCAGGGTGACGTCGTCGGCCGGGTTCTGCAGGTACGAGATCGTCTCGGTGATGAAGGCGTCGGTGCACTTCTCGACGTTCGTGACACGGACCAGTCGGGGTTCACCGAAGAGGGACGGGCTCGCCAGCGTCGACAGCAGCCCGGAGGCGTACTGGTCCGCCTCGAGGTCGTGCACCTCGAGCGCCGGGTCCTCGCCGACGAGCAGGTCGCGGAGCATGCCGATCGCCCGCTCCGCCAGGAACGTCTCGGCACCGGTGACCAGGACGACCGGGGCCGGGCGGATCGCCGACCACGGGATCTGGTCGATCTTCGCTGCGGCGCGCGCGGGCTTCTTGGCGGGCATGCGGGTCCTTCCGGTGGTGCTGGGCGACGACGACGTCCGGGCCCGTGCATCGGCGGCGCAGTGCCGGTCGGCGTCGCACCGATCCTACGGGCGGCAGCCGACGCCCCGGCGTCGCGCTCGGTCCACACCGCGACCGGTGCCCGGCTCTGGGCACCGGAGTCCCCACCCGCCTCCGCGCCCGCATCGTCGCTCTCACCGCGCACCACGACCGTCCCCGACCGGTCCGTGCGGTACGCCACCGTCCCGGCGGCGGCGAGCATCCGCAGGGCGCTCGGTGTCGGGTGCCCGTAGTCGTTGTCCGCGCCGACCCCGATGAGGCCGACCCGGGCTGCGAGCTGCCGGTAGAGCTCCGGGTCCTGGTCCGCGGACCCGTGGTGCGCGACCTTCACGACGTCCACGGGCGTCAACGTCTCCGGCGGCGCGGTCCGCAGCAGCCGACGCTGCGCGTCCTCGCCCAGGTCGCCGAGGAGCACCGCGCTGACGCAACCCGGGCAGGGTCGCTCCCGTGCAGGATCGACCCGGAGGACGATGCTCGCGGCGTTGCCCGCACGCTCCTCGCCGTCCGGCGGCCACAGCACCCGCCAGCGGAGGTCCCCGAGCAGGCCGCTGGTCCGATCGGCTGCCCGCCGGACCGCCACCCCCGCGCTCCGGAGGTCCCGGACCACCCGGTCGTCCGCGGGCCGGCCGACCGGACCGACCAGGGCGGTCTCCACCCGTGTCGCGACCGAGGCCACGGCGCCGACGTGGTCGCGGTCGAAGTGGGTCAGGACGAGCAGGTCGATCCGGTCGACGCCGAGGAGGGCCAGACAGGAGACCAGACGCTCGGCATCGTCCCCGGTGTCGACGAGCGCCGTGCGTCCACCGCTCCGGAGCAGGGTGGCGTCGCCCTGCCCGACGTCGCACATCGCGACGGTCCATCCGGTCGGGACACTGCCCCGGACGAGGACCGCGGGCACCGCGACCGACCCGACTCCCCCGACGAGCACGAGCACGGCCACTCCGAGCGCCACCCGACGCAGGCGTCGGCGAACGAGCACCCCGACCGCGAGGGCTGCGCTCACGACCCCGGCGGCGATGACCCCGCCCGCCCCGGAAGGCCACGGTGCCGAGGCGGTCGGCAGGCCGGCGGCCCCGTGTGCGATGAGTCCGATCCCGGCAGCGGGCACCCAACCGACGGTCGCGAGAAGCCCGGCGCCCACCGGCCACACCGGCGCGAGCAGGCACGCGGCGAGACCGACGACGGTGGCGACCGGTGCCAGGACCTCGGCGAGCAGGTTCGCCGGCACCGCGTACGTCGGAAGGGCGGCGGAGAGCGGGATCGTGACCGGCCAACAGGCGACCTGCGCGGCGACCGGCACCGCGACCGCGGTCGCGACGGGCCTCCCGACCCGCCGCGCGAGCAGGTCGGTCACGGGCGCAGCGAGGACCACGATCCCGGTGGTCGCGAGCACCGACAGCGCGAAGGCGAACGAGCGGGCCACCCACGGATCGACGACGAGCATGCCGACGGCGGCGAGGGCGATGAGCGGCACGCCGCGCACCGGCCGTCCGGTCAGGTGCACGACGAGGACCACGATCGCCATCACGGTCGCCCGGGTGATCGACGGGTCCGGACGGACGAGCACGACGAACCCGAGCAGCACGACCACGGCCACGGCGGCACGCAGCGCCCGGGGAGCCCCGACCGCCCGTCCGAGCAGCACCACGAGGCCGACGAGGACCGCACAGTTCGACCCGGAGACCGCGGTCAGGTGGGTCAGCGCCGAGGTCTTCATCGCCTGCTCCGTCTCGGCGTCCAGCCCGGATCGGTCCCCGATCGCCAGCCCGCGGAGGAGCGCCGCACCCGGCTCCGGCAGGTCGGCGGTGACGTCGACGAATGCCGCCCGTGCGACTGCACTGGCGCCGAGCAGCCCGGTCGGGCCCGCCTGCGGCGTGACGGTCCCACGGGCGAAGAGCACGACGCTGGTCGGCGCTCCGGGGTCCTCGACCAGCAGCTGCCCGCGGACGACGACGACCGATCCGGCCGACAGCACGGTCCGCCGCGGTTCGTCGAGTGCCGGTACGAGCCGGACCGGCACGCGCAGGCCGTCCTGCCGGGAGGCTCGCACCACGACCGCCTCGAGCGTCCCGATCACGGACCGGTCGGCGGGGGCGAGGTCGCGGTCCAACCGGACACGGGCCTCCAGGCTGTGGCCGGCCGTCTGCCGCACGATCGACGGGGCCCGGTGCGCCTGGCCAGCTGCGACCGCTGCGGCCGTCAGGGCGACCAGCAGGGCCGTCGTCAGTACCAGTGCCGCGATCGCCCGGACGAGGACGGGCAGCCCGCGCCGGAGGAGCACGCCGAGCGAGGCCAGACCGAGGACGATCGCGCCGACGGCCACCACGCCGGCGAGTCGTGGGATGCCGACGAGCACCGCGACGACGATCCACGTCACTGCGACCGGTCCGGCGAGCCGGAGGTCGACCAGCGACGCCCGCAGCGCGCTGCCGTGCGCCGCGCCGGACGCACTCCGAGCGGGAGCCGACACCACCGGGCCGCTCACACCCGCACCCGGTCCTGCAGCTCGGCGAACCGGCCCTCGCCGATGCCGCTGACCTCGAGCAGGTCCTCGACCGAGCGGAACCCGCCGTGCTCGTCGCGCCAGGAGAGGATCCGCTCCGCCAGCGCCGGCCCGATGCCGGGGAGCGTCTCGAGCGCGGCGGCGTCCGCGGTGTTGAGGTCCACGACGTCCGGCACGGCCCCCGCACCGCTGCCCGCACCCGACGAGCCCGTGGTTCCGGAGGCCGAGCCACCGGGACCAGCACCCGCGCCCGCGGGCAGCTCGGCCGGGACGTCCGTCTCGCCGACGCGGGGCACGTACAGCCGCTCGCCGTCGACGACCGGCCGCGCCAGGTTCAGCCGCGACAGGTCGGCGTCCGCCACCGCTCCCCCGGCTGCGGCCAGCGCGTCCGCGACACGGTCGTCGGCGGCCACCGTGACGACCCCCGCGTGCTCGACCGCCCCGACGACGTAGAGCACCGCAGTCGCCGGCGACGCGGACGCAGTGGGAGCAGCGGTCGACGACGGGACGGGCACGGCCGCTGACGGCTCAGGGACACCGACCGTCGGCGCCCCCGACACGACCGTGACGCCGGACCCCGACTCCTCGCCCCCGCGACCGCCGCCCCACCATCCGGCGACGACGACCCCGAGCGCGAGCACCGCCACGACGCCCACCAGCAGGAGGGCGGCACGGGGTGACAGCGTGAACCGGGACATGTCCCGAGACGCTACGGAGCCCGGTCGGTCGACCGGGCTCCTCGCAGACCACCTGTGGACGGAGCCCGCGCGACGGCCTCTGTGGAGGGACTAGCCCTTGATGGCGATGTTGACGAGCTTCGGTGCCCGGACGATGACCTTCACGATCTCGCGGTCGCCGATGTACCGCTGCACCGCGTGTGACGAGCGCGCGAGCCGCTCGAGCTCGTCGGCCTCGATCGACTTCGACACCTCGAACGAGTCGCGCACCTTGCCGTTGACCTGCACGACCGCGGTCAGCGTCTCCTGCACGAGCAGCGTCGGGTCGGCCTTCCGCCAGCCGAACGTCGCCACCGGGGAGTCGTAGCCCAGCGTCTGCCACATCTCCTCGCCGGTGTACGGCGCGAAGACGCTGAGCCCGAGGGCGATCGTCTCCGCAGCCTCACGCACGGCGGGGTCGGCGGCACCGGGTCCGCTGTCGATCGCCTTGCGGGTCACGTTCACCAGGTCCATGAGTCGTGCGATCACGACGTTGAACTTGAACGACTCCATCAGTCCCGGAGCGTCCGCCAGGAAGCGGTGCGTGGCCTGTCGGACGCCGCGGTCGCCGGTGGACCAGACGGCGTCCGGCGTCGAGGTGACGTCGACGGCGATCCGGTAGGCGCGTGCCAGGAAGCGTGCGGAGGCCGCGGGCGAGACGTCCTCCCAGTTGATGTCGTCCTCGGGCGGGCCGGCGAAGCCCATCACCAGGCGGATCGCGTCGACGCCGTGCGCGTCGAGCTCGTCTCCGAGCGAGACGCCGCCCTTCGACTTCGACATCTTCGAGCCGCCGGAGAGCACCATGCCCTGGTTGAGCAGCGCCGAGAACGGTTCGGTGAAGTCGAGGTAGCCGAGGTCGAACAGCACCTTCGTGACGAAGCGTGCGTAGAGCAGGTGCAGGATCGCGTGCTCGACACCGCCGATGTACTGGTCGACCGGCGCCCACTTGTTGACGAGTGCCGGGTCGAACGCCTGCGTCTCGTCCTGCGGGGACAGGAAGCGCAGGAAGTACCACGACGAGTCGACGAAGGTGTCCATCGTGTCCGGGTCGCGGCGGGCCGGGCTGCCGTCGACCGGGTTCGGGACGTTCACCCAGTCGGTGGCACCGCCGAGGGGCGAGGTGCCCTTCGGCTTGAGGTCGAGGCCCTCGGTGTCGGGCAGGACCACCGGGAGCTGGTCCTCGGGCACCGGGTACTGGGTGCCGTCCTCGCCGTGGATGATCGGGATCGGGGTGCCCCAGAAGCGCTGTCGCGAGATGAGCCAGTCGCGCAGGCGGTAGGTCTTGGCGGCACGACCGGTGCCGCGCTCCTCGAGCAGGCTGATCGCCGCGGTGATGGCGTGCTGTTTGCTCATGCCGTCGAGCGGACCGGAGTTGACCATCCGACCCTGTCCGGTGAGGGCTTCGCCGGTGGTCGTCGGGTCGATCGAGGGCAGTTCGGTCTCGTCCGTGATCACCGGGATCGCACCGGTGACCGGCTGGTTCGTGTCGACGACGACCTTCACCGGCAGGTCGAAGGCCCGGGCGAAGTCCAGGTCGCGCTGGTCGTGCGCGGGCACGGCCATCACGGCGCCGTGGCCGTAGTCGGCGAGGACGTAGTCGGCAGCCCACAGCGGCAGGCGCTCCCCGGTCAGCGGGTGGATCGCCGAACGGCCGAGCGGGACACCGGTCTTCGGGCGGTCGGCGTTCTGCCGGTCGATGTCCGACGCCTTCTGCGTGGCGACCAGGTAGTCCTGGAACGCGGCGCGGGTGGCATCGTCGACGGACGGGTCGGCGACGAGCTCGGCGGCCAGGTCGGAGTCCGGTGCGACGACCAGGAAGGTCACGCCGTGGATGGTGTCCGGGCGCGTGGTGAACACGGTGACGGGCTCGTCACGGCCCTCGATGACGAAGTCGACGTCAGCACCGACCGAGCGGCCGATCCAGTTGCGCTGCATCGCGATGACCTTCGACGGCCACCGGCCCTCGAGCTGGTTGAGGTCGTCGAGCAGCCGGTCCGCGTAGTCCGTGATCTTGAAGTACCACTGCGTCAGCTTCTTCTTGACGACGACGGCACCGGAGCGGTCCGAGGTGCCATCGGGCAGGACCTGCTCGTTGGCCAGGACGGTCTGGTCCACCGGGTCCCAGTTGACCCAGCTGTCCTTCCGGTACGCCAGGCCCTTCTCGTACATCTTGAGGAACAACCACTGGTTCCACTTGTAGTACTCGGGATCGGAGGTGTGGATCTCGGTGGACCAGTCGAACGACGGCGCGTAGCGCTTGAAGGACGCCTTCTGCTGCGCGATGTTCGCGTAGGTCCAGTCCTTCGGGTCGACGCCGCGCTTGATGGCGGCGTTCTCGGCGGGCAGGCCGAACGAGTCCCAGCCGATCGGGTGCAGCACGTTGAAGCCCTGCTGGCGCCAGTAGCGCGCGACGAAGTCCCCGAGCGCCCAGTTCTCGGCGTGCCCCATGTGCAGGTCGCCGGAGGGGTACGGGAACATCTCGAGGATGTACTTGCGCGGGCGCTTGTCGTCGGGGTCGGCGGTGAAGAGGCCGAGCTCTTCCCACCGCGCCTGCCACTTCTGCTGGATGCGCCGGAAGTCGTAGGCGTGCGGGTCCTCGACGTGCTGCTCGATGGTCACGGTCGTCAACGATACAAGCCGTCAGGACCGTCTCGCGTCCGTGCGCCGGGTCACCGCGCGAGCAGGCGTCCGTCCCGCATCCGCAGGGTCCGGTCGACGAGGTCGGCCGGCACCGGCACGTGCGACACGACGAGCAGGGAGCGTCCGGCGGCGCGGGCGGTCGTCACGAGGTCGCGCAGCACGTCATGGCCGAGGTCGGGGTCGATGTCGGCGGTCGGCTCGTCGAGCACGAGGACCGGGAACTCGTGCAGGAGGGCCCGCGCCAGCGCCAACCGGTGGGCCTGCCCCCCGGACACGAGCGACCCGCGCTCCCCCACGGCGGCGCCGAGTCCCCCACGACGCCGGACCCAGTCCCCCAGTCCGACCCGGTCGAGCACGGCGAGCAGTTCGTCGTCGGTCGCGGTCTCCCGCGCGAAGAGCAGGTTCTGCCGGACCGACTGGTCGAACACGAACGGGTCCTGCTCGATCAGACCGATGCGGGCGCGGACCGCGTCGGGGTGCATGGTCCGCGCGTCCGTCCCGTCCAGGGTGACGCTGCCGGTGTGGTCGACGAACCGGACGAGGGCGTCCACCAGCGTCGACTTGCCGGCGCCGCTCGGCCCGCTGAGCACGACGACCTCGCCCGGGTGCAGGTCGAGCGAGACCCCGTCGACCGCGGGGGTCGGCACGCCCGGCCAGCGGACGGACAGGTCACGGACCCGGACGGTGACGGCGGCCGGCGCCACGAGGGCCTCCGGGCTGGCAGCGTCCTCCGGTTCGGGCACCAGTCCGACCGGCAGCTCCGCGGGGACGACCCGTTCGACGCGGTCCGCGGCGGCCCGGACCCGACGGAGTGTGAGGACGGCGAGCGGGACACCACCGACGACCTCGAACAGCGCGAGCGGGACGAACACCGCCAGTGCCCAGAACGGGCCGTCCAGGGCACCACTGACGACGGCCGGTGCGCCCACGGCCAGCGTCCCGATGACCGCAGCCCCGCCGACCAGGCCGACGAGCGCGCCGACGAGTGACTCGACGGCGCCGCGGCGGCGGACGGCCCGCGTGACGCGGTCGTCGAGCCGCGCGATGTGGGTGAGTCGTTCCTCCAGCGTGCCGTAGGCCACGAACACGTCGAGCGTGCGGACGGTGTCGAGCACCAGGTCCGCGACGCGCCCGCGGTCGGCGGCGGTCACCACGTCGGAGCGGCGGGCGACCGCGGCGGTCACGACGGTCCCGACCAGGGCTGCCGTGCCGAGGGCCGACAGCAGCACGAGGGCGGCCGGCAGGGACACGAACGCGACGGCGACGACCGAGAGGAACGCGGTGACGCCCGCTGAGACGAGCGGCCCGACGACCCGGATCGGCAGGTCCTGCAGCCGGTCGGTGTCGGTGACGAGCCGCGTCATGAGGTCGCCGCGCCCGGTCGATCCGAGCCCGGCCGGAGCGACCGAGGCGAGCCGACGGTACATCTCGGTCCGGACGACGGCGAGCTGGCGGAACGACGCGTCGTGCCCGGCGAGCCGGTCCACGTAGCGGAACACCGCGCGCCCGAGGGCGAAGGCGCGGACGCCGACCATGACCAGCGTCAGGTAGAGGATCGGCGGGTGCTCGGCGGCGCGGGTGATGAGGTACCCGCTGGCGGCGAGCAGGGCCACCCCGCAGAGCGCGCTGAGCACGCCGGCGGCGACGGCCTTCACCCAACCCCGCCCACGGGGCAGGGCGAGCCGGAGGACTGACCGGGTGCGGGCCTCCCGGCCGTCGGGGCGACTCACGCGGGCGCTGCTCATGCGGGCACCTCCTGTGGAGACCGCTGCGCCGAGACCGTGACGGATCCGGAGGCGCGGATCGCGACGACGACGTCGGCAGCGGCCACGACGGCGGGTCGGTGGCTCGCGACGACGACGACCGCCCCCGCGTCCGCCAGTCGGCGGAGGGCGGCGACGACCTGCGCCTCGGACTCCGCGTCGAGGGCCGACGTCGGCTCGTCGAGGAGCACCAGCGGCGTCTCGAGCCGAGCCGCACGGTACAGCCCGCGCGCGACGGCGACACGCTGCGCCTGCCCGCCGGACAGCCCGGACCCGCCACTGCCGACCGGGAGGCCCGGCTCGACTCCCAGCCCCACCGCACCGAGCGCGGTCCGCACGTCCGCCGTGTCCGGCTGGGCGCTGAGGGCGACGTTCTCGGCGACCGTGCCGCGCACCAGTCGCGGACGCTGGTCGACCCAGGTGGTGCGGTCGAGGACCGGCAGGTCGGCACGCCCGGGCACCGTGACCGTGCCGTCGGCGGGGAGGACCCCGCGGATCGCGGCGATCAGGCTGGACTTGCCGGAGCCGCTCGGGCCGGAGAGGGCGACGACGGTCCCGGTCGGGGCGGTGAGGTCGACCGGGCCGACGACCGTGTCGGAGCGGTGCACGGTGAGCCCGGCGAGCACCAGGGCCGGCGCCGGGACGTCCACTCCGGCGGCGGCGACGGTGTCCGGCGCAGCTGGTACCGGGACGTCGGGGTCGTCGAGCACGTCGAGGACGGCCTGGGACGCCTGCACCCCGTCCTGGGCCGCGTGGAAGTCGGCGCCGACCTGCCGGAGCGGGGCGAACGCCTCCGGGGCGAGGACCAGGACGAACATCGCCGCGCCGAGGCCGAGCGAGCCGTCGACCAGCCGGATCCCGATCGACACCGCGACGAGCGCGACGGACAGGCTCGCAGCCAGCTCGAGGGCGAAGCCGCTGACGAAGGACAGCCGCAGCACACCGATGGTGCCCTGGCGGTACTCGTCCGTGACCTGCCCGATGCGGCCGACCTGGCGGCGGGCACGACCGAACACCTTGAGGGTCGCGAGCCCCTCGACGGCCTCGGTGAACGCCCCACCGAGCCGGGCGAGTGCGTCGGCCTGCCGCTGCTGCAGCGACCGGGTGGCCAAACCGATGAGGGCCATGAACACCGGGATGACGGGCATCGCGCAGACGATGACGACAGCACTCGTCAGGTCGCCGAAGCCGATCGCGACGAGCAGCAGCGGGGTGGCGACGGCGGTGAGCGCGAGCTGCGGCAGGTACCGGCCGAAGTAAGCGTCCAGCGCGTCGAGCCCGGGGCCGAGCGTGGCGGCGAAACCGGCGCTCGACCGGCCGGCGAGCCACCCGGGGCCCCGGTCGGCCGCGCGCCGGAGCACGGAGGCGCGGAGTTCGCTCTTCACGCGGGCACCGGCGCGGGCGGCGAGGTCGTCGGTCGCCCAGGCCGCGACCGCGCGGAGCAGGAACGCGCCGCCGAGCAGGGCGAGCGTGCCGGCGAACGTCGCGGGGACGGCACCGGCGGGGACCGCGTCGACGACCTGGGTCACCGCGGCCGCGATCCCCCAGGCGATCGCGATGGTCGCGATGGTGCGTACCGCGCCGGTGCCGGCGGCGGCCACGACGAAGCCGCGCGCCGTCCGGGACAGACGGAGCAGGCGGGGATCGAGCGGCTTCACACGTGCCTCCTGCTCAGTGCGCGGCTTGCGCGACGGTGGCGCGCGAGACCCGCTTGCGGAAGACCCAGTACGTCCACGCCTGGTAGGCCAGCACGAGCGGGATGCAGACCAGGGCGACCCAGCTCATGACCGTCAGCGTGTACGTGCCGGACGAGGCGTTGGCGACGGTCAGGCTGTTCGCCGGGTCGTTCGTGGCGGGCATCACGTCCGGGAACACCGCGGTGAACATCGCCAGGACGACCGCCGCGATGGTGACGGCCATCAGGGTGAAGGCGCGACCCTCCCGACCGCGTGCGGCACAGAGGACCGCGACGACCAGGGCCACGGCACCGACGGCCGACAGCACGAGCGACGTCGGGGAGGACCGGACGAGCGCCATCGTGACCAGGAACACGGCGGCGACCACGATCGTGACCACTCCGGCCCGCTTCGCCAGGCGCATCGCCCGCTCGCGCATCTCGCCCTCGGTCTTCAGTGCCACGAACACGACGCCGTGGGTGAAGAAGACCAGCAGGGTGGTGGCACCGGCGAGCAGTGCGAACGGGTTGAGCAGGTCGAACAGCGTGCCGGAGTAGTTGTGTCCGGAGTCCATCGGGATCCCCCGGACGACGTTGCCGAACGCGACGCCCCAGAGGAACGACGGCACCGCGCTGCCGACCACGATCATCAGGTCGAACCGGCGCTTCCATGCCCGGTGCTTGTCCTGGTGCCGGTACTCGAACGACACCCCGCGCAGGATCAGTGCGGCGAGGATGAGCAGCAGTGCCAGGTAGAAGCCGGAGAACATCGTCGCGTACCACTCGGGGAAGGCGGCGAACAGGCAGGCTCCCGCCACGATCACCCAGGTCTCGTTGAGGTCCCAGACCGGGCCGATGGTGTTGATGAGCACACGGCGGTCGGTGTCGTCCCTGCCGAGGAACGGCAGGGACATGCCGACGCCGAAGTCGAACCCGTCGAGCACGAAGTACCCGACGAAGAAGAGTCCGACGATCGCGAACCACAGAACGGGCAGGTCCATCTCAGGCAGCTTCCATCTCTAGTAGACCGTCACTTCGTGCTTGACCTCGCCGGTCTCCGCGTCGACCTCGGCCGGGGCGGCCGGGCCCTCCTGGGCGACCTTCTTGATCAGTCGGAACTCGACCACCGCGAGGGATCCGTAGATGAGGGTGAACACGACGAGCGAGACGAGGACCTCGAGGCCCGTCACGTTCGGGGAGACGCCGTCGGCCGTCTTGAGCAGGCCGAACACGAGCCAGGGCTGGCGGCCCATCTCGGTGAAGACCCAGCCGACGATCATCGCGGCCATCGGCAGCGGCACGGCCCAGATCGCGATGCGCCAGACCCACCGCTGCTGCGGGAAGCGGCCCTTGCGCGTCAGCCAGAGTCCGGCGAGCGAGACCATCACGGCGCCGACCCCGAGGGCGATCATCCAGCGGAAGGACCAGTAGGTCACCCAGATGATCGGCTTGTAGTCGCCCGGCCCGTAGACCTGCGTGTACTGCGCCTGCAGGTCGTTGATGCCCTCGACCGTGCCGGAGAAGGTGTGCGTCGACAGGAAGGACAGCAGGTACGGCACCCGGATCGAGAAGAGTTCGGTGACACCGTCGGGCGTGCCGAGCGTGAAGATCGAGAACGAGGCGTCCTTGCCGGTCGCGGTGTTGTACAGCGCCTCGGCCGCGGCCATCTTCATCGGCTGCGTGTCGACCATGGTGAGACCGAGCTGGTCACCGGTGAGGACCGTGAGGGCGCCGGCCGCGACCATCGTCCAGAGGCCGAACTTCAGCGCCGGCATCATCGTCTCGAGGTTCTGGTTGCGCGCCAGGTGGTACGCGGCGACCGAGATGATCACGCCGGCGGCGACCATGAAGCACGCGAAGACCGTGTGCGGGAAGGCGGCGAGGGCGACCTTGTTGCCGAGGACGGCCCAGATGTCGGTGAGTTCGGCGCGACCCTTCGCCTCGTTGATCGCGTAGCCCACGGGGTGCTGCATGAACGCGTTCGCGGCGATGATGAAGTACGCCGACATGATCGTGCCTGCGCTGACGCACCAGATGCTCGCCAGGTGCAGCTTCTGGGGAAGGCGGTCCCAGCCGAAGATCCAGACGCCGATGAACGCCGCCTCGAAGAAGAACGCCAGGATGCCCTCGAGCGCGAGCGGGGCGCCGAAGACGTCGCCGACGAAGCGCGAGTAGTCCGACCAGTTCATGCCGAACTGGAACTCCTGCACGATGCCGGTGACGACCCCCATCGCGAAGTTGATGAGGAAGATCCGTCCGAAGAACCGCGTCAGCTGCAGGTAGTGCGCACGACCGGTCCGGACCCAGGCGGTCTGGAACACCGCGACGACGACGGCCATGCCGATCGTCAGCGGGACGAAGAGGAAGTGGTAGATCGTCGTCAGACCGAACTGCCACCGCGACAGCAGGAGCGGGTCCAGGAGGTCGTTCATGCTTCGACGGTACTGTCGAGCGTCCCGGTTCGACAAGTTGTAGAGGGGCCTCCTGCACGAACGTGCACAGCCGGTGCACGGCACAATCGTGCGGAACATGTGTCACGCACGGCTGACCCCGGAACGCCGACAGGCGCCGGGCTCGATGCCCGACGCCTGTCGTCGAGATCCCCGCGCAACGACGCGGGGACCGGGTGTCCGTGGGACCTAGAGCAGCCCCTCGTCGGTCAGGAAG
Organism: Curtobacterium sp. MCPF17_011; assembly: GCF_003234145.1. NCBI lineage: Bacteria > Bacillati > Actinomycetota > Actinomycetes > Micrococcales > Microbacteriaceae > Curtobacterium > Curtobacterium sp. MCPF17_011. The sequence continues at coordinate 37,808 of NZ_QKSK01000009.1, forward strand.
TCCTTCGCGATGGTCGAGGCCTTCTCCTTGTCGACGGTGCTCTTGGTGTTGAGCTCGATGAGCGCCTCGGTCGTCAGGACCTTGCTCACCTCGTCGATGTCGGCCGCCGCCTTGTCGTCGACCTTGCTCGAGACCACCGGGGTGACGTTCTGCGGAACGATCAGGTTCTTCGGGTCCTCGAGCGTCACGAAGTCGTTCGCCTTGATGCTCGGGTCGGCGGTGTAGATGTCCGCGAGCTGCACGGTGCCGTCCTTCAGCGCCTTGACCGTCAGGGCCCCGCCGGAGTCCTCGATCGCCTTGGACTGGACCGTCACGCCGTAGACCGACTTCAGACCCTTCGGACCGTACGGGCGGGTCTGGTTCTCCGAGTTCGCGCCGACGGTCAGGGTGCCCTTGACCTTCGACAGGTCGGCGAGGCTCGTCACGTCGTTCTCCTCGGAGAACTCCTTCGTGACGGTGTAGCTGTCCTGGTCGGTGGCCTCGGCGGCGTCCAGGGCACGGAGCCCCTTCGGCAGGGAGCTCTTCAGGCCGGCCGTGATCTCGGACTCGGACTTCGCGGTCGAGTCCTTGTCGAAGTACTGCAGCAGGTTGCCGCCGTACTCGGGCATGACGTCGATCGCGCCCTTCTCGAGCTGCGGGAGGTAGACCTCGCGCTGCCCGATGTTGAAGTTCCGCTTCACCTGGAAGCCGTCCTTCTCGAGGACCTGGGCGTAGAGCTCGGCGATGATCTCGTTCGAGTAGTACTGCTGCGACCCGACGACGATCGTCTTCGAGTCCGAGGACGAGCTGGAGCCGCTGTCGAGCGGGCTGCTGGAGGAGCAGCCGGCGAGGGCGGCGGCCACGCCGACGGCGACCGCGGCGGCGATGCCGGCGCGGAGCTTGGGTGCTGTGATCACGAGGGGGTTCCTTCCGGGATGGGGGTGTGGGGCCGCTCACGCGATCCCGAGCGTCGCCGCGTCGGGCGGTCGGCGATGCCCGCGGGCACCACCGCCCGCTGGAGCACGGAGAAGACGATCTCGAACGCGATCGCGAGTGCGATCACGAGGATGGAGGCACCGAGCATCATCGCGTAGTCCTGGGTCTTGAGCCCGAGGAACACGTACCCGCCGAGCCCACCCGATCCGACGTAGGCGGCGAGGGTGGCGGTGGCGACGACCTGGAGCACGGCGGCGCGGACACCGCCGACCAACAGCGGCAGTCCGAGCGGGATCTCGACCTTGGTCAGGATCTGCCACCCGGTCATGCCCTGCGCGCGGGCAGCGTCGACGGTGACCGGTTCGACGGACTCGATGCCGGCGTACGCACCGGCGAGCACCGACGGGATCGCGAGCACGACGAGTGCGAACAGCGGCGCCTGCAGGTTCGCGCCGAGCAGGAGGCCCACCAGGGTGAGCACACCGAGCGTCGGCAGGGCGCGGATGCCTCCGGAGAGGGCGATCGCGAAGCCCCGTGCCTTGCCGGTGTGGCCGATCGCGTAGCCGATCGGGATCGCGATCACCGACGCGATGACGACGGCGAGCAGCGAGATCCAGACGTGTTCCCACAGTCGCTCGGAGACACCGTCGGGACCGGCGTAGTTCGCCGGGTCGAAGACCCAGCCGAAGGCCTGTCCGATGATCATGCCGTGAGCTCCGCAGACTGGAGCACGCGGCGGGCCGCACGCTTCGAGGGCGCCGATGGACGCGTCCACGGCATCACGATCCGACCGAGCAGCACGAGCAACCCGTCGGTCGCGAACGCCAGGACGAGGACCATCACGACACCCGCGACGATCTCCTCCGGGATGTTCCGGCCGATGCCGTCGGTGAAGAGCGATCCGAGGCTCTGGACACCGAGCACCGCACCGACCGTGGTCAGCGAGATCGTGGACACCGAGACGACCCGGAGGCCCGCGAGCAGCACCGGACCGGAGAGCGGCAGGTCGACGCGGAAGAACCGCTGCGCTCCGGAGTACCCCATCGCGGTCGCCGCCGACGTGGTGGCCGGGTCGACCGAACCGAGGCCGTCCACGGTGGACCGGACCATGAGGGCGAGGCCGTAGAGCGTCAGGCCGATGACGATGTTCACGGGGTCCTGCAGCCCGGTGCCGATGAGGCCCGGCAGCGCGATGAACAGCGGCAGCGACGGGACGGCGTAGAGCAGCCCGGCGAACGTGACGATGCCTCCGCCTACCCCGCTGCTGAGCCGGCGTGCGCCGGGTCGCCGGAGTCGGACGACGAGCCACCCGATCGGGATCGACAGCAGGAAGGCGATGATGATCGGCGGGATCGCGATCGCCAGGTGCGCGACCGTGTCGTCCCCGATCGTGTCGAGGTTCGACAGCACCCACTTCACCGGGTGCTCCCACCCTGCGCCGCAGCACCCGGGACGCTGGGCGTCCCGGCCTCGGAGCGGACAGCGGCAGCGGCGTCGACGACGCCAACGGGGCTGGTGAGGACGCCGGCGGCACGGCCGTCACCGTCCACGACGACCGGACCGGTCGGGGTCTGCTCGACCCGGAGGGACCGGCGGCCCCGTCTGACGCCGATGAAGTTCGCGACGAAGTCGTCCGCCGGCGCGGACAGGATCTCCGCCGGCGTCCCCTGCTGGGCGATCTCGCCGCCCTTCTTCAGGATGACGACCTGGTCGCCGAGTTTGAAGGCCTCGTCGATGTCGTGCGTCACGAACACGACCGTCTTGCCCAGCTCACGCTGCAGCCGGATCAGTTCGTCCTGCAGGTCGTTGCGGACGAGCGGGTCGACGGCGCCGAACGGCTCGTCCATGAGCAGGATGTTCGGGTCGACCGCGAGACCGCGAGCGACGCCGACCCGCTGCTGTTGCCCGCCGGACAGCTGCGACGGGTAACGATCGGCGAGCGACCGGTCGAGGCCGACCGTGTCCATCAGCTCGAGCGCGCGCTTCCGCGCGTCGGCCTTCGAGACGCCGGTGAGCAACGGCACCGTCGCGATGTTGTCCACGACCCTGCGGTGCGGCAGCAGACCGGCGTTCTGCATGACGTAGCCGATCCGACGGCGGAGCTGCACCGGGTCGACGCCCGCGATGTCCTCACCGTCGATCTCGACGGACCCCGAGGTCGGGTCGATCATCCTGTTGATCATCCGGAGGAGCGTGGTCTTGCCACAACCGCTCGAGCCGACGAACACCGTCGTGGTCCGCGAGGGGATCACGAGGTCGAACGACTCGACAGCGTTCGTGCCGTCCGGGTAGGTCTTGCGCACCGAGCGGAACTCGATCATGGGTGCCCTTCTTGGTGGAGGTAGCCCGACTCCGGACGACAGTACAGTGCGGAGCCCATAGCGGTTCGGTCGTGACGGCGCATGACGCCTGGCGGACATCGACCCCAGGTCCGCGCACTTCGGACACGAACGCCCGCCCCTCCGCGACAGAGGGACGGGCGTCCGAGGTGGGTCAGCGGTCAGGAGGCCCCGATCACCGACTCCAGGTACGGCCGGCTCATCGCGCGGTACGCCGCGATCAGCTCGGTGTCCGGGTTCTCGCGGTCCACGTGCGCACGGGCGAGGACCGCGTGCGCGGACTCGGCCAGCACGACCCAGGCCCGGTTGATCGCCTCGGACTGGGGCAGGTCGAAGCGCTCGCGCATCACGGTGCCGACGGCTCCGCCGAGTGCGGCGAGTCGGTCGGCGTCCTCGTCACCGGACGTGGTGTCGATGTCGGCGAAGCGGATCGCCCGGAAGCCGGGCTCGGTGCGGTACATCTCCGCGGTCATGTCGACGAGCGCGTCGCAGCCCTCCTGCCACGTCGTGGCGCCGGAGGCATCGAGCGTCTCGACGAACCGGGCGGCGAGGCGCTGCGTGCACCGGACGGCCAGGGCCTCGACCACGGCGATCCGGTCCGGGAAGTACCGGTAGACCGTGCCGATCGACGCACCGGCACGCTCGGCGACCATGGCCGTCGTGAGCCGCTCGAAGCCGATCTCGTCGATGACCGCGGCCGCCGCGTCGAGCAGACCTGCGAGGCGCGCCGAGCTGCGGGCCTGGACCGGCTCGTTCCTGAGCAGTGATGATCCCCCCGGCAGTGCGTTCGAAACCTCGGTGACGAGCACGTGAACTCCTTCTCGCGGTGACCGCGGGCTGACTGACTGAGACGGCAACTCTCGCAGACGCCGCCTTGGTCTTGGCTGCGATTCCCCGGGTGTCGGGTCCATGACCCCGTTGCGGGACCACCCCGCATGGGATGATGGTGCGATGCCCGAGTCGACGCCTCCGGACCCTGCCGCGCCCCGGGCAACCACCCCGCAGCGGGACGCACGGTCCGTGGAACGCGAGCACGACCGCCGCGAACAGTCGCCCTGGGGCATCCAGCAGTGGGAGACCGCGATCCCGGAGCCGATCCTGCACCGGGCCGCCCGCATCGAGGACGCCGTGCAGGAGTACCGCGAACAGCACGCCCGGAAGCGCGGCCAGGTCCCGACCGTCATCCCGTACACGGGCTACGGAGCCCCGGGGTGGGTCCGCGTGCTCTGCCGGGTGCTGCTGACCCGCCGCGGCCTGGCGTCGGACGTCTCGTACACGGGCGTCCGCGGGTGGCGCAGCTTCACGAGCGTGGCCGTCGACCACGCCGAGGTCACCATCTCGGCCGGCGGCAGCACGCACACCGTCCAGAGCGACCGCGGTGGTGTGGTCGACGCGATCGTCCCGATCGACCTCGAGCCGGGCTGGCAGACGATCCGACTGTCCGCTGGCGGCATGCGCGACGTGGACGCCGACGTCTTCGTGGTGCATCCGGACACCCGCTTCGGCCTGCTGTCGGACATCGACGACACCGTGATGGTGACGAGCCTCCCCCGCCCGATGCTCGCCGCCTGGAACTCGTTCGTGCTCACCGAACACGCCCGCCGTCCCGTGCCGGGGATGTCGGTCCTCTACGAACGGATCCTCGCGCAGCACCCGGGCGCGGCGACCGTGTACCTCTCCACCGGTGCGTGGAACGTGGCGCCGACCCTGCAGCGCTTCCTGACCCGGAACATGTACCCGTCCGGCACCCTGCTGCTCACGGACTGGGGCCCGACCCACGACCGCTTCTTCCGGAGCGGACAGCAGCACAAGCAGGACAACCTGCGGCGCCTCGCGCGGGACTTCCCGGACATCCAGTGGCTGCTCGTCGGTGACGACGGACAGCACGACGAGCACCTCTACGGCGAGTTCGCTCGCGAGCACCCCGAGAACGTCGCCGCGGTCGCGATCCGACAGCTGTCGACGAGCGAGGCCGTCCTCGCCGGTGGTCGATCGCGCGCCCAGGAGCGCACTCGGGACTCCACCGTGCCGTGGGTCTACGCCCCGGACGGCGCCGGCCTCTGGACCGAGCTCGGACGCGTCGGGATCGCCGACCTCGACTGACCCGGGCTCTCAACCGACCCGGGCTGCTGTCGGCTGTCGGCCGCGCCGCCGAAGTCATGCCGGGAGCGATCTGAACGCACCTTCAGCGCAGCCGCGTCCGGGGTGCGGGTGGTTCGATCAGGGCATGGCTCAGCGCATCGAGGACCACGCCCTCATCGGGGACTGTCACACGGCCGCACTCGTCACCCGGGACGGTGACGTCGACTGGGCGTGCCTGCCCCGCTTCGACAGTGCGTCGACGTTCGCGGCACTGCTCGGCGACGAGCACGACGGTCAGTGGTCGCTCCGCCCCGCCGACCCCGACGCGACCCCGGTCCGCCGACACGACGGCGACTCCCTCGTGCTCTCGACCGTGTGGACCACCACGACCGGCGTCGTCGAGGTCACCGACTTCATGCCGGTCGACGCGCACCGGGCCACCATCGTCCGGCGGGTCCGCGGGCTCACCGGGACGGTCGAGATGCGCCAGGTCCTGCGCATCCGCTTCGGCTACGGGGACGTCCTGCCCTGGATCCGTCAGGTGGGCAACGACGACGAACCGGTCCTCGTCGCGACCGCCGGTCCGGACGCCGTCGTCGTCCGGGGCCCACGCTTCCGGGCGGACGACCACCGGCACACCGCCACCACGACCATCGCGGACGGCGACGTCCTCGACACCGTCCTCACCTGGTACCCCTCCCACCGTGAGCCCCCGGAGCCGTTCGACGTCGGCGCCGCCCTGCACCACACCCGCGACTGGTGGCACGACTGGACCTCCCGCACCCGTGCCGAGGGCAGGTACGCGTCCGCCGTCCGCAGCTCGCTGATGTACCTGCGCGCCATGACCCACGCCGAGACCGGGGGTGTCGTGGCGGCCGCCACCACGAGCCTCCCGGAGGACCCCGGCGGCGAACGCAACTGGGACTACCGCTTCGTGTGGCTGCGTGACGCGTCGATGGCGCTCGCGTCCCTGATCGCCCACGGGTACCGCGACGAGGCGTCACACTGGCGGGCGTGGCTGCTCCGCGCGATCGCGGGTGACCCCGACGACGTGCAGATCATGTACGGCATCGCCGGCGAACGGGACCTGCCGGAACGGACGCTCGACCACCTGGCCGGGTACGCGGACTCGAAGCCGGTGCGGGTCGGCAACGGCGCGTACACGCAGTACCAGGGCGACGTGTTCGGAGAGGTCCTGGCAGCGCTGCACGACGCCCGCGAGCTCGGCGTCGAGGAGAGCGGCGCCTCGTGGTCCCTGCAGCGTGCGCTCCTCAGCCACGTCGAGGAGCACTGGCAGGAGCCCGACAACGGCATCTGGGAGATGCGCGGACCGCGGCGACACTTCACCCACTCACGCGCGATGATCTGGGCCGCGTTCGACCGCGGGGTCGCCGCGTGCGAGGAATTCGGCCTCGAGGGGCCCGTCGAGCGCTGGCGGACCCTGCGCGACCAGGTGCGCGCGGAGATCGAGGAACACGGATGGAACGCCGAGCGCGGCGCCTACCGGCAGCACTACGACACCGACGAGGTCGACGCGAGCCTGCTCGTCCTGCCACAGATCGGCTACTGCAAGCCGGACGACCCGCGGATGCTCGGCACGGTCGCGGCCATCGAGCAGGACCTCCGCGTCGGCGACGACGGGCTCCTGCTCCGGTACCGGACGTCCTCCGGCTTCGACGGTCTCAGCGGCGCGGAACACCCGTTCCTGGCCTGCTCGTTCTGGCTCGTCGAGCAGTACGCGGGGTCCGGTCAGATCGCGGACGCCGAACGACTCATGGACGTCCTGGTCGGCTTCGCGAACGACGTCGGCATGCTGTCGGAGGAGATCGACGTCGCGACCGGACACCACATCGGCAACACCCCGCAGGCGCTCTCGCACCTGACCCTCGTGACCGCGGCCGATGCGATCGCACGTGCACGGGGAGCGGCCGCCGGCCACCGGACGCGGTCGGCGCAGCGCGACGGCGGGACGTGGAGCGTCACCGGCGCGGGCGAGCGGGCCGGACGGCCGGCCTGACACGACCGGGCCCACCGTTGGACTCTGCCGACGGTGCGCCCGCACGGACGGGAGGCCCGGTGCCAGCTGGCACCGGGCCTCCCGTCATGCGGTTCTCGCGTCGGTCAGGAGGAGCTGACCCACTCGGCAGGGCCGCGCGAACCGGCGCGGTACTCCTCGAGCGGGACTGCTCCGGACTTCCATGCGGAGACGACCGGCTCGACGATCTCCCAGCAGCGCTCCGCGACGTCGCCGCGGATGGACAGCAGCGGGTCGTCGTGGAAGATGCCGTTCAGCACCTCACCGTAGGGGGTGAGCTCGCCGTCGTCGAACGAGGACGACAGGGTGACCTGCCCCATCTCGAACGGGTTGCCGCCGCCGTTGGCCGAGACCGACAGCTCGATCTCGTCCGGGTTGAGGACGATGCGCAGCGTGTCGGCCTTCGGCCGCCCGGTCAGACCGGAGGGCAGGCGCGTCACGGGCTTGAAGGTGATGAGCACCTCTTTCCGGCTGGCGCCGAGCGCCTTGCCGGAGCGGAGGGTGAAGGGGACGCCGGCCCAGCGGGCGGTGTCGACCTCGACCTCGATCTCGGCCAGCGTCTCGGTCCCGCGCGACGGGTCGACCCCGTCCTCCTGCTGGTACGACGGCAGTTCCTTGCCGTCGATCGTGCCGGCCGTGTAGACCGCGCGGCGGGAGGCGATGGTCGCGTCGTCGCCCTTGAGGCGGGTCGAGCGGAGGACCCGGGCGAGCGAGGAGCGGAACTCGACGGAATCGATCGCCGCCGGGGCGTCCATCGTGACGAGCGCCAGGATCTGGAGCAGGTGCGACTGGATCATGTCGACGAGGGCGCCGGCCTCGTCGTAGTACTGCGCGCGGTTCTCGAGGCCCAGGGTCTCGTCGTAGAAGACGTCGACCTTCTCGATGTTGTCCGCGTTCCAGATCGGCTCGAACATGCGGTTCGCGAAGCGCAGACCGATGATGTTGAGGACCGTCGTGCGGCCGAGGAAGTGGTCGGTGCGGTGCACGCGCTCCTCGGGGACGAGCTCGAGGACCGTCTTGTTGAGTGCCTCGGCACTGGCGACGTCGGTGCCGAAGGGCTTCTCGAACGCCAGCGTCGTGCCCTCGGGGAGCTCGACGTGCTGCAGCGCCTCGCAGATGTCGGAGGCGATCTGCGGCGGCAGCGCGAAGTACAGGATCGGCTCGGCCTCGGCCGCGTCGAGCAGGGCCTTCAGGTGATCCGGGTCGGTGGGGTCGCCCTGGATGAACTTCGTCGAACCGATGGTCGCATCGACCTCCGGGCCGGCCACGTCCTGCGACGCGAACGACTTCGTGACGACGTCCTTCCACTGCTCCTCGCTGCGGGCGCTGCGGCCCGTGCCGATGAGCTGGACCGGGACGGAACGGCCGCTCTGCAGGAAGGTGCCGAGACCCGGCAGGAGGAGGCGGGAGGCGAGGTCGCCGGTCGCGCCGAAGATGATGAGCGTGCGCTTGTCAGTCACCGGAGGTGACTCCTTTCGCTTGTGGACGGTCCGCAGGACCTGCGGCCGCGGTCATGCGGTCCTCAGGAGCCAAGGTCCATCGTGCCCGGGAGATTCCCGGGCCGTTCCAGATGGTGGTCGGACGTGTTCTTGTTCGGTGCGTGCTTCCGGTGGCGGCGGTCCGCCTGCCCCGGACGCAGTTCGGGCGGCACCGAGATGGTGCCGCCCGAAGCGTGTGTGGCGTGGGTCAGTGCCCGAAGTTGCCGCGGTAGTACTCGTAGACCCAGCCGACGAGCGTGATCGCGACGAGCACGAGTCCGATCGGCACGATCCAGAGGCCGGCGGCGACCCCGAGGAACACGAGCGCGATCGCTGCGGCGAGGAACAGCGGCCACCACGACCACGGGCTGAAGTGCCCGAGCTCGGCGTCGCCGTCCTCGATGTTGGCGTCCTGGCGGTCCTCCGGCAGCACCCCGCCCTGGGCCGACATGACGCGACCCAGGTAGAAGGCGATGAAGGCGGACATGATGCCGGTCAGACCGATCGACAGGGTGCCGACCCACTCGACCGAGCCGTAGTAGATCATCGACCAGATCGTGTACGCGGCGTCAGCGAGCACGAAGAAGACGAACAGGATCCAGAACAGATTGGTGTTGGCGCGCATGGTGGCTACTTCACCTCGCCCTTCGCGGCGTCGTAGGTCGGAGCGTCAGGTGCGTCCTTCGCCGGGCCCACGCCGACCGGCACGCCGGCCTCGGGGTGGTTCAGGTCGAACGCCGGGGACTCGGAACGGATCCGCGGGATCGAGGTGAAGTTGTGACGCGGCGGCGGGCAGGAGGTCGCCCACTCGAGCGAGCGGCCGTAGCCCCACGGGTCGTTGACGGCCACCTTCGGAGCGTTCCGCGCGGTGACGTAGACGTTGAAGATGAACGGCAGGAACGAGATGCCGAGGATCATCGAGCCGATCGTCGACACCTGGTTCATCCAGGTGAAGCCGTCGTTCGGCAGGTAGGTCGCGTACCGACGGGGCATGCCCACGACGCCCAGCCAGTGCTGGATGAGGAACGTGGTGTGGAACCCGACGAACAGCAGCCAGAAGTGGATCTTGCCGAGGCGCTCGTTCAGCATCTTGCCGGTGAACTTCGGCCACCAGAAGTAGAAGCCGGAGAACATCGCGAACACGACGGTGCCGAAGACCACGTAGTGGAAGTGTGCCACGACGAAGTACGTGTCGGACACGTGGAAGTCGAGCGGCGGGGACGCCAGGATCACGCCGGTGAGACCACCGAAGGTGAACGTCACGAGGAAGCCGATGGCCCAGAGGATCGGCGTCTCGAACGTCACCGAACCGCGCCACATGGTGCCGACCCAGTTGAAGATCTTCACGCCGGTCGGGACCGCGATGAGCATCGTCATCAGCGAGAACCACGGCAGGAGGACGCCACCGGTGACGTACATGTGGTGCGCCCACACCGTGACCGAGAGGGCCGCGATGGTGATGGTCGCGTAGACCAGGGTCTTGTAGCCGAAGATCGGCTTGCGGCTGAACACCGGGAAGACCTCGGACACGATGCCGAAGAACGGCAGCGCGATGATGTAGACCTCGGGGTGGCCGAAGAACCAGAACAGGTGCTGCCAGAGCAGGGCACCGCCGTTGGCCGGGTTGAAGATCTGGGCGTCGAAGACACGGTCGAGACCGAGGCCGAACAGCGCGGCGGCGAGGACCGGGAAGGCCATCAGCACGAGGAGGCTCGTGACGAGCACGTTCCACGTGAAGATCGACATGCGGAACATCGTCATGCCCGGGGCACGCATCGTGATGATCGTGGTGATGAAGTTGACCGCACCGAGGATCGTCGAGAAGCCCGTCATTCCGAGCCCGAAGACCCACAGAGTCCCGCCGAGCCCTGGTGTGAACGTCGTGTCACTCAGTGGCGCGTAGGCGAACCACCCGAACGAGGCTGCACCCTGCGGGGTGAGGAAGCCACCGACGGCGATCGCGCTGCCGAAGAAGTACATCCAGAAGGCCAGGCCGTTCAGACGCGGGAACGCGACGTCCGGTGCACCGATCTGGAGCGGCATGATCGCGTTCGCGAAGCCGGAGAACAGCGGCGTCGCGAACATCAGCAGCATGATCGTGCCGTGCATCGTGAAGAGCTGGTTGTACTGCTCCTTGGTCGCGACGACCTGGAGCCCCGGCTCGAACAGCTGCGCGCGGATGACGAGCGCCATGATGCCGGCCAGCAGGAAGTAGAGGAACGAGGTGATCAGGTACATGTACCCGATCGTCTTGTGGTCGGTGGACGTCGCCCACCGAACGATGATGTTGCCCTTGCGGCCGACCTTCGACGCCTGGAAGTCCGGCGTCGAAGGCCTGGTGGTCGCCTGGCCGACGAATGACGTTGTCATTGAGACGCGCCCTTACTTCTTCTCGCTGGACGCCTCGGCAGGCGCCTCGTTGTTCGGCTGGTTCGTGTTGGTGTCGTACTCGTTGCCGAGCAGACCGACCTTGCCCTGGTCCTTGAGGGACGAGAGGTAGTCGTCGTACTTCGCCTGCGACACGACCTTCACCTGGAAGAGCATGAGGGAGTGGTACTCACCGCAGAGCTCGGCGCACTTGCCCTGGTAGGTGCCTTCCTTCTCCGGGATGAAGTACTCGTAGTTCGTACGACCCGGCAGCATGTCCTTCTTGTAGAGGAAGTCGATGACCCAGAAGGAGTGGTTGACGTCGCGAGAGCTGAGCTCGATCTCGACCTTCTTGCCCACCGGCAGGTACAGCGTCGGGAGGAGCGACTCGTCGATGGCGCCGCCACCGTTCTCCTCTTCCTGGGCCTGGATGCCCTGGTAGTAGACGCTTTCCTTCGGGTTGTCCTTGTTGATGTAGTTGAAGTCCCAGCCCCAGCGCTTGCCGTACACGTGCACGGTGGCATCGGGCTGCGCGAACGGCTTCTCGATCGCTTCCTGGTCCTTCGCGGTGAAGGCGAAGAAGCCGAGGACGAGGATCAGCGGCACGATCGTGTAGAAGATCTCGAGCGGCATGTTGTACCGCATCTGCACCGGCAGGCCGGTCTGGCCCTTCCGGCGGCGGTACACGATCGCGGCCCAGATGATCAGGCCCCAGACGATCAGACCCACGGCCAACAGGACGATCCAGCTCGTCGTCCACAGGCCGACGATGCGGCTCGTGTGGTTGGTGACGTCCTTCGTCTGCTCCGTGCCCGGGAGCCATCCGTTCATCTGCTGCTGCGTGCAGCCAGCCAGTGCGATGACCAGACCGACGGCCACCGGCACGGCCGCCCAACGTATACGGCGATTCGAACGCACTGTTACCTCTCGGAAAGACGTGGCCCGGGAACCGGTCGTCGTGCGACCGGCGCCGACGGTGACCCCGTCGACGAGCACCGAGGTCAGCCGCAGGGCTGACGCGTGGGTGACTCCCAGCTTGGTTGGAACACTCCTAGCCTACTCGCAGCCATCGACACCGAGCGCACAACCGACACGCGTTGTGGACGGAAACGGCGCTGCGAGGGGCGGTTTCCCCTGGTCATCTGCGTCGGCGGTGATGTCCGTGACGATCGAGATGCGGGAACGCGAACGGGGAGCGGCCGTCTCGGCCGCTCCCCGTTCGCGTGTCGTCGCTCCCCCGCGTGTTCCGCGGCCCAGCGACCAGCCCGTCCGGTGATCAGTGGAAGCTGTCACCACATGCGCAGGAGCCCTGCGCATTCGGGTTGTCGATCGTGAAGCCCTGCTTCTGGATCGTGTCTTCGAAGTCGATCGTGGCGCCGTCGAGGTACGGGACGCTCATCTTGTCGACGACCACTTCCACCCCGTCGAACTCGGCCGTGGCGTCACCGTCGAGGAGTCGCTCGTCGAAGTAGAGCTGGTAGATGAGACCCGAGCAGCCGCCGGGCTGGACGGCGAGGCGGAGGCGCAGGTCGTCGCGGCCTTCCTGCTCGAGCAGGCTGGCGACCTTCGCCGAGGCCGCGTCGCTCAGCAGCACACCGTGCGACTTGGCGTCGGTCGCTGCTTCGGTCGTGATGGTGTCGCTCATCGACGTCTCCCTTGCTGGCGGTGTCGTTCACCGGCCGTCGCGTCGATTCTAAGCACGTGCACCGACGAGCGGGGTCCCGATCCAGGACCTGCGGAGGACGGGGGTCACCCGCGACCCTGCAGCCGTGCCAGGAGGATCGCCTCCGAGACGATCGCGCGGTGCAGCACGCCGAGGTGCTGGGACTCGTTCGGGCTGTGCGCCCGCGTGTCGGGGTCCTCGACACCGGTGACCAGGATCTGGGCCTCGGGGAACTCCGCCGCCAGGTCCGACACGAACGGGATCGACCCACCGATGCCCTGCTCCACCGGGGCCGCGCCCCAGCCCTCGGACATGGCCGTGCGGGCCTCCTGGACGGCCCAGCCGGTCGCGTCGACCAGGAACCCGTCGCCGGCGTCGACCTCGGTGATCTCCATGCGGGCACCGAAGGGGACGTGCGCACGCAGGTGGGCCTCCACCGCGGCGAAGGCCTCCGTCGCGGCCTGGCCCGGGGCGACGCGGACCGACACACGCGCCGCGACCGTCGGGATCAGCGTGTTCGAGGCGTTCGCGACGCTCGGGACGTCGAGGCCCGTCACCGTGATCGACGGCTGGAACCACATCCGCGACAGCACCGGACCGCTGCCCACGGGCTGGGCACCGTCGACCAGGGCGGCCTCGGTCGCGAAGTCCGACTCGGACCGCTCGGGCACCGGGGCGTCGTGCGCCGTCAGACCGGACACGGCGACCGCGCCGTCGTCGTCGTGCAGCGAGGCCAGCAGGCGCACCATCGGCATCATCGCGTCCGGGGCGGCGCCGCCGTACATGCCGCTGTGGCTGGCGTGCTCGAGCGTCGTCACGGTGAGCTTGAACGTCGTGTTGCCACGGAGCGACACCGTGATCGCCGGCACCTCGGTCGACCAGTTGTCACTGTCGGCCACGACGATGACGTCCGCGGCCAGGTGCTCGCGCTGCTCGCGCAGGAAGGTGCGGAACGAGCGGGAGCCGAACTCCTCCTCCCCCTCGATGAACAGCACGATGCCGACGTCCAGGTCCTCGCCGAACTGGGCGTGCACGGCCCGGAGTGCGGCGACGTGGGTCATCACGCCGGCCTTGTCGTCCGAGGCACCGCGCCCGTAGAGCCGGTCGCCGCGCAGGGTCGGCTCGAACGGCGGCGTCTCCCACAGCGCGTCGTCGCCCTGGGGCTGCACGTCGTGGTGGGCGTAGAGCATCACCGTCGCCTTGCCGTTCCGGGCCGGCCGCACCGCCAGGACCGCCGGCTGCCCGAGCTCGACGGACTCGTCGCCCGGTGCCACCGTGTCCGCGTCGGCGGGCGTGTCGCCCCCGACCGCGGAGCGCACGATCCGGACCTCGTCGAACACCTGGGTCGAGCGCACCAGCTCGGCCACGGCCTCCGCGTTCCGGCGCACGTGCGCCGGGTCGAACGCCGACCACGACACCGACGGGATGCGCACGAGTGCGGACAGGTCGGCGATCGTGGCGGGCAGCGCGCCGTGCACGTGCTCGCGCAGCGCCGCCAGCAGAGCGGGGTCGGTCGCGGGCGCCTGGGGCCCCGCTGCGGAGGTGTGCTTCTCGGTGTCGGTCATGGCCGGTAATCTAGAGGACGTCCAGCACGCAGAGCGCCGTTAGGAACGACCGTGGCGAAGGCAACCCCCAAGACCAACGTGACCGTGAACCCGGCCGACGACGAGCTCGTCGCGCACGGCAAGGGTCGCCCCACGCCCTCGCGCCGCGAACGTGAAGCCGCCAACAAGCGCCCGATCGTCGGCAACAGCCCGGCGGACAAGAAGGCCGCTCGCTCGCGTCTGAACGGTGATCGCGAACGTGCCCGCGTCGGCATGGCGAACGGCGAAGAGCGCTACCTGCCGGCCAAGGACCGCGGCGAGCAGCGCCGGTTCATCCGCAACTACATCGACGCGCGCTGGAACGTGGGCGAGGTCATGATGCCGGTGCTCATCCTGTTCCTGCTCGTCGGGTTCCTCGCGGCGCAGACCGCTGCTGCCTCGTACTCACTGCTGTTCGTCTGGGCGTTCGTGCTGCTGTTCGTCCTCGACTGCGCCGTGCTGTGGTTCGCGCTGCGCCGGAAGTTCGCCGCGACCGGGCAGGAGTTCCAGCGTGGGAACTTCCTCTACATCCTGACCCGTGCGTGGCAGCTCCGGTTCCTCCGCCTGCCGAAGCCGCAGGTCAAGCGCGGGCAGTACCCGACGCTCTGACCTCGTTCCGTTCGAGCGCCGCAGCGCCGTCGACCTCCGGGTCGGCGGCGCTGCGTCGTGTGGGGCCGGCGGTGCGGCCCGGCCTCCCGGCCGAGACGCCGCCGAGTGCGTGAGACGCCGCCGAAATCCGCGGCGTCTCACGCGGAAGGCGGCGTCTCGCCGAGACGCCGGCGCCAGCGCCCGCCCAGCCGACGGGAGGCTCGTGGCGGCCCCGCCACGAGCCTCCCGGCCGAGACGCCGCCGTATGCGTGAGACGCCGCCGAAGTGCGCGGCGTCTCGCGCGGAAGGCGGCGCCTCGCGCGGAGCGCGGCGTCTCACCGAGACGCCGGCGCCGCGACGCGCCGCACGAAGCCACTTGCCAGGCGCGGCCTCAGCGTCGCCGCAGGCGCTTCCGCCGCAACCGGTTGATGCGCATCGCCCAGGTCGGCCCCTCGTAGAGGAACGCCGTGTAGCCCTGCACCAGCGTGGCACCGGCGGCGATCCGGGCCTGGACGTCGGCCTCGGAGGTGACGCCACCGACCGCGATGACGCAGAACCCGGCGGGCACCGCAGCGCGCACGCGACGCAGGACCTCGAGGGAGCGGGCACCGAGCGGCGCTCCGGAGAGTCCCCCGGTACCCATCGCCTGCACGTCCGCATCGGGCGTGGTGAGGCCCGTGCGCTCGATCGTCGTGTTCGTCGCGATGACCCCGGACAGCCCGAGCTCGACCGCGAGTCCGGCGATGGCGTCGATCTGCTCGTCGGTCAGGTCCGGGGCGATCTTCACCAGGACCGGCGTCCGGCCGGCGGCGTCGTGCACCGCGGCGAGCAGCGGTCGGAGTTGGTCGAGTTCCTGCAGGCCGCGGAGGCCCGGGGTGTTCGGCGAGCTGACGTTGACGGCCAGGTAGTCGGCGAAGGGGGCGAGCAGCCGCGCGGACTCGAGGTAGTCCTCGACCGCGTCGTCGACGGAGACGACGCGGCTCTTGCCGATGTTGACGCCGATCACCGGTCGGCCCGGGTTGCGGCGCGCACGCTCGAGTCGGCCGGCGGCCTTGACGGCACCGTGGTTGTTGAACCCCATCCGGTTGATCAGCGCCCGGTCCGGGATGAGTCGGAACAGCCGGGGTCGTTCGTTGCCCGGCTGGGGGCGCGCCGTGATGGTGCCGACCTCGACGTGCCCGAAGCCCAGGACGCCGAGTCCGGCGATGCCACGGGCGTCCTTGTCGAACCCGGCGGCCAGACCGAAGCGGGACGGGAAGTGGATCCCCATCGTGGTGATGCCGTCCTCGGCGGAGGGCCTGGCGTACCGCTCCACGGCACCACCGATGACGGGCACGTGCGGGAGGAGCCGGATGACGCTGAACGCCAGGTGGTGCGCGCGCTCGGGGTCCATCTTTGCGAAGACGTTCCGGAAGACCATCCCGTACCCGGCGCGGACGAGGGACTCCAGGCCGCTCACGCGCTGGCGCCGTCCGCGGGACGATCCGCACCGGACGCGCTGTGGTGGTCGATGCGCAGCTGGCCGATGGCGTCCTCGAAGTCCTCGAGGGAGTCGAACGCCTGGTAGACGCTGGCGTACCGCAGGTAGGCGACCTCGTCGAGTTCGCGCAGCGGGCCGAGGATCGCCAGACCGATGTCGTTCGCCTCGATCTGGCTCGCGCCGGAGGACCGGACGATCTCCTCCACACGCTGCGCGAGCACCGCGAGGTCCGAGTCGGTGACGGGTCGACCCTGGCAGGCCTTCCGCACGCCCGAGATGATCTTCTCGCGGCTGAAGGGCTCGAGGACACCGTTGCGCTTCACCACGTTCAGTGAGGCGGTCTCGGTGGTCGAGAACCGTCGTCCGCAGTTCGGGCACTGGCGGCGTCGGCGGATGGAGGTTCCGTCGTCGCTCGTCCGGGAGTCGACGACACGGGAGTCCGGGTGGCGGCAGAAGGGGCAGAACATGGCGCCCTCAGGCTAGCGGTTCGTGCGCTCGGACACGGCGGCACCGTGCGCCGGCAGCTGCTCTTCGGTCGAGAGCGCGACGATGTGCGGCGCGACCTCGGCCAGGGCGGCCGCGGTGTACCGGATCACCTGCTGCGGGCGCAGGAAGGTGGACGCGGACAGCCCGGCCCCGAAGCGCGCCTGGCCGCCGGTCGGCAGGACGTGGTTCGACCCGGCGAGGTAGTCGCCCAGGCTGACGGGGGTGTCCGGTCCGACGAACACCGCACCGGCGGCGTCGATGTCGGCGAGCACCGCGTCGTCGTCCGCCGTCTGGATCTCGAGGTGCTCCGGCCCGTAGGCGTTGCTCACGGTCGCGGCGTCGGTCAGCGAGTCGACCAGGACGATCACCGACTGCGGTCCGTCCAGGGCGGTCTGGAGGCGCGCAGCCGTCACGAGCACCGCCGTCCGTTCCGGGATCGCCGCCTCCACCGCGTCGGCGAACGCCGCCGACGTCGTGACGAGGACGCTGCCGGCCTGTTCGTCGTGCTCGGCCTGGCTGATGAGGTCGGCCGCGACGTTCCCGGCGTCGGCGGTGTCGTCGGCGATGACGAGGATCTCCGAGGCGCCGGCCTCGGAGTCGATGCCGACGATGCCGCGCACCAGGCGCTTGGCGGCCGCGACGTAGTTGTTGCCCGGACCGGTCACCAGGTCGACGGGCTCGAGGCCGATCTCCGACACGCCGTGGGCCAGCGCCCCGATCGCGCCGGCACCGCCCATCGCGTAGACCTCCTGCACGCCGAGGAGCCCTGCCGCAGCGAGGATCGTCGGGTGCACCGCGCCGCCGTGGTCGCGCTGCGGCGGGGACACGAGCGCGATCGACCCGACGCCGGCGACCTGGGCGGGCACGACGTTCATGACGACGCTCGAGGGGTAGACCGCCTTGCCACCGGGCACGTAGAGCCCGACACGACGCATCGGCTGCCAGCGCTGGTGGACCTCGGCGCCGTCCGCGAGGGTGGTCACCGACGGCGACGGCACCTGCGCGGCGCTCGCGGCGCGGACGCGGCGGATCGCCTCGTCGAGCGCGGTACGGAGCTCGGGGGTGAGTCCGGCGACGGCGGCGGCGATCTCGGCGGCCGGCACCCGGACGTGCTCGGGTGCGCCCCCGTCGAAGCGTTCGGCCTGCTCCCGGAGCGCGTCGGCACCGCGGTCGCGGACGTCGTCGACGAGCACCCGTGCGGCGTCCACCGCATGCCCGACGTCGCCTGCGGCACGCGGCATGAGTCGGAGGAGTTCGGCACGGCCGGGGAGCCCGCCACGGAGGTCGATTCGCTGCATCATGAGGGCTCCGAGTCTAGTGATCCGGCCATCACCGGGCCGGATCCCCGGGCCGCGGGACCGTCCCGGTAACGTGAGCGTCGATGAACTTCGAGAAGGCCCGTCGGCTCGTTGCCGACCTGGTCCGTGTGAACGAGCGCTACGCCCGCGACGGGCACTACCGCAACGACGTCCGGGAACGGCTCGGACGCACCGCCTCGCGGATCGACGTCGGCGTCGCCCGCCGCGAGCGCGACCGCGCTCCCCGCGCGGCTCGCCCGTACGAGGGGCTGGTCGAGACGAGCCTGGCCCTGGCCGGCATCCGCACCGCCGCCCGCGAGCCCGAGGTCGTGCTCGTCGTCGACGAGTTGCGCGACGGGGCTGCCTTCGCCGGCGTGCAGACCGCCCTCGCCGTCGCGATCGCGCTCGGGGACCGCCTGGGCCGGCGCGTCCGGGTCGTCATGGTCCGCTGGACGACGCCGGGCAACAGCGTCGCAGCGGCCGAGGCCCTCGTCGCCGACCGCTTCCCCGACACCCGGGTCGACGGACGCCCGGGTGTGCGCGTCGTCCGCCGCGAGGACGTGCTCGACACGGTGTTCGGGACGCAGGACATCTGGCTGGCCACGCACTGGAAGACGGCGCACCCGCTCGACGTCGCCGCGACGGCGGGTGTCGTCGCCCGCGAACGGGTCGTGTACCTCGTGCAGGACTACGAGCCGGGCTTCAGCGCATGGTCCACCGACTACGCCGTCGCCGCGTCGACCTACCGTGCCGGCTTCCGGATGCTCGTGAACTCGGAGCCCCTGCGTCGGTACCTGGCGGACGTCGAGGGCATCGACATCGCCTCGGCCGCGACGTTCGCGCCGCACCTGGACGTCGAGCTGCTGGAACGGGTCGCCGCCGCCCGACGCCCGGTCGCCGAGGACGGCGGGGTCGTCCGCGTCCTCTTCTACGGGCGACCGAGCAAGCACCGCAACCTCTTCCGCCTCGGCGTTGCCGCGCTCCGGATCGCCGTGCAGGAGCTGGCTCCGGACGGCATCCGGGTCGAGTTCCACTCCGCCGGTGAACAGCACTCGGACGTCGAGCTCGACGGGGGGGCCGGTGACGTCAAGCTGGTCTCGCACGGCACGATGCCGTGGGACGACTACTTCCGGTTCATCGCCTCCACCGGGGTGGTGCTCTCGCTGCAGCACAGCCCGCACCCGAGCCACCCGCCGTTCGACGGCGCGATCTCCGGGGCACGGGTCGTGACCAACGAGTTCCGGGGCACGCGCGCCGGGCTGCACCCGAACCTCCAGGCCGTCCCCACCGACGCCCGCTCGCTCGGCCTCGCGGTGGCCGACGCCGTCCGGCGGGTCGCCGCGGACGGACCGACCGGGTTCGTCCCGCTCGCCGACGGCGCCCTCGGCGGGCCGCTGGACGCCGCCGTCGACGCGCTCGGCGCCGCACTCGAGACCGAGGAGGAGAACCGATGACCCGCACCACCCTCGTCGTCGTCCCCGTGTACGGCGACCTCGAGTCGCTGCTGCGCTGCGTGGACGGGCTGCTCGAGCACCTCGACATCACAATGCACCGCGTGCTCCTCGTGAACGACTGCGGCCCGGACGCGGACGCCATCGAGCGCGCCCTGCTGGAGCGCACCGGCGAGCGCCCCGGGTTCCGGTACGAGCGCAACGACCGGAACTTGGGCTTCGTCGGGACGTGCAACCGTGCCGTCACCGAGCTCGACACCGGCGCTGACGCCGTCCTGTTGCTCAACAGCGACGCGGTGCCGACCGCCGGGTTCCTCGACGCCATGCTCGCGGTCCTCGACGAGGACCGCACCGGTGTGGTGACGGCCCGCAGTGACAACGCCACGATCGCGAGCATCCCGTACCGCCTGGCGAACCGTGGCGCGGCCCGGACCGAAGCCCGGACGCGTGCGGTCTGGGGTGCCCTCGCCCCGCTGCTGCCGGTGTCCCAGGTGATGCCCGTCGCGATGGGGTTCTGCTTCCTCACCCGTCGCGAGCTCGTCGCGGAGCACGGGCTCTTCGACGAGGCATTCGCCCCCGGCTACGGGGAGGAGAACGACTACTGCCTGCGCATCGCGGAGCACGGCTGGCTCGCCAAGATCGCGAACCGGGCCCTCGTCCTGCACGCGGGCGGCAAGAGCTTCTCCGGCAACCGCAACGCCCTCCGTGCGGCACACCAGCGCGAATTGGAACGGCGGTACCCGTTCCTGCCGGACGCGGTCGCTGCGTACCAGCGACACGGCATGACCGCGACGGAGCGGTTCGCCGACGCACTCGTGCCCAGTGGGTCGGCGCCGCGCCTCGCAGTGGACCTGCGGCACGTCGCGGACGCCGGCGCACTGGCCCGCGACGTCGATGCGGTCTTCGGGGACGATTTCGCCCTGGAGGCACGGCTCCCCGCCGGCACGACGGCTCCCGCCACGTGGACCGTCACCACGGCGGACCCTTCGCCCGACGACCTGGTCACCGTCGCCGTGCTCGTGGACCCGACGCCGGCCGAGGTCGTCGCCGCGAACCGTCGCGCGCTGCACCTCGTCGTCGTCCGGTCCGCTCCCCCGGCGGTCCCCTGGTCCTCGCGGGCACACCGGTCCGGTGCCGACACCGTCGCGGCCGTCGTGGACCGTTTCGCCGAGGTCGTCGCTCCCGGCGAGCTCGCCGCGGCGCGGGCGGGCCTCGACGCCCGGATCGCCGCTCCGCTCGCAGACCGGTCGGCGGCGCTCGAGGAACGGTGGTCGGCCCTGCTGCCCCTCGACGTCACCGCCGCCGACGTCGTCGCGGACAGCGACTCCGACGAGGTCGGACGACTGCGCCGCGAGCTCGACGACCTGCGCGGCAGCCGGTCGTTCCGCACCGGACAGGCGATCGCCAAGGTCGCCTCGCGTCTGCCGGGTCGCCGCTGATGGCCGACCGTGGGGGCATCGGCCGGGTCGCACGGCGGTTCGCCCGGCAACTGCGGGGGCCCGAGAAGCCCCTGACCGTCGCCGACCGACTCGACCGCTGGGCACGACGCATCGCCGAGTTCGGCGTGCTCGACCGCGAGTACCTCGAGGCGCAGACGGGACGGACCTTCGCGACCGACGAGGAAGCGACCGCCTTCTACGTCCACAACGACGGGCAGCGGGGTCTGTCGCTCAGCCCGCTCATCGAGCACGAGTGGATGCGCGAGCACCAGCCGGCACCCGCGATGTCCTGGTACGACGCGCTGCACCAGGAGGGACCGGAGCTCTTCCAGACCGGACCGCTCTTCGACGCCGGCGTGTACGCCGCCTCGGTGCCGGCGCCGCACCGCCCGGCGTCCACCCTCGATGCACTGCGTCAGTTCCTGCGGAACGCGACGGACGCGACCGCGCTCCCCGTGCCTCCCGGCCGTCGTGGCCCGGCACCGACCTGGGGAGCCGCACGCGCCGCCGCGATGCAGGGCGCTCGCGAGTTCGCCGCCGCCCAGCACCGGACGCGCCGTCGCTACCGGTCGTCCTGGGACGGGCCCGAGACGCTCGACCTGTCGGCGCGCTACCCACGTGGGGACGCCCGCCGCGACGCCGAGCAGCCGCTCGTCTCCGTCGTGCTGCCGGTGTACCGACGGGCCGACGTCGTCGGCGCAGCGATCGACTCGGTCCTCGCCCAGGAGCACACCACCTGGGAGCTCCTGGTCGTCGACGACGGGTCGGGCGACGACACCGTCGACGTCGTCCGCGCCCGTGCCGCCGGCGATGCGCGCATCCGGCTGCTGGAACGGGAGAACGGCGGAGCCGCCGCGGCACGGAACACCGGACTGGCCGCCGCGACCGGCTCGTTCATCGCCTTCCTCGACGCCGACAACACCTGGCGTCCGCAGCACCTCAGCGCCGCCCTCGCGGCCCTGCTCGAGGGCGACGCACCCGGTGTGCACACGGGGCTCCGGATGACCGGGGCGAACAACGCCGATGACGCCACCGCCCCGGTCGAGACGTTCCGCGGCGAGGACGGCACCCGCGAGGACCTGCTCGCCGGCAACTTCATCGACCTCAACGCCCTCGTGGTGCGTCGTGACGTCGCCGACGCCGTCGGCCCCTTCGACGAGGACCTGCGCCGGTGGATCGACTGGGAGTGGCTGCTCCGCATCGCAGCACACGCTGCGGTCCCCGAGTACGTCCCGGTGATCGGGGTGGACTACGACAACGTCCGCGACCCCCGCCGTGTCTCGTCGGGCCAGCCGGCCTCGTGGCAGGAGGTCGCGCTCGCGCGGCACCGCATCGACTGGGACGCTCTCGCCGCGGCCGCCCCCGACCGGGTGCGTGACCGGGTGTCGGTCGTGATGCCGGTCTTCCGCGACTGGACGATGACCCGGCGGGCCGTCGACACCGTGCTCGGCGCCGCCGACCACGACGGCGACGACGTCGAGGTGGTGGTCGTCGACAACGGCTCACCGCGCTCGGTCTCCGCCGTCCTCGACGCCTGGTTCCGCGGCGACCCGCGGGTGGTGCTCCAGCGGGAGGACCGGAACCGCAACTTCGCGCTCGGCAGCGACCTCGGACTCGCACGCACCACCGGCGCGGCCGTCGTGATGCTCAACAACGACACCGAGGTGACACCCGGCTGGCTCCGACCCCTCGTCACGGCGCTCGACGACCCGACGGTCCTCGGTGTCCAACCGCTCCTCGTCTACCCGGACGGTGTCGTCCAGGCCGCCGGCACCGTCTTCGGCGGCGACAAGGTCCTGCCGTGGCACTTCCTCGCCGACCACCCGCGGTACGACGCGGACCGTGCGTTCCGGACCCCGGCCTCCCGGCGGTTCACGGCGATCACCGCGGCGGCCGCGGCCTTCCGGGCCGACGACCTGATCCGCTGGCACGGCTTCGACCCCGTCTACGCGAACGGGCTGGAGGACGTGGACCTGTGTCTGCGCGCCCTCGCCACCGCCGAGCCGGGGGCCGCGTTCGTCGTCGAACCGGCCTCGGTCGTCGTCCACCACGAGAGCCGGACACCGGGACGGGACGACGCGCGGATCGAGAACCGCCGCGTGTTCGACGAGCGGTGGCGCGGGCGCTACCCGGACGCCGATGCGGCCGACCGGTACGAGGGCGTTGGGCTCCAGTACCTCGGAGTCGAGCCGGGCCTGCCCAAGGGACACGCCGTGATGGTGCGGTCGTCGCGGCCGGTCGTCGTCCGCGAGCCGGGCGCCACGGGTTTCCGGGTCGCGCTGAAGCACGACGGGACCCGACCCGCGGACGTGACCGCGCTCGTCGGTGCGCTGGAGAGCGCGGGACATGCCGTGCAGGTCGACATGCCGACGTCCTGGTACCGGGGGGCCAGTGGGCTCGACGACGTGACCGTGCTCGTCGCCGGGAGCGATTCGTCCTGGGTACCGCAGCCGGGGGCTCGCAACGCCGTGTGGCTCGCCGCGGGAGAGCGTGTGGCGGACGGGGACTTCGCGGTCGTCGTGGCGGAGCCCAGCGCGGAGGCGGTCGTCACGGCACTGGCACCCGTCCCCTGAACGCGGGCTTGTCAGACGTTCACCGCGTTCCGAGGACTCTGATGTCTCCCGTTCACCTCGGGCGCGCATCATCGAAGCATGTCGCTCCTCTCCGATGTGATCCGGTCGAACTCCACGACCCAGTGCGTCGTCTGCGGTGCGGTCATCAGCAAGCGCGATGCACTCGGCCTCGACGGACTGGCGTTCTGCTCGGTCCTGCACGAAGCCGAACACATCGTCGCCACGCTCGACTGACCGTCGCCCGTAGGATCGGGCGGTGTCCGATCGCCAGCTCGCGGTGTTCCCCGCCTACCGCGACAACCCCTACCTGAACCTCATGCTGCTCGCGCCACGCGCGCGGAGGTGGCACGTCCGCGAGAGCCTCCGGCTCGAGGTGCTCGAGCAGCACCTCGGCCGACTCGGCGCCGGCGACGTCTTCCACATGCACTGGACCGCGCCGATCGCGCAGCGTGCCGACGACGACCTCGACGCAGCACGGGTCCGGCTCGACCGCTTCCGCTCCGCAGTCGACGCGGCGCGCGAACGTGGCACCCGGCTCGTCTGGACCGTGCACAACATCCTGCCCCACGACGCCCGGCACCTCGACCTCGAAGTCGAGCTGGATCGGTACCTGGCCGAGGTCGCCGACGCCGTGCACGTGATGAACGTCGCGACCGCTGCGGCGGTGGCACCGCACTACTCGCTCGACCCGGCTCGAGTCGTGCACATCCCGCACCCGAGCTACCAGGGCGTCTACCCGAGTTCGATGACGCGGGACGACGCTCGCGCGTCATTCGGCCTCGAGCCCGACGACCACGCCGTCCTGGCGTTCGGGCAGATGCGCCCCTACAAGGGCCTCGACGTGCTCGTCGACGCCGTCCGACGCCTGCCCGCCGACAAGCGCCCCGTGCTGCTGCTCGCCGGCCGGACGTCGGACGAGGATCGGGTCGAGATCGACCGGCTCCTCGGCGACGACCTCCGCGCCGTCCGCGAGCACGACCACGTCGACGACGTCGACGTCCAGCGATGGTTTCGCGCAGCGGACACCGCGGTGTTCCCCTACCGGCGCGTGCTCAACTCCGGCAGCCTGCACCTGGCGGCGTCGTTCGGCGTCCCCGCGGTGCTGCCGGACGAGGCGCACCTGCGAGCGGAGTTCGGGGACGAGGGGTGGATCCGGTGGTTCGACACGGGTGATGCGGCGGGGTCGCTGGCTGCGTTGCTCCGTGAGCCCGGTGTCAGTTCCGAGGGAACTGCGGAGTTCAGCCAGCGGCTGGCGCCGTTCGCACGGTCAAGGCGGTACGCGGAGTTGCTCGACGACGTCTGCGCTGCTGCTTCAGCCTCGCGCTGACAACATCGGCCGGATCTGCAGGATGATCCGGCGGAAGGACTCCCCGAGGACAGCGTATTGTTCGGGGCCCGCGGGGTGCATGCCGTCCACACTGAATCCCTCGACCCAGTCATCACCATCGCGGGCACCACGCCACGGGTCAGCCCACATCCAACCGTGGTCCTCCGTGAAGGCCCGGAGGGCGGTGTTGTAAGCGAGAGCGGCGGGCTCATGCGTCCGGTACGGCGGGATCGCCGACACGAGCACCGCCCCCGGCCGGATCGTCGATGCAATCTGGTCGTAGTAGGTCGCTTCCTCGGCCATCGTCTTCCCTGTCCGCACGGCGTTCGTTCCCGCCAGGATCACGAGGACGTCGACACCGGCGATGGGTTGCACTGCCGACGCCATCTGGCCGGGAAGAGCACCCGAGCGAGCCCATCCGCCGACGAACTCGATCCCGTCGCCTTCGGCGTACGTCATCCAAGACTCGTCGTCCAGTCCGTTCCCGAGGAACAGCGATCGCCCAGCGCTGAGTGAATCGCCCACGACGGCGACTCGCAGCGGCTCAGCCCGGGCCCGGTCCGCGGCCCGCGGTTCGGCTTGCGGCGGGTCGAACACCGGAAGAACGTCACCGGCCAGGAGCAATGTCACGAGGACGACGAAGGCGGAGCCGAAAGTCAGGAAACGCCGCACGTGACCATTGTGGGACACGCAGCTGACCAGTGCGCCACGTCACCTGAGTTTGCGACCCGCCCGTGCGAGTAAAGATGCGAGACCTCGGCGACGAGGAATGCGTCGATCCACGAGGAATCGCCAGCCGTTCTTCCGGTCGGCGAGCGGTTGTATCGGGAATGCCTCCCCGATCGGCGGAAGCGGCATGCGTCCGGTCACGACCGGGAACTCGACCTCGATTCCGGCGGCCCCGACGCCGACGGTCCAGCGGCCGCTTCCCAGCCGCCCGGCCTCGATCGTCGCACGCCACGAACCGGATGTCGTCATGACGGGTACGGAGAGTTCCTCCGGACCGGCTTGGAGCACGAGTGAGAATTGTGGGACCGCTCGATCAGCCGGTAGGTCGCCGCCCACTTCCAACCCGGTCTCGGTGGGCGTGGCGTACCGCACGGTGAGTGGCACGAAGTGTCGGAGACCTGACACCGCTGCGACGGTCTCGACGTCTCCTCGGGCGACTGCGTCCGCCATGGCCGATAGGAGACCTGGTTCCGTGCGGGCGGACGGTAGTGTCCGAAGCTCTTGCACGGCTTGTTCGAGCCAATTTCGCGGTACTGCGTCGGCATCGTTCACGAGAGTCGACATCAGGCCCTGTTCCACCAACGAGCCGAGCGTCGTGTGTGGGGATGCATCGTTCCGGAGCGTCAACAGCGCGCTGCGCCAGGCATCAAGGCGACGGAGTCCGTCCCCGGACTGGACCGCGATGACGAACTCACTGGCCGCGCTCCATTGTCCGGAGAGGACGAGATCCCACAGCAGCCGCCGGGCGGGAGCTGCCTTCGCCAGGGCGGTGCCCGGCAGGGCCTGGACGAGTCCCGTCAAAGCGGCGTCCACCGCCGCGATGTCGACGTCAGACGGGCCAGATGCGACGAAGCGGGCGAGATGTGCCCAGCCGTCCGCGTCGAACACCATCTCGGCGTGTTGCTGCCTGACCGCCGGTCGATTCTCCACGAGTCGCGCACAGGCGAGTTCCTGCTCCAGGTAGAGAACCGTCGCGTGAGCGTCCGCGTTCTGGGAGATGGACGAACCGTCGCTTCGATCCCGGTACAAGTACACCTGATCGGGCACGACGTCTACACGACTCGCGTTCACGAATGCCCGCGTCATCGGTTCGATGTCGTCCACGCTTGCGATCTCGGGGAAGCACAGCCCGACTCGGTCCCAGAACGTTCGCCGGATCATGCGGTTCCAGCAAGCCCGGCCGGTGAGGAGCGCGGTTGCGTCGTCAGGCAACACAGCAGTACGCAGGCCGTCGAACGCTTGCCACCGTGCCGTCGGGCTCCACGTCGCCGTTGGCGAGAACTTCAGGTGGTCCCCGATCACCATGTCCGAGCCACTCGCGTCCAGCGCATCGAGCATCACCTGGTACGCACCATCGGGAACGATGTCGTCCGAGTCGGCGAACACCAGGTACTCGCCCGACGCAGCAGCGATCCCTTCGTTCCGCGCAGCTCCGGCAGAGGTGGCATCAGACTGCACGAGGCGGACGCGGCTGTCGGCGGCGGCGAACTGCGTCACCAGCTCCGCTGTGCCGTCAGTTGAACCGTTGTCAACGACGAGGACCTCGCAATCGACGATGCCTTGCGCGAGCACGCTCTCGAGCAGTTCGCCCACCCAGGGCGCGGCGTCACGACTGGGGACGACGACCGACAGCTTCTTGTTCACACCACTCCTCGATGACTCGCGTGGAACCCCGCCCAACCTTAGGATGTGCTGGGTCTTGGGTCTGCCGAGCACCGCGCACTCGTCCGAACTCTGCAGCAAAGGCGCAACTCGTCGATGGTCGAACTCCAAGCCGCCACTCCGTCTCGAGTGGAGCGGTTCTCCCTGTTGGACGGGCTCCGCTTCGCCGCGGCTCTCGCGGTGGTCGCCTACCACTACCTGGCCTTCCCTGAACCGGGCCTCGGTGCGCCCGTCAGCAGCGTCGGCCCGGAGGTCTTCCGCTTCGCCAAGTACGGAGCCTTCGGAGTCGACCTCTTCTTCGTGATCAGTGGGTTCGTGATCCTGATGAGTGGACTCGGACGAAGCGCTGGTGCATTCGTCGCTTCCCGGATCAGTCGGCTCTACCCCGCTTACTGGCTCGGCGTGCTCTCGACGGCCGTCGTCGTGGCTGTTGCGGCGCCCGGGCACCCGGTCGACCTGCGGCAAGTCCTCGTCAACCTGACGATGCTGCACCCGGCTTTCGGCGTCGGGGACGTCGATCCCGTGTACTGGACCCTGTGGATCGAGCTGCACTTCTACGTCATCGTCGGCGTACTCCTGCTCTTCAAGCCCGCCCCCTCGGTCCTCCTCGCGTTCGCTCTCGCTTGGCCGGTCGTTGCCGCCCTTGCGCAGCTCACCGGTTCAGATCTCCTCGCCACGACGTTGATCGCACCACACGCACCGTTGTTCGCAGCCGGGATGGCCGTCTTCTGCATCTACAGGTACGGGTCGAACTCGATCGCGTGGCTGGTGCTCGCGTTCGACACCGCCTTCGCGGTCGCGGCCTCGACACCGAACATCGGCGCCAGCATCGCGCGGAACACCGACTCATCGATGTCCTCGACGGCCGAGACCGTCATGGGGTTGGCTTGCGTGGGCGTGGTGGTTCTGGTCACACTCACTCCGCTGAGTCGCGTCAGCGGGCGCTGGCTCACCACGCTCGGCGCGCTGACGTACCCGCTCTACCTCCTGCACCAGAACATCGGGGTCCTGATGATCCACGCGATGGAGCCAGTCGAGGGAAGGTGGGCAGCCACGGGGGTCACCACCGTTCTCCTCTGCGGAGTGGCATACGTCGTGAGCCGCTACGTCGAGCGACCGGTGGGCCGGGCCCTACGGCGTCGACTCGAAGG
Organism: Curtobacterium sp. MCPF17_011; assembly: GCF_003234145.1. Classification (NCBI taxonomy): domain Bacteria; kingdom Bacillati; phylum Actinomycetota; class Actinomycetes; order Micrococcales; family Microbacteriaceae; genus Curtobacterium; species Curtobacterium sp. MCPF17_011. The sequence continues at coordinate 66,454 of NZ_QKSK01000009.1, forward strand.
AGACCTCGGTGCCCTGGCCGGCGCCACACGACGGCGCTCACGACGAGCGGCCTGAGGATGGCGTCCGTCCCGCTCGCCGACTGCGATCGACGGGCGGGTCAGGCGAGCACCCGTCCGATGACTCGACGTTTCAGTCGCCGAGCGCACGCATCGCGTCGACGACGCGCTCGCTGGAGCGCCCGTCACGTGTCGTGAACGTCTCAGCCGTGCGCTGGCGGTACTCGACGGGCGACTCGTACGCCTCGTTGCTGAGGTGGGTGAGGGCATCGATGACATCGTCCACGCCTCGGACGACAGGTCCGAAGCCGTGAGCGTCGTAATCGAAGTACCCCGGGCGTCCGACGTGCTGCCCGTCGAAGAACGCCTCCTTGTCGAACTGGAAGTACGCGAGTGGGATGTCCAGGAAAGCGGCGTCGAAAGCGAGTGACGAGTAATCCGTGACGAACGCCGCCGTCCGGGCCAGGACGTCCTGCACCCCGTCCTTGGAGAAGTCGAGGAGACGGACATGATCGGGCAGATCGAACTCGGCGAGGTACACGCGCATGTTGGGGTGCGGCATGAACGCGAGGGTCTTCCCGGACTCGCGGGCGAGTGCCTCGAGCCGAGGAGATCCGAGGAGCGCCCGGTACTGCTCTGCGTACTCACTGTTCCGGAAATTCGCGAGCTTCTTCCGCTCGTTCGAGCCTTCCACGCGTTCCCCGAGCAGGTTCTGCCGCCAAGTCGGCATCACCAGGATGATGTCCCGGTCCGCCGCCCCCACCGCCCGCCGTTTCGCGAGCAAGCTGTCGTGCCGAGGGAGTCCGGTCAGTGCGACCTCGTGGGATGAGAACGAGTAAGGCCCCGGTCCGGCGATCGCCCGGTACTCCGCCGGGGTCGTCGTGACGAGTACGTCGATCTGCTTCCAGCTCAGCCACCGAGAGAGGTCGTTGTGGATGACGCCGTGCTGCAGGAAGGTGTACTTGAAGCGTGAACGTCCGTACCGGCGCTGCGGAAGCGGCTGCGTCACGTAGACGTCGGCATGAGACGACGCCAGGTGATCGGCGTGCAACATCAGGAGCTTCCACTCCCACGTGCCGTGCGCGACGAGCCGGAACCCCTCCCGTTCCAGGCGGTCCCAGTCGTTCGAGTCCCTCTTGAGGACGAACCACGCGTTGATCTCCGGCCGGTTCTCACGCACCCATCGGTACAGGTGCTCCGCGTTGTCGTTCGCGTCCGTGTCGCGGTCCATGAACGCCCAGGCGTGGAGGTACTTCCTCCGAGTCGATCGGCTCCGAAGGGCGAACTCGAGCGCCTCGTCGTACAGGTTCGTCTTGCCGACGGCGACCCGGGCACGACGCAGGCTGGCGCGGGCTCGACCCTTCGCATGAGCGAGGAGCCCGTCTTCGTCAGGAGCGTACCGCGCGCTCACATGCCTCCGCTGGCGCATGATGAGCGGGTTGATCTGGCGATTCGACAACCCCTCGGGATGCCCGAGGTCGTCGCCGCGCGCGACGCGCATCATGACTCCGTCGAGGATGATCTTGGTCCGGAGTCCCCGAGCGAGCCAGATGTGACGCTCCCGGATGAGCACACGACCGTAGAACTCGTAGTCGCGCACAGTCTCATGCTGCGCACTTGCCTCGACTCCGTCCACTTCGAAGTGTTCCGTCGGCAGATTCCCGGAGAACCAGTACGAGATCTTGACCAGCTGTCGACCTTCGTCGACCCCGGACAAGCGGACGTAGTCGTGTCGGATCGGAGCGGGCTCGTAGCCTCGGCGGAACGCCTCGCGGACGGGGAAGTCGACCCACATGAGGTCGAAACTGCGGATGGCGTCGTCATCGAGCAGGGAGCGGATGCGCTGTGCGAGTTCATGGAACCGCGGGAGCACTTCCACTGGCGCGCTCGCCGAGAGCGATTGCACGGCGAGTTGTTCCTTGTAGTACCAGAACAAGTCGTACAGCACGGTGTTCTGCAGCCACCGTGGGATGGAACCGAGCTGTGCTTGAGCTGTTTCGAGCGCGTCCAGGTAGCCGTACTCGAGGACGTTCGTGTACTTCTCGCGCAGACGGAAGCTCTTCTCGATGAGGGACGTCCCGTCGCCCCTCACTCGGTAGAGGTACTTCGCGGACGCCATGAGTCCCATGTGGTTGCTCTTGGTGGCCAACATGTACTTCGCGATGAAGTGACCGTCCTCGAAGTTCGGGCGCACCCGGTCGTCGAACCGAAGGCCGTGTTCGCGGACGAACTCCGTCCGCATGAACGAGCTGTTCACGCTGAGCTGGATGATCGGATCGGCGTGGAGGTTGACGATCCGAGACCCGAGGCCGAACTTGCGCCGCTGGGGATGGTTGTCCCGGATCTCACCATCCTCCATCAACCGCATCTGGTGAGCAGCGAGCAGGTTCACGGGGTCCTCCCGCTGAGCATCGCCGTAGAGGCCGATGAACTTCGCGACCTCGCTGAAGTAGTCCGGCTCCAGGACGTCGTCCGGATCGGTGAACGTCACCCATTCGCCGCGGACCCGCTCCAGACCAGTGTTCCGGGCCTCGGCGACCCAGGCGTTCGGCTGCGTGAGTACCTCGACGTGGCCAGGACGGCTGGCGGCCCACTCATGCAGCACCGCGAGGCCGTTGTCGGTCGAGCCGTCGTCGACCAGGATCAGCTGGACGTTCTCGACGCCGAACGTCTGGGTCTCGAGAGAACGGAGGAACGCCGGCAGGTACCGCTCGACGTTGTACACCGCGACGACCGCGCTGATCAGGAACTCATGATTCTCGCTCTGCCCTGCGGACATCGAGGTACCTCCATTGGTCGGGCGTGGTGGCACGCCGCCGATCTCGTGGATCGGGTCAGACAGTTTCGTTGTAAGCGGCCACGACGTCCTCCGTCTTGCCGATCTGCTGGAGCTCGCCCTCGTTCAGCCAGGCGACCTCGTCGCACATGTCCTTCACGGTCGCCATCGAGTGGGAGACGAGGATGACCGTGCGGCCCTCTGCCTTCATCTCCTTGAACTTCGTGCGGCACCGCTTCTGGAACGTCGCGTCCCCGACCGCCAGGACCTCGTCGACGACCAGGACGTCCGGCGTGACGGCGACGGCGACGGAGAACCCGAGTCGGACGTACATGCCCGAGGAGTAGTTCTTCACCGGCTGGTCGATGAAGTGGCCGACGCCCGAGAACGACACGATCTCGTCGAACTTCCGCGTCACTTCCTTCCGGCTCATCCCGAGGATCGAACCGTTGAGGAAGACGTTCTCCCGGCCGGAGAGCTCCGGGTGGAAGCCGGAGCCGACCTCGAGCAGCGACGCCTGCTTGCCGCGGGCGGTGATCGAGCCCTCCTCCGGCCACAGGATCTTCGCCAGGCACTTCAGCAGGGTCGACTTGCCGGACCCGTTCTTGCCGATGAGGCCGAAGGTCGTGCCCTGCGGCACTTCGAACGAGACGTCCTTGAGTGCCCAGAAGTCCTCGTGCACGGACTTCTTGCCACGCATGACCATGCTCTTCAGCGAGTCGTTCCGCTCGTGGTACATCCGGAAGCGCTTGGAGACGTTCTCGACGGTGACAGCAGCATCGTTCACAGGAGTTCGGCCAACTTCTTCTCGTTGCGGGAGAAGACGACGTAGCCGATCGCGAGCGAGACGCACCCGGCGAGTGCGCACGCGACCAGGTCGCCCCATTCCGGCAGTCGGTTGTCGTACATGAGGTTGCGGAAGACCTCGGAGAACCGCTCGATCGGGTTGAGCTTGTAGACCGTGATGATCCACGGGTGCCCGGCCTTGTCCGCAGCGTTCTGGACGAGCGACAGGGGGTAGATGATCGGCGACAGGTACATCCACATCTGCAGGCCGATGCCCACCAGGTGCTGCATGTCGCGGAAGTGGACGTTGACGATCGAGAGGATGAGTCCGATCCCGGCGGAGAACATGGCGAGGAAGACCATGGTCAGGGCGATGACGGGCAGGAACACGAACCACTTCGATCCGAAGACCGCCAGTGCGATGAGCAGGACGCCCATCTCGACGAGCCACGTGAACCCGAATGAACCGACGGCTGCGAGCGGCAGCGTCATCCGCGGGAAGTAGACCTTCTTGATGAGCGAGCCGTTCGCGACGATCGACGTCATCCCGGCGTTGATCACGTTGCGGGCGAAGATCCACGGGAGCAGTCCGCACATGAGCCAGAGCGGGTAGATCTGCAGACCGCTCGGGTCCCCGACCTCGAGCCGTGCCCGGAAGATGAACGAGTACACGATCGTGTAGATCAGCATCGTCGCGAGCGGGTTGATCAATGACCACAGCTGCCCGAAGACGGTGCGCCGGTACTTGCCCTTGACCTCGCGTGCGGTGAGGTTGGCCAGCAGTTCGCGCGACGCCATCAGGTCGTTGAAGTACGTCATGCTTCGGTTGCTGACTCCTCCGGGGCGCAACGGAGCGCTCCTGGTGCAGGTTCGGGGACGAGACATTCTCGCACAGTGCCGCAGACAGCCCCGATCAGGCACGGATCGCAATGCCGGCGGAACGGCGATCTGATGGATTCCTGAAGAACTGTCGGTGAATCCAGTAGTGTCGACAGGTGCTCGTCAGCTTCGCCAACCACTCCACCGCGCCGGTGAACCTCGGCGGCGCAGAGCGGTCCCTCCTCCGTTTCGTCGAGGACTGGGCGGCGACCGACCCCGACTTCACCCCGCACTTCGTCACGAAGGCACCCCGCGGCAAGTTCATCGAGGCGCTCGACGAACGCGGCTGGCAGTACGACGCCTTCCGGTACCGCGGGTGGGCCGTGCCGAGCCCGCAACCGGCCCCCGCGGCCGAACGTGCCGCGTTCGCGACCGTCGACTACGCGGCGGTGAGCGCGATCATCCGCCACTACGAGCGTCAGCGACCGGACCTGGTCGTCACCAACACCCTGGTCGCGCCGTGGGCCTCCTTCGCCGCCGCCGTGCTCGGGATCCCCCAGGCCTGGTTCGTCCGCGAGTACGGCGACCTCGACCACGGTCTGCACTTCCAGACCGGACGGGCCGCGACCCTCGGCGACATCGGCCTGCTCGCCGGCGCGGTCGTGACGAACTCCGGCGCCATGCGTGACCACCTGGCCCGCTACATGCCCGCAGAGGAGATCTCGATCGCGTACCCGTCGGTCGACGTCGCCCGGCTCGACGCCACGCGCGCTGCCGAGCCGTCCGTGCAGCCGTTCCCCCAGGCCGACCCGGGCCTCCGCATCGTCGTCGTCGGCCGCGTGGAGCCATCGAAGGGCCAGCACCGGGTGATCGAGGCGCTCGGCCTGCTCCGTGACCGCGACATCACCGCGAGCGTCTGCTTCGTCGGCAGTTGGAAGCAGCCCGGCGAGGACCAGCGATTGACGGCACGCGCGCGCGAACTCGGCGTCGCCGACCACGTCGTCTTCACCGGCGAGCAGAACGCGCCGGCCCCCTACATCGACGCAGCTGACGTGTGCGTGACGGCGTCGACGATCGAGGCCTTCGGTCGGACCACGGCCGAGTACATGGCCCTCGGCAAGCCCGTGATCGCGACACGGGAGGGCGGGAGCGCCGAGCTCGTCGACCCCGGCGTCACCGGCGCCCTGTTCGATGCTGACGACACCGCCGGGCTGGCCGCGGCACTGGCCGACTACGCGTCGGACCCCGCCACGGCCAGGAGGCACGGTGCGGCTGCCCCGGACCGGCTCGCCGCCGTCACGGGCTCCGGACACGACAACGCCGCCGCGATCGCCCGGCTCACCGCCCTGGTGGGCACGGAGGGCTACCGGCTCCCCCAGGTGGCCCGCTACTGGTTCGAGTTGCCCGCTGCGTACTCGTCCCTCGGCGCGACGAGCGCCCGTGCTGCCGCTGGCCTGCTGGCCTCCCGCCTCCGGAGCCGCTCCGGCGCCGTCGGTCGACTGCTGTCCCGACCGGCCGCGGTGGTGCGCAGGGTGACCGGCCGATGAGCGAGCACCGCCGACCGGTGACGATCGTCGTCCCGGTCTACGACGACCTGCCCGGCCTCGAACGCTGCATCGAGGCCCTGCTCGACACGGTCGACTTCGAGCGCGACCGTGTGCTGCTCGCGAACGACGTCGGACCGAACGTCGACGCCGTCGAGCGACGCCTGCTGGAGCTCGTCGGCGAGCACCCGGGCTTCGAGTACGTCCGGAACGAAGCGAACCTGGGCTTCGTCGGGAACTGCAACCGTGCCGTCCTGGAACTCGACCAGACCGGCAACGACGTGTTGCTCCTCAACAGTGACACGGTGCCGATGCCCGGCTTCCTCGACGAGATGACCGCCGTCCTCGGCTCGGATGACACGATCGGCGTCGTCTGCGCGCGAAGCGACAACGCGACGATCGCGTCCTACCCGTTCGCGCGCCGCAACCCCCGGTCGACGATCGCTCCACGGCGGACCCGCGAGCTCCACGGCCGGACGAAGTACCTCCTGCCCCGCTTCACCGTCGCCCCCGTGGCGATGGGGTTCTGCTTCCTCATCCGTCGGGAGATGGTCGACCGGTTCGGGCTCTTCGACGAGGTGTTCTCCCCCGGCTACGGCGAGGAGAACGACTTCTGTCTCCGCATCAACGAGCACGGCTTCACCGCGGTGCTCGCCAACCGGGCACTCGTCCTGCACGCCGGGTCGACGAGCTTCAGCGGCGACCGAGGACCGTCGCTCCGACTCGAACACGAGCGGATCCTGCTCGAGCGGTACCCGTTCTACGCCGGCGCCCTCGCACTGTTCCTGGCGCGGTACCGTGACGCCGTGGACGTCTTCGCCGACACGTTCCTGCCCGACGACGACGTCGTCCGCGTCGCGCTGCACGTCCCCCTGGACCTCTCCGACGAGGTGCTCGCACGCGTCCGCGCGGTGCTCGCCGCCGCCCCCGACCACGTGGTCGTCACCGTGGTCGTGTCGTCGAAGCAGATCCGGCGAGCACGTCAGGAACTCCCCGGCGTGGCGATCGCGGTCGGCGGTCGACCCCGCCAGGTGTTCGACATCGCCGTGGCCCTCGGCGCGCTGACGACGTTCGCTCAGCTCTCAGCGCTGAACGCGAACGCGCCACGGTGGCTCCTCGTCGACCCGGTGGCCCAGGACGCCCGGTGGGCGCACGCGGTCGAGAACCACCGTGCCTCGGCCCTCGACCGGCTGCTGCGCCGCTACGAGAACCGCAGCACCGCCTGGACCGGTGCCGCGGACCTGGTGCGTCTCGTCGAGGTGGTCGCCGAGACCGAGATCGACCCTTCCGCCCTGCGCGCGCGCTGGCAGGCGGTGACCGACATCGCGGAGGCCACGGGCTTGCTGGTGCACCGTTCCACGGTGTCGTTCCGCCGCCTCACGGCGCTCTCCCTCGGCGCACGCAACCCACGGATCGTGGCGCGTCTCCGCGCCGTCACCGGCCGGCGGGGAGCCTGAGGCAGGCTCCCCACCGCGGCACCTGACGCGGAGACCCCCCGGAGGCACGCCACGACGTGACGGGAGGCCCGTGGCGAACCCGCCACGGGCCTCCCGTCACGTCCGTCCCCGGCGCTACACGAGGCAGCGCGGCCCGAGCAGGCTCTTCAGCTCCCCGAACAGGTCCGGCGTCAGGTTCACCGGGAAGGGCAGCTCGAAGGTCCGGGCCACGTCGTCCTTGAGGAGCTTCAACCGCACCTCGGTGTCGCCCTGGTGTCGTCCGAGGACTGCGGCCAGTTCGGTCACCGTCCGGGTGGTCGCCTGCCGCTCGGGCAGGGACAGGGTCAGCGGCCCCGACCCCATCGCGTCGCCGACGTTCGGCTGGAACATGCTCACCGCGTGCAGCGCCTTGCCGTCGTCGCGGACGTTGACCCGGCCGCGCAGGACGACGATCGAGTCCGGCACGAGTGACGGCCCGAACTCCTGGTAGGTCTTGCCCAGGAACATGACGCCGATCTGCCCGCCGAAGTCCTCGATGTCGACGATGCCGTACGGGTTGCCGCTGGTCTTCGCCACCCGGTGCTGCACGCTGGTCAGCAGTCCGGCGACGGTGACCGTCTCACCTTCGATGGAGTCGTCGGCGACGAGCAGGTCCGCGATGGTGACCGACTGGTGCTTGGCGAGCTCGATCTCGAGCCCGGCCAGCGGGTGGTCGGAGACGTAGAGCCCGAGCATGTCCCGCTCGAACGCCAGCTTGTCGCGCTTGGACCACTCCGGTCGCTCCGGGACCTGCGACACCGTGAGGGATGCCGGGTGCTCCTCGGCGACCTCGGCGAACAGCGAGTCGAAGTCGAAGCCGACGTTGCCGTGGAGCTCGTCGCGCTTGACCTTCACCGCGGCTTCGACCGCGCCCTCGTGGATCTCGACCAGGGCACGGCGGCTGTCCCCGAAACCGTCGAAAGCACCGGCCTTGATGAGCGACTCGACCGTCCGCTTGTTCGCGGACGAGATCGGGATCTTCCTCAGGAAGTCGTGGAAGGACTCGAACGCGCCCTTCTCCTGGCGGGCGGCGACGATGTCGTCGACGACGTTGAAGCCGACGTTCCGGATCGCGCCCATGCCGAAGCGGATGTCGTCGCCGACGGCGGCGAAGAACCCGATGGACTCGTTGACGTCCGGCGGCATGACCTTGATGCCCATCCGGCGGCACTCGTTGAGGTACAGCGCGAGCTTGTCGCGGGCGTCGCCGACGCTGGTGAGCAGGGCGGCCATGTACTCGGCCGGGTAGTGGGCCTTCAGGTACGCGGTCCAGAACGAGACCACGCCGTACGCGGCAGAGTGCGCCTTGTTGAACGCGTAGTCCGAGAACGGCAGCAGGATGTCCCACAGCGTCTTGATCGCCGCTTCGCCGTAGCCATTGTCGATCATGCCCTGGTGGAAGCCCGCGTACTGCTTGTCCAGCTCGGACTTCTTCTTCTTGCCCATGGCGCGGCGCAGGATGTCCGCCTGGCCGAGCGAGAAGCCGGCGACCTTCTGCGCGATCGCCATCACCTGCTCCTGGTAGATGATCAGGCCGTAGGTGCCGCCGAGGATCTCCGCGAGCGGTTCTTCGAGCTCGGGGTGGATCGGGGTGATCGCCTGCTCACCGTTCTTGCGGAGCGCGTAGTTGGTGTGCGAGTTCGCACCCATGGGCCCCGGGCGGTACAGCGCGATGAGTGCGGAGATGTCCTCGAAGTTGTCCGGCTTCATCAGGCGGAGGAGGCCGCGCATGGGCCCGCCGTCGAGCTGGAAGACACCGAGGGTGTCGCCGCGCTGCAGGAGCGCGTACGCCTCGGGGTCCTCGAGCCCCATGTGCTCGAGGTCCAGGTCGATGCCGCGGTTGGTCTTGATGTTGTCGAGGGCGTCGCTGATGATCGTGAGGTTGCGGAGCCCCAGGAAGTCCATCTTGATCAGGCCGAGCGACTCCGCTGCCGGGTAGTCGAACTGCGTGACGATCTGGCCGTCCTGCTCCCGCTTCATGATCGGGATGATGTCGATCAGCGGGTCGCTCGACATGATGACGCCGGCGGCGTGGACGCCCCACTGGCGCTTCAGCCCCTCGAGGCCGAGCGCCGTGTCGAAGACGGTCTTGGCCTCCGGGTCGGTCTCGACGACGGTGCGGACGTCGACGGCTTCCTTGTAGCGCGGGTGGTCCTTGTCGAAGATCCCGGTGAGCGGGATGTCCTTGCCCATCACGGGTGGCGGCATCGCCTTGGTGAGCTTCTCGCCCATGCCGAACGGGAAGCCGAGGACGCGCGAGGAGTCCTTCAGCGCCTGCTTGGCCTTGATCGTGCCGTACGTGACGATCTGCGCGACGCGTTCCGACCCGTACTTCTCGGTGACGTACTTGATCGCCTCACCGCGGCGCCGGTCGTCGAAGTCGACGTCGAAGTCGGGCATCGAGACCCGGTCCGGGTTGAGGAAGCGCTCGAAGATCAACCCGTGTCGGATCGGGTCGAGGTCGGTGATGCGCATGGCGTACGCGACCATCGAGCCGGCGCCGGAACCACGGCCGGGTCCGACGCGGATGCCGTTGTTCTTCGACCAGTTGATGAAGTCCGCGACGACCAGGAAGTAGCCCGGGAACCCCATCTGGTTGATGATGCCGACCTCGTAGTCAGCGCGCTCCTGGACCTCGGCCGGGATGCCGCCGGGGTAGCGGTACTCCAGCCCCTTCGCCACCTCCTTCTCGAACCACGAGTGCTCGGTCTCGCCCTCGGGCACCGGGAACTTCGGCATGTAGTTCGCCGAGGTGTCGAACTCGACGTTGCACCGCTCGGCGATGAGCAGCGTGTTGTCGCAGGCCTCGAGGTTGTCGCGGAAGACGTGCCGCATCTGCGCCGGGGTCTTGAGGTAGAACTCGTCGGCGTCGAACTTGAAGCGGTTCGGGTCGTTCAGCGTCGACCCGGACTGCACGCAGAGCAGCGCGGCGTGCGACGTGGCGTCGTGGGCGTGCGTGTAGTGCAGGTCGTTCGTGCCCACGAGTGGGATGTCCAGGTCCTTGGCGAGCCGGATCAGGTCGCTCATGATGCGACGTTCGATCTCGAGCCCGTGGTCCATGACCTCGGCGAAGTAGTTCTCCTTGCCGAAGATGTCCCGGTAGTCGGCCGCAGCCTGGACGGCTTCGTCGTACTGCCCGAGGCGCAGCCGGGTCTGGATCTCTCCCGAGGGGCAGCCCGTCGTCGCGATGATGCCCTGGTGGTACTCCTGCAGCAGCTCGATGTCCATGCGCGGCTTGAAGTAGTAGCCCTCGAGCGACGCCTTCGACGACAGCCGGAACAGGTTGTGCATGCCGGTCGTGTTCTCGGCGAACATCGTCATGTGCGTGTAGGAACCGGCACCGGACACGTCGTCGCCACCGCCGTCACCCCAGCGCACACGGGTCTTGTCGCTCCGGTGGGTCCGCGGCGTGATGTACGCCTCTGTCCCGATGATCGGTTTGACCCCGCCGGCCTTCGCGGTCTTCCAGAACTCGAAGGCGCCGAACATGTTGCCGTGATCCGTCACCGCCACGGCCGGCATGCCCTGCGCGGCGGTCTCCGCCACGAGGTCCGAGAGCCTGGCGGCACCGTCGAGCATCGAGTACTCGCTGTGCACGTGCAGGTGGACGAAGGAGTCGGAATCCGACACGGAACCTCCGGTTCGTACGGTCTGCGGTGGGGTGTGGACAGCCTAACCGCGACCGACGACGATCCCGAGCGTGTCGCAGCGCGGCCCGGCGTGGCCGCTCGTCGTACCCGTTCCTCAGGCCGCGCGGATGCGGTCGAGCGCCAGCTGCAGGTCGTCCGGGTACGACGCCTGGAACTCGACCCACTCCCCCGTGCGCGGGTGCGCGAAGCCGAGGCGGATCGCGTCGAGCCACTGCCGCGTGAGCCCGAGCTCCTCCGCGAGCACCGGGTCGGCGCCGTACGTCGTGTCGCCGACCAGTGGGTGCCGGGTCGCCGCCATGTGCACACGGATCTGGTGCGTGCGGCCGGTCTCGAGGTGGACCTCGAGCAGCGTCGCGGACCGGAACGCCTCGAGGGTCGCGTAGTGCGTGACGCTCGGCTTGCCGTCCGCGGTGACCGCGAACTTCCAGTCGCTCGAGGGGTGCCGCCCGATGGGGGCGTCGATCGTGCCGGAGGTGGGGTCCGGGTGTCCCTGCGCGAGCGCGTGGTAGACCTTCTCGACCGTGCGCTCCTTGAACGCCCGCTTCAGGTGCGTGTACGCCAGCTCGGTCTTCGCAACGACCATCAACCCGGAGGTGCCGACGTCGAGTCGGTGCACGATGCCGGCGCGTTCGGCGGCGCCGGACGTCGCGATCGTGAAGCCGGCGGCGGCGAGGCCTCCGGGCACGGTCGGCCCGTCCCAGCCGGGCGAGGGGTGTGCGGCGACACCGACGGGCTTGTCGACGACGACGATGTCCTCGTCGTCGTGCACGACCGTCATGCCGGGGACCTCCACCGGGATGATCCGCGGGGCTTCCTTCGGGGTCCACTCGACCTCGAGCCACGCGTCGGCGTGCAGGCGGTCGGACTTCTCGGCGACGACGCCGTCGACCCGCACCCCGCCCGCCGCGACGACGTCGGCCGCGAAGGAGCGACTGAAACCGAGGAGCTTGGCGATGGCGGCGTCGACACGCTCACCGGCGAGCCCGTCCGGGACGGGCAGCTGACGCTGCTCGCTCACGTCGCGTCGCTCATGTCGCGTTGCTCACGTCGCGTCGTGGCCGAGCGGGCCGTCAGCGGACGGTCGGGAGGCGCGGCTGGCGCCCGGAGCGTCGGACGCGGTCCCCGACTCGGGAGCCGCAGCGCCGGACCCCGTCGCGGCGGAGCCCGCAACGTCGGTCGCAGAAGCCTCGGTCATCGCGCGCTGCTGCTTCTCGGAGACGGCCCGCGTCCCGTCCAGGTTCACCCCGAGGATCACGAGCAGCACGAAGACGACCATGCTCACGCAGATGAACGAATCGGCCACGTTGTAGATCGCCGGCATCATCCAAGGTGTCGAGATGAAGTCGACGACGTGTCCGCGCCCGAAGCCGGGTTCACGGAACAGCCGGTCGGACAGGTTGCCGAGCGCCCCGCCGAGGAGCATGCCGAGCACGATGGCCCACCACATCGACCGGATACGTCGGGCGTAGACGACGATCGCGACGACGACCGCGGCGGAGATCAGCGAGAAGACCCACGTCATGTTGACAGCGAAGGAGAACGCCGCACCGGGGTTCCGCACAGAAAGGAACTGCAGCGCGTTGCCGAGCACGGGGACGACGACGCCCTCGGGCAGGTTCGCCACGACGAGTGCCTTGGTGACCTGGTCGAGCGTCACCACCACGACAGCGGCGAAGGCCAGTGCCGCGATCGCGCGTGCACTGACCTTCGCTCGTGGGACGGGTCGGTCCAACGTCAGTTGCCGAAGCCCTGCGCCGAGGCCGGGGCCGGCGCGAAGCCGGACTGCTCGGTGCCGGCAGACGAGTCGAGCTCGGAGAGCTGGCTCTGGATGTAGCTCTTGAGCTGCGCACGGTAGTCGCGCTCGAACGTGCGGAGCTCGTCGATCTTGCCCTCGAGCTGCGTGCGCTCCTGGTCGAGCACCGCGACGCGCTGGCGGTTCTGGTTCTCGGTGTCGGCAAGGACCTGGCGCTGCTTTGCCTCGGCTTCGGACACGAGGCGGGCGGCCTGGGCCTGGCCCTCGGCGATGAGCGCATCGCGCTTCTCGACGCCCTCGCGGACGTGCTCCTCGTGGAGACGACGGGCGAGGGTCAGGAGGTTCGTGGTGCCCTCGGTGTCCTCGTCCGGGTTCACCGTGGTGACCGGGGCGGCAGCGGCGACCGGTGCGGGCTCCGGAGCGGCGGCGACCGGGGCCGGCTCGGGCGTCTGGGTCGGAGCGGGCTCGTCGTCCTTGGCGAGCGACGGAGCGGATCCGGCCGACTCGAGGCGCTGACGCAGCTCCTCGTTCTCCTGGTTCAGGCGACGCAGCTCGGCCACGATCTCGTCGAGGAAGTCGTCGACCTCGTCCTGGTCGTAGCCCTCGCGGAACTTGGTCGGCTGGAACCGCTTGTTGACTACGTCTTCCGGCGTCAAAGCCATTGCCGTCACCTCAATAGAACTGCTGAACGTGTGGAACCGGGGGCCCTGCTGGACCGTCCGTGCTGAACGTACCAGCCGGGGTCCCGGTGCGAATGTCCCGCCAGGGCGGGACATCGATCCCGACCACCGTACACCGAGGGCGGCTCCGAACCGTGTCGGCTGCCCGCGTGGCGCGTGTCGCGACCCTGCCGGCCGGATCCCTCGACGGGGTCGGGATCAGATGAAGCGCAGTGCCAGGGACTGCACGACGACCCGCAGGATGATCACGACGAGCATCACGATCGTCCATCCGAAGTCGAGTGCGACGGGTCCGAGCCGGAGCGGCGGCAGGACACGACGTACCGCCTTGATGGGCGGGTCGGTGACCGTGTAGACGAACTCCGCCACGACCAGCAGCGCACGCTGCGGCCGCCATGAACGGTTGAACGACTGCACGATGTCGAGGATGAATCGCCCCCACATCACGTAGAAGTACAGCGTGAGGAGTAAGGAGAGGATCGTGAAGATGAACACGGTTCGGCTCGCTCGTCTCGTGTGACCGGGGCCGGGAGGCACCGGTCACGGGGCGGGTGGGCCTGGGTGCCGAGCGGTCGTCCGGGAGCCGGTCGGGCACCCGTACCGCGCGGGCGGCTCAGGACTGGGCGAAGAAGTTCGCCTCGATGTCGGACTCTACCTCAGCAGGCTCACCGCTCACTGCGATGTGCGCGGGGGAGAGCAGGAAGACCTTGTTCGTGACGCGCTCGATCTTGCCGTAGAGGCCGAGCGACAGGCCGCTGGCGAAGTCGATCATCCGGCGGGCGTCACCCTCGGTCATCTGCGAGAGGTTGATGATGACGGGGATGCCGTCACGGAAGCTCTCGGCGATGGACTGGGCGTCCTTGTACTCGCGCGGGTGGACGGTGAGGATCTCGTTCATTTCCTGGACCGGGGTCGCCTTCTGTGCGGTCGTGTGCGATCGGCGGAGCGGGGTGACCTGCGCGCCGCGCTGGGAGGTGTGCTGGGGCTTCGCGGGTGCGGCGGCCGGGGCGGCAGCTGCGGGAGCGGCGGCGGCCGGGGCGGCAGCGGGCGTCGCGGCGGCCGGGGCCTCCTGCTGCGCTGCCGCGGCCGGGGCCTGCTGGCGCGCCTGCGTGGGCGCGGCCTGCTGCTCGTCCTCGTAGTCGAGTTCCTCGTCGGCGAGGCCGAGGTAGACCATCGTCTTCTTCAGCGGGTTGGCCATGGTTCCTCCGGGGGTCGTGCTCGTTGTTGCCCTGCGACGAGGCTATGGTGCGGCGGGGCGATTCCCGGTGATTGCGGTCCCGATCCGCAGGTGTGTCGCGCCCTCGGCGATCGCGTCGGCGTAGTCGCCGCTCATGCCGGCGGACATGTCCGTCGCCGCGGGGTCGAGCAGGCGCACGCGCTCGGAGATCGCGCGGAGCCGGGCGAAGGCCGCGCGGGGCTCCTCGTCGAGCGGCGCCACCGCCATCACACCGCGGAGGCGCAGGGTCCCGGTGGCCAGGACCCGCTCAGCCAGCGCGTCGACGTCGTCCGGTGCGACCCCGCCACGACCGGGGTCGTCAGTCAGGTTGACCTGCACGAACCCGTCGAGCACGCGGGGGTCCGGCTCGGTCTCGGTCGGGGCGAAGGCGTCCACGACGCTCGCTCGGTCGAGGGACTGCACCACGTGGGCGTACCGGCGGGCCTGCCGGGCCTTCTTCGACTGCAGTTGTCCGACGAAGTGCCAGGTCAGGCCGAGGTCCTCGAGTTCCGCGGCCTTGGCCTGCGCCTCCTGGTGGCGGTTCTCCCCCACGTCCGTGACGCCGAGCACGGCGAGCTGCCGGACCAGGGCGGCCGGGTGGTACTTCGTGACGACGACGAGCGTCAGCTCGTCGACGGAGCGGCCGGCGGCGCGAGCCGCGTCGCCGATGCCCTCCCGGACGGACGCCAGCCGAGCCTCCAGTCCGGTGTCGGACGCTGCGGACACAGGCCGAGCCTCCAGTCCGGTGTCGGACGCTGCGGACACAGGCCGAGCCTCCGGTCCGGTGTCGGACGGGAGGCTCGGCTCACGCTGGTCGGCGTCACTCACGTGCGCGGACGGCTCACTTCAGGAAGTCGGGGACGTCGAGTTCGTCGTCGTCGTCGAAGGCCGGGTCGGCGGCGCGCTGCGCCGGCGGCTCGTGCTCCTGCGACGCCCAGGACGGGGTCGAGTGCCCGGAGTCCTCGATGCGGTTGGACGAGCCGGTGGTGACGGGCACGGTGGCGCCGGCGTCCGGGTCGACGTAGCTCGAGCGACGTTCCTGGTGCTGCTGCTGCGACGGCTCGCCACCGTCGAAGCCCGCGGCGATGACGGTGACGCGCACCTCGTCGCCCAGGGTGTCGTCGATGACCGCACCGAAGATGATGTTCGCTTCGGGGTGCACGGCTTCCTGCACCAGGCGGGCCGCGTCGTTGATCTCGAAGATGCCGAGGTTCGAGCCGCCCTGGATCGAGAGCAGCACGCCGTGTGCACCGTCGATCGAGGCTTCGAGCAGCGGCGACGCGACGGCGAGTTCGGCCGCCTTGATCGCGCGGTCGGCACCCCTCGAGGAACCGATGCCCATGAGCGCCGAGCCGGCACCCTGCATGACGCTCTTCACGTCGGCGAAGTCGAGGTTGATCAGGCCCGGCGTCGTGATGAGGTCCGTGATGCCCTGGACACCGGCGAGGAGCACCTGGTCGGCCGTGGCGAAGGCCTCGACCATGGAGATGCCGCGGTCGGAGATCTCGAGCAGGCGGTCGTTCGGCACGACGATGAGAGTGTCGACCTCGTCCTTGAGGCTCGCGACGCCGTTCTCGGCCTGCGACTGACGGCGCTTGCCCTCGAAGCCGAAGGGCTTCGTGACCACACCGATGGTCAGGGCGCCGATCGACTTCGCGATGCGCGCGACGACCGGGGCGCCACCGGTCCCGGTGCCACCACCTTCACCGGCGGTGACGAAGACCATGTCGGCACCGGCGAGGGCTTCCTCGATCTCCTCGGCGTGGTCCTCGGCGGCACGTCGGCCCACCTCGGGGTCGGCGCCGGCGCCGAGACCGCGGGTGATCTCGCGACCCACGTCGAGCTTGACGTCGGCGTCGCTGAGGAGCAGCGCCTGCGCGTCGGTGTTGATGGCGATGAACTCGACGCCGCGGAGGCCGAGTTCGATCATGCGGTTGACGGCGTTGACACCGCCGCCGCCGACACCGACCACCTTGATGACGGCGAGGTAGTTGTGGTTCGTGGTCACGTCTGTCCGGCCTCCGGTCAAAACCCTCAACCTGTGCTTGAAGTTCAGAGTTCTAGCTGCTACGAATGGTGCTGGCCCCGACGCTACGGGTGCCGTCCTGCTGCTGACGACCCGCCACGCCGCGTGTCGCCGATCACGGCGCAGATCGTGTCGCCGCCGCGCCCGAGCAGCGCGCGGTCACCCCTGCGGTCGGATGATGCCGTTGTCCGGCGCGGACACGTCGTACTCGACCTTCGAGCCCTTGTCACGTGCCGCGTGGTCCTGCACCAGGGCGGCCAAGAGCGTCGCCTTCGCCGCGGACTCGTCCGGGCTCCCCCACACCACGCTCGACCCGTCGCTCATCGTGAGGGTCACGTCGTCCGACGTCGACGCCGCGATGCCGGACACCTGGTCACGCACACTGGCGGGCATCGCCAGCACGACCTCGGTCATCGTGCGGAACACCGTGCTGCCGAGCGCCGCCCGACCGATGTCCGCCACCGGCATGCCGTCCGGCCGCTTCGTCGTCGACTGCACGACGATGCCGGCCGGGTCGACCAGGTCGAACGTCTTCCCGGACTGCACCGCGACGACCGGGGTCCGCTCGGTGACCGTGACGACCAGGGTGTGCGGCGGCTCCTCCTCGGTCACGTAGCTCTCGATCAGCGGGAAGCCCGCGATGCGCTGCTGCACCTCGTCGAGGTCGATGCGGGCGAGTGGCGTGCCGATCTGACCCGACAGTGCCGCACGGACCTGCGCGGCATCGACCCGGTCGGTGCCCTTCACCTCGATGGTCTGCAACGCCATCAACGGCGAGAACACCGCGACGAGGATCGACACCACGAGGACGACGACGACACCGCCCGCCGTGATCCACGCCGCGCGTCGGTGCCGGGAGCGGCGGGTGAACCGACGGACCTCGGCGCGCTCGAGCAGTCGGCGACGCTTGCGGGCGACACGGGCCTCGCGAGCGGTCTCGGCAGCGCGGACGCGGGCACCGATCGGGGTCTCGTGCGGCACGTGGGTGGACACCGGGGCGTCGATCACGTCGGTGCGGGTACCGGCACCCGGACGGGAGGAACGACCCGGCTCCGTCACGTCGGCACCCGTCGCGGCGGCACCCGGCGTGCCGACGGGCGCGGCATCGTGTCCGGTCAGGCGTCGGTCCAGCGGCACCGGAGCGGTCAGGCGGTCGTCCGGCGTGTGGTCGTCCACCGTCAGGTCGACCGCCGGGAGGTCCGGCAGCAGCGCGTCGAGCCGGTCGGGGTGGACGTCCGACCTGGGGGTGGACGCGGCCACGTCGTCGCGGGGAACCGGTGTGCGCGAGGCACGCCGGGCCTCCCGGGCGCCGCTCAGCGCCGACCGGAAGCCGCCGCCGCGAGCCGGACGTCCGCCCCCGGCCACGCCGTCACGACCGTCCGGGCCGGTGGACCGCTCGTCGGCCCCGCCCCGGTCGTCGAAGCCCTCGGGGCGCTTCACCGGCCTGCGGCTCCGGCGTCGTCGGAGGTCTGCAGGGCCGTCAGGACCTGCGGGATGATCCGGTACACGTCACCGCAGCTCAGGGTCATGATGATGTCGCCCTCCCGGGCGACCGCAGCCGCACGGGCCGAGGCCTCGGACCAGTCGGGCAGGTAGTCGACGCGGGCCTGGTCGGCGAAGCGCTCCTGCACCAGGGCGCCGGTGACGCCGGGCTCCGGGTCCTCGCGCGCGCCGTAGACGTCGAGCACCACCGTGTGGTCGGCCAGTTCCTCGTAGACCTTCGCGAAGTCGGCTGCCATCAACCGCGTCCGCGAGTACAGGTGCGGCTGGTGGATCGCGATGATCCGGCCCGCGCCGACCACGTCACGGGCCGCGTGCAGGGCTGCGGCGACCTCCGTCGGGTGGTGGGCGTAGTCGTCGTACACCGAGACGCCGCGCTCGACGCCGTGCAGCTCGAACCGCCGCTCGGTGCCACCGAACGCCTCGATGCCACGGACGGCGTCGGCCGGCTCGACACCGAGGCCGACGAGCACCGCGAAGGCGCCGACCGCGTTGACGGCGTTGTGCCGACCGGGCACACGGAGGGCGATGTGGTGGCTCGCGCCGCCCCAGCGGAGGTCGACCGTCACCCCGGCACCCTCGGTGACGCGCTCGATGCGGACGTCCGCGCCCTCGGCCTCGCCGAAGGTGACGATCTCCGGAGCATCGGGACGGGCCCGGATGCCCTCGGTGACGCGGACCGCGCCGGCGTCGTCACTCGAGACGACGACACGCTCGCGGGCCTTCGCGGCGAACTCGACGAACGCGTCGATGAAGGCCTGCTCGCTGCCGTAGTGGTCCAGGTGGTCGGGGTCGACGTTCGTGATGAGCGCGATCGCGACGTCGTAGAGCAGGAACGACCCGTCGGACTCGTCCGCCTCGACGACGAACAGCTCGCTGCTGCCCGGTGCCGAACTCGTGCCGAGCGACTGGATGACGCCGCCGTTGACGAAGCTCGGGTCCAGGCCCAGCTCGACGAGCGCGGTGACGACCATGCCCGTCGAGGTGGTCTTGCCGTGCGCGCCCGCGACCGCGACCAGGCGGTGCTCGGAGATCAGCGCGGCCAGGGCCTGCGACCGGTGCAGCACCGGCAGTCCGCGACGCTGCGCCTCGAGGAGCTCGGGGTTGTCCGGCCAGAGGGCACTGGTGACGACGATCGTGTCCGCGTCACCGACGTTCGCCGCGTCGTGACCGATCCGGACCTCGGCACCGAGCTCGCGCATCCGGCCGGTCGTCGCGGTCTCGCGGGAGTCGCTGCCGGTGACGCGGTGTCCGGCGGCCAGGAACATCCGCGCGATGCCGCTCATGCCGGACCCGCCGATGCCGACGAAGTGCACCGTGCCCAGGTCGTCGGGGATCGGCTGGGTGAGGTCCGGCTTGATGGTCATGCTTCCTCCGTGGTGCTGCTGGTGCGGCGTCGCCTGCTGGTGCGGGCGGCGCTGAGAACGAGTTCCGTCATCCGGTCGGCTCCGTCGCGGTGTCCGACACTGCCGGAGCGGACGGCCATGTCCGCGATGCCGGCACGGTCCTCCAGGATCGTCAGCAGCTGCAACGTGATCCAGTCCGGCGTGAATTCCTGGTCGGCCACGAGCACCGCTCCCCCGGCGGCGACCACGTCGCGGGCGTTGTGCCGCTGCTCGCCGTTGCCGACCGGGTACGGCACCAGGACGCTCGGCAGTCCGACCGCGGTGAGCTCGCAGACCATGCCGGCTCCGGAGCGCGAGACGACGAAGTCCGCCGCGGCGTACGCCAGGTCCATCCGGTCGCAGTACGGCAGCACGTGGTACCCGTCCAGGTCGCTCGGGCCGATGTCCGACGCGGCACCGACGACGTGCAGGATCTGCCAGCCCGCGCCGAGGATCGTCGCCGCGGCCTGGTTGACGGTGCGGTTGATGCTCCGCGCGCCCGACGAGCCACCCGTGACGAGCAGCACCGGGCGGTCCGGGTCGAGGCCGAACTCGGCGAAGCCCGCCGCACGCTCGGCGCGACGGTCGAGCCGCTCGATCTCCCGGCGCAGGGGCATGCCGACGACCCGGGAGTGCGGCAGCCTGGTGTTCGAGAAGGTCACACCGACGTGGCTCGTCAGGACGGCGGCCATCCGGTTCGCCAGCCCCGGCTTGGCGTTCTGCTCGTGCACGACGATCGGCGTGCCGGTCCGCTTCGCCGCGACGTACGCCGGTGCCGCCGCGTACCCACCGACGCCGAGCACGACGGCGATCTCGCGCTCGCGGATGATCTGTTCGGTGCGCCGCACCGCCGACCAGAAGGCACCCGGGAACCGCAGCGCGGCGCCGTTCACCTTCCGCGGGAACGGCAAGCGCGGGATCGTCACGAGTTCGTACCCGCGCATCGGCACGAGCCGGGACTCGAGCCCCTCGGCGGTGCCGAGGACCAGGACCTCGTCCTCCGGGGACCGCTGGGTCAGTCGGTCGGCGACCGCGAGCAGCGGGTTCACGTGGCCAGCGGTCCCGCCGCCGGCGAAGAGGAAGCGGCTCACCGCAGGGCTCCGTTCCGTGTCCCGGGTTCCGGGACGGTGGTGCCGCGCACACTGCCACCGGAGCGGCTGGGCAGGTCACGTGCGAAGGACAGCACGACTCCGATGGCGACGAGCGTCATGATGAGCGCCGACCCACCGGCTGAGATGAGTGGGAGCGGCACACCGAGCACCGGCAGGAGCCCCAGCACGACCGCGATGTTGACGAGCGCCTGCCCGATCACCCAGGCGAGGACGCCGCCGGTGACGGTGCGGACGAAGGGGTCCGGGGACAGGCGGATGACCCGGATCATGCCGATCGCCAGGACGACGAACAGGGCCAGCACGACGACCGCACCGATCAGCCCGAGTTCCTCGCCGACGATCGCGAAGATGTAGTCGTTGTCCGCCTCGGGCAACCACGACCACTTGAGCTTCGAGTTGCCGAGACCGACGCCGAACACCCCGCCGGACGCCAGCGCCCACATGCCGTGGACGGGCTGCCAGCAGAGGTCCTGCGCCTGGTTCGAGTCGGTGCAGCCGGAGAGCCACGCGCTGATGCGGGACTGCCGCGAGCTGGAGGCCATGGTCACGACCGGCAGCATGACCGCGATCGCCACGACCCCCACCGCGAGGTGCCGCAGGCGGACACCACCGACAAACAGGCTGCCGAAGACCAGGATCATCATGATCATGGCCGTGCCCTGGTCGCCGCCGACCAGGACGAGCCCGATCGAGACGGCGGTCGCGAGCCCGACGGGGATGAAGACCTCACGCCAGTCGTGCAGCTTCTCGCGCTTGCGGAACAGCACCGCGCCGATGCCGAGCACCAGGGCGAGCTTGAGGATCTCGGACGGCTGGGCGGTGAACCCGCCGATGCCGATCCAGTTCCGGTTGCCCTGTACCGAGATGCCGATCGGGCTGAACACCAGCAGCTGCAGGACGAGCCCGGCAAGGAGGATGCGCATCGCCCAGCGGCGCCAGAACTCGGCGGAGAGCCGACTGACCACGAGCATCAACGGCACGCCGATGAGCGCGTACAGGCCCTGCTTCGCGAAGGCGCCGAAGAAGCCGTGCTTGTAGCGGTACTCCTCCACGCTCGACGACGACAGGACCATCACGACGCCGAAGACGACGAGGAAGAGCGTGACGCCGAGGATCGTGTAGAACGTGGTGGACTCGGCCACGAAGACGTTCTTGACGGCCACGACCGCGCCGTTCGAGCGACGGCGGGCGCCGTCCACCCCGGAACTCACACGGGCGCCGGCTGCGGCTCCCGCTGCTCCGGCACGGGCTCGGGCACTACGGCCGTTCGCCGGCAGATCCGTCGGTGTCGCCATCGGCGTCGCCTCCCAGGTGCTCGTGGACCGCTGCCGCGAAACGTTCGCCCCGGTCGGCGTAGGAACCGAACTGGTCGAAGGACGCGGCGGCCGGGGCGAGGAGGACCGTGTCGCCCGGCCTCGCGACCGATGCGGCATGCCGGACCGCCTCGGGCATGACCTGTCCAGTGTCCAGCGCTTCCACCTGCAGCAGCGGGACCGTCGGCGCGTGTCGTGCGAATGCCTCCAGGACGGGGGCGCGGTCGGTGCCGATCACGACGACGCCTCGGACCCCGGGCCCGAAGCGCTCCACCAGGCCGTCGATGTCGACGCCCTTGAAGAGCCCGCCGACGATCCACACCACGGAGTCGAACGCCGACAGCGAGGCGGTGGCGGCGTGCGGGTTCGTCGCCTTCGAGTCGTCGACCCAGGCGATGCCGCCGGCGGTGGCGACGGACTCGGTGCGGTGGTGGTCCGCGCGGAAGGCCTGCACGGCGGAGCGGATCGCGCTCGGCGGGACGGACCCGGCGCGGGCGAGCGCCGCGGCGGCCAGCACGTTGGCGGTCATGTGCGGGCTGTCGAGCCCGGCGGTCTCGAGGTCCGCGACGGTCGCGAGCTCGAGCGCGCTGTTCCGGCGGTCCTCGGTGAAGGCGCGGTCGCAGAGCACGTCCTCGACGACCCCGACGTCACCGGGGGCCGGCACGCCGAGCGAGAAGCCGACCGCGCGGCAGCCCTCGACGACGTCGGCGTCCTCCACCATGCGGCGGGTCACGTCGTCGGCGGTGTTGTAGACGCAGGCCATCACCGTGCGCTCGTAGACCTTCGCCTTCGCCGCGCGGTAGGCCTCGGCCGACCCGTGCCACTCCAGGTGGTCGTCGGCGATGTTGAGGCACGCCGAGGCGAGCGGCACGACGGCACCGGGGCCCTCGGAGGCCATCGAGTGCAGCTGGTGGCTGGACAGCTCGACGACGAGGACGTCGAAGCCCTCCGGGTCGCGGACCACGTCGAGCACCGGGACGCCGATGTTGCCGCAGGCCACGGCGCGCAGTCCGGTGGCGGCGTACATCGCCGTGGTCAGCTGCGTGGTGGTGGTCTTGCCGTTCGTCCCGGTGATCGTCACCCACGGAGCGGCGACCGGGCCCTTCACGACCTTGTCGCGGACACGCCAGGCGAGCTCGATGTCGCCCCAGACCGCGCCGTGCTCGTGTGCCCATACGACGGTGGGGTTGTGCGGCGGCAGGCCCGGCGACACGACGACCAGGTCGGGTGCCTGCTCGACGAGTTCCGCGGGCACCGTGTCGAGCGGCGTCTGCACGAAGCGCGCGCCGATGACGTCCAGCAGTTCGACGCTGTCGGCGGGGGCGTCGGTCGAGTAGACGACGACGTCGCTGCCGAGCTCGGCGAGGGTGTCCGCCACCGAGAACCCGGTGGCACCGAGGCCGAGCACGGCGACCCGCAGCCCCTTCCAGCCCTCGGAGTGCCAGCTGTCGAGACCGTTCAGGCGTTCGCTCATTGGACTCGTGCGATCCATTCCAGGTAGAACAGTCCGACCCCGGCCGCGACGCAGAGCCCCGCGATGATCCAGAACCGGACGACGACGGTGACCTCGGCCCAGCCCTTGAGCTCGAAGTGGTGGTGCAGGGGGCTCATCCGGAAGATGCGCTTGCCGTGCGTGATCTTGAAGTACGCCCGCTGCAGGATGACCGAGCCGGTGACGATGAAGAACAGGCCGCCGATCAGGATGAGCAGCAGCTCGGTGCGGCTGAGGATCGCCAGGCCGGCCAGCGCGCCGCCGAGCCCGAGGGAGCCGGTGTCGCCGAGGAAGATCTGCGCCGGCGACGTGTTGTACCAGAGGAAGCCGATCAGGCCACCGCAGACCGCGGCCGCGACGACCGCCAGGTCGAGCGGATCCGTGACGGTGTAGCAGGCGTGCTTCGTGCTCTCGTCGATCCGGGCGCCGCCACAGATCTGGTTCGACTGCCAGAACCCGATGATGACGTAGGACCCGATCGCCAGGATGCTCGATCCGGTCGCCAGGCCGTCGAGCCCGTCGGCGACGTTGACGCCGTTCGAGGTCGACACCGTGAGCAGCACGATCCACGCCAGGAACAGGATCGTGCCGATGACCGTGCCGAGGGCCATGAAGTCGAGCCACGGGACGTCCCGGATCGCCGAGATCATGGTCGATGCCGGCGGCTTGCCGCTGTCCGCCGGGACGACGAGCGCGATGGTGGCGAAGACCACACCGACGATGACCTGTCCGAGCACCTTCGCCCAGCCGCCGAGCCCGAGACTCCGCTGGCGGCGGACCTTGAGGAAGTCGTCGACGAAGCCGACGACACCGAGCCCGACCATGAGGAACAGGACGAGCAGCCCGGACAGCGTCAGCGGGTCCCGACCGACCAGGTGTCCGACGAAGTAGCCGAGCACCGCGCCGAGGATCAGGACGATGCCGCCCATGGTGGCGGTGCCACGCTTCGTGTGGTGCGACTGCGGACCGTCGTCACGGATGAACTGCCCCCACCCGAGTCGGTGGAACAGCTTGATGAACAGCGGCGTGAGCAGCAGTGTGAACACCAGCGACACAGCGCCGGCGACGAGGAGCGCGATCATTCGGGGACACCTCCGAGGCGGTCGCCGAGGAACCGCAGCCCGGCCGACTTCGAGGACTTGACCAGGACGACGTCACCCGGACGCACGAGTTCCTGGAGGGCACGGACGGCGTCGTCGACGTCCTCGATGAACACGGACTCGCCGTCCCACGATCCCTCGAGGGTGGCGGCCTGGTGGATGGGCATGGCACCGCGGCCGACGACCACGAGCTGTCCGATGCCGAGGCGCACGACGAGTCGACCGATCGTGTCGTGCTCCTCCACCGAGAACTCCCCGAGCTCGGCCATCTCGCCGAGGACGGCGACGGTGCGCTCCCCCGGTCGGACGACCTGCGCGAGCGTCCGCAGTGCGGCGGCGGTCGAGTCGGGTGAGGCGTTGTAGGCGTCGTTGATGACGGTGACCCCGTCCGGGCCCTGCAGCAACTCCATGCGCCAGCGCTCGGCACGCGTCATCGACGCGAGGGCCTCGGCACCGTCGGCGAGCGGCACACCCCAGAGGTGCGCCACCGTCAGGGCGGCGGCCGCGTTCATCGCGTGGTGCTCGCCGAGGATGGCGAGGCGGACGTCGACGGTCTCGAGGACGTCGGACGGGCCTCCCGTCACGTCGTCGGGTGTCGGCGCGGTGTCACCGACGGGAGGCGCGGTGAGCGTGAAGCGGGTGCCCTCGCGGTCCGTGGTGACACCGCTGATGCGGTAGTCCGCCGCGGCGGACGTGCCGAAGCCGACCACGCGGGCGTCCGTGCGCTCGCGCATCCGCGCCACGCGGTCGTCATCGACGTTGAGGAGTGCGGTCGCGGTGGCCGGGAGGTCGGTGACCATCTCGGACTTGGCGCGCTCGGTGGCCTCGATCCCGCCGAACTCGCCGGCGTGGGCGAGACCGACCTTCAGCACGACACCGACGTCCGGCTCGGCGATGCGGACGAGCTTCGCGATGTGGCCGATGCCGCTCGCGCCCATCTCGACGACCAGGAACCGGGTGTCCGTCGTGATGCGGAGCATCGAGACCGGGGCGCCGACGTGGTTGTTGAACGAGCCCTCCGGCGCGACGGTCTCACCGGCGCGGGACAGGATCGTGCGGAGCATGTTCTTCGTGCTCGTCTTGCCGTTCGAGCCGGTGATGCCGACCACGCGGAGTGACCCGCCGGCGCGGACGCGTGCGACGACCTCGTGCGCCAGGGCGGCCAGTGCGGCGTACCCGTCGGCGACGACGATCTGTGCGGTGGCGGAGTCGGCGGGCAGGTCGACGGCACGCTCGGTGACCACCAGTGCGGCACCGGCGGCGGCGGCGGACGGCACGAAGCGGTGTCCGTCCGTCTCCTCGCCGAGCAGGGCGAAGAAGACGCTGCCGGGGGCGACGAGCCGCGAGTCCGTCTCCACCGAGCCGTCGACGGTGGAGTCGGCGGCACCGTCGACGAGCTCGCCGTCGACCGCGGCGGCGATCTCGGCGAGGGTCAGCGCGATCATCGGGCGTCCTCCGCCGGGCCGGAGTTCGGTTCCCAGCCGGCTTCGCGGAGTGCGGCGCGGGCTTCGTCACGTGCCGAGTACGGCGTCCGCACGCCCTGGATGTCACGGTAGTCCTGGTGGCCGGGGCCGGCCCAGAGGATCGAGTCCCCCTCGCCGACCAGGGCGACCGCGGCGCGGATGGCGGCCTCGGGCGGGCTCACCTCGTGGATCTCGTGCTCCGGGTACGCGGCGCGGGCGGCATCGACCAGGGTCTTCCGGATCGACGCGGCGTCCTCGAACCGCGGGTGGTGGTCGGTGACGACGAGGATGTCGGACCCCTCGGCGGCCACCCGGGCCATGTCCGCACGCTTCGTCGTGTCGCGGTCGCCGTCGGCGCCGAACAGCATGACGACCTTGCCGGGCGTGAACTGGCGCACCGCGGCGAGGGTGTTGAGGAAGGCGTCCGGACTGTGCCCGAAGTCGACGTAGACGCTCGGGCCGGAGTTGCCGGAGACGCGCTCCGTGCGACCGGGCAGGTAGCACTCGATGGCGCTGACGACGGTGCCGTCCCGCTCGTCGGCGTAGGTGCGGTGGTTGGTCTCGAGCGCGTGCGCGATCGCCCCGAGCTCGAACCCTCCCTCGACGAGCATGACGATGGCGAGGGCGGCGTTGGCCGCCATGTGCCACCCGATCAGCGGGACGCGGGTGATCAGCTCGCGGCCCTCCGGTCCGGTCAGGCGGAACTCGGTGTACGCGGCGTGGGCCTCGACGATGTCGACGTGCCACTCGGCCTCGACCTCGGGGTGCACGGTGATGGTGGTCACCGGGATCCGGCAGTCCTGGACGACGCGGTGGCCCCAGTCGGTGTCGAGCGAGACGACACCGCGCCGGCCGTGCTCGGGCTGGAACAGCGGCAGCTTCGCCTGGAAGTACTCCTCCATGTCGGCGTAGTCGTCGAGGTGGTCGTGGCTGAGGTTCGTGAACGCCACGACGTCGAAGACGATGCCGTCGACGCGGTGCCGGCTGAGGGCCTGGGCGCTGACCTCGACGGCCACGGCGCGGACCTCGCTCTCGCGCATCCGGGCGAGGAGCGCGTGCATCTCGCTGGCCTCGGGCGTGGTGAGACGGCTGGTGACGCTGAGCGAACCGATGTGGCGCTCGGCGGTCGAGCTCAGACCGGTGACCAGGCCGAGCTGCCTGAGGATGCCTTCGAGGATGTACGAGGTGCTCGTCTTGCCGTTCGTCCCGGTGACGGCGAAGAGCTGCGGGAGCTCGGCCTCGTCCGGGTTCGTGCGGTACACCCACGCGGAGACGTCCCCGAGCGCTGCCCGGGGGTCGTCGACGACCAGGACCGGCAGGCCGGACGGCTCGGCGACCGCCACGCCGTCGGCATCGGTCAGCACCGCGACAGCACCGCGCTCGGCGGCGTCAGCGGCGAACTCTGCGCCGTGGCGGTTCGCGCCGTGGACGCCGACGAACAGGTCACCGGGCTGCACCTCGGCGGCACTGAGGGTGACGCCGGTCGTCTCGACGCCGTCGAGCGACCCGACGACCCGGAGCCCGAAGGCGTTCGCGAGTTCGGCGACCGGCCGCGGGGTCGGGTGTTCGGGCCGGAGGACCGGGGGGATCCGTGCTGACAAGTGCTCCTTCTTCCTCACCACGTGGACGGGTCGGCCTACCAGGTCGACGGGTAGGTCCGTGCCTGGGTCGTGGAGGGGGCGACTCGGTACTTCTCGAGCACCTGGGACATGAGTGTGCGGAACGCCGGAGCCGCTCCGCTCGACCACTTGGTGGTCTGCGGCTTCGTGAACGTCACCGTGACAACATACTGGGGGTCTTCGGCGGGGGCCATTCCGGCCACCGAGATGATGCGATCCGCGCCGTAGCCCTTCGCACCGTCGGCGACCTCGGCCGTTCCGGTCTTCGCGGCGATGTTGTAGCCCGAGATCGGCTTCATGCCGACCAGGGTGCCGCCGGTCACGACGCTCTGCAGCATGTCGACCGTCTGGGTCGCCGCGGCGGCCGACACGACACGCTTGCTCTGCACGTCGGGCGCGTCGATGGTCGTGCCGTCCTCGGTCTGGCAGCCCTTCACCATGTGCAGCGGGATCCGCACACCCTGGTTCGCGAGCGTCTGGTAGACGCTCGAGACCTGCATGGCCGTGGTCGAGATGCCCTGGCCGAACATCGAGTTGATGTCGGTCTGCTTGTCCCACTGCGGGCTCGCGCCGTAGTCCATCGTCGGCTGGCCCGGGTAGTCGATCGCCGGCTCGGGCTCGAACAGGCCGAACTCGCGCATCACGTCGTAGCGCTGCTGCGTCGTCAGCTTCGAGCCGAGCTCCGTGATGCCCACGTTCGAGGAGTCCCGGAGGAT
Organism: Curtobacterium sp. MCPF17_011; assembly: GCF_003234145.1. Lineage (NCBI taxonomy): Bacteria > Bacillati > Actinomycetota > Actinomycetes > Micrococcales > Microbacteriaceae > Curtobacterium > Curtobacterium sp. MCPF17_011. Next base: position 94,876 of record NZ_QKSK01000009.1, read on the forward strand.
GCCGGTGAGCGTGAGGTTCTCGGTGGGGTGGAACTCGGAGTCGTGGATGGTGCCGCCCCAGGGGAACGTCCGCGAGTACGGCACGACGGCCTGGGTCGTCGGGCTCGCCAGCCCCTTGTCGATGAGGGCGGCGGCGATCGCGGCCTTGATCGTCGAACCGGGCTCGTAGGCGGCGGTCAGGGCACGGGAGCCGTAGGCGCCCGGGTCCTTCGTCGCGTCGACGTCGTTCGGGTCGACCGTCGGGTAGTCGGCGACGGCCAGGACCTCGCCGGTCTTCGCGTTCACCACGGTGGCGGTGGCGGACTCGGCCCTGAGCTGCTGCGCGGCGTCGGCGATGTCCTGCGACGCCATGTACTGCAGGTCGCTGTCGATCGTGGTGACGAGCGTGCCGCCGTCCTTCGCGCGCTTCTGCGTCACGGTGCTGCCCGGCAGCTGCACGCCGTCCTCACCGCGCTCGTACGTCTCGGAGCCGTTCGTGCCGGCCAGGCACTTCTGGTACGCCAGCTCGAGGCCGGCCTGGGCACCGTCGGTCCCCATGAAGCCGGTCACGTTGCCGGTGGCGGCCCCGGTCGGGTAGGACCGTGCGGCCTGCTGCTCCGGGTAGAGCCACGGCACCTGTAGGGCGCGGACGGCCTCGTAGTGCGCGACGTCGATCCCCTTGACCAGGTAGGCGAAGTCGGACTTCGGGTCGGCCGCGATGTTCGCCTGCATCGTGGCGACCTCACCGCCGGAGGCCTTCGCGATCGCGCTGAGCGCCTGGTCGACCGAGATCTCCTTGACGCGGGTCCCGCCGAGCTTGCCGTCGAAGGCCTTCACCAGTCGCGGCGACGTCGTGATGTTGTACCGGACCACGCTCTCGGCCAGGGCCGTGCCGTCGCGGTCGACGATCGTGCCGCGGGTGCCGTAGAGCGTCACCGGGATGCTGCGCTTCGACTCGGCGGCCTTCGACAGCTCGTCGGCCTGCACGACCTGTATGTCGACCAGTCGGACCACGAACACCGCGACGAGCGCGATCACGGCGATCATCACGACGCTGTAGCGCAGTCGTCGGTTGCGGAGCGTCTTCGTCACGAGCGGCCTTCCCGGGGTGGTGCTGAGCCCTCGGTCACCGGGTCGTGGGTGCCTGGAGCTGGTTCGCGTCGGACTCTACGGAGGACTTGGTCGAACCCTGGTCCGACGCGCTGGACGCCCCGGCCTTCCCAGTGTCGGCGGGGGCCGTCGCAGCCACCGCACCAGCGGCCGGAGCAGTCGTGCTGTTCTCCTTGCTCGTCGCGGTGTCGCCCTGCTTCGCGGCGAGCGGCACGTCGCCGAGCAGGGAGTTCGGGACCTGGTTCGCGGTGTTGCCGGTCGCCTCTTCCGGTGTCGCCGGCGTCGGCGTGCCGTAGACGGTGCCGGTCTTCGGGTCGAGGTACACCGGCGTCGAGTTCGCGATCATGCCGAGGGCCTGCGCGTTGCGGGCCAGGTTCTGCGGCGACTCGAGCACCTTGAGCCCCTCGGACAGGGACGCCTGGGTCCGCGTGAGTCCGGTCTGCTCGGTCTTCAACGAGCTGAGTGTGTAGGCGCCCTGGCTGAGCCCCATGCTGATGCCGAGCTGGGCCAGGAGCAGCAGCCCGAGCGCGGCGATCGCGACGATGGCGTAGGCCACCCGCGGTCGGGCACGGCGCTGCGCCTTGGTCGGGGTGACCTCGACGAGCTCCGGGCGCTTCCGCTCGGGTCGGACGTGGTCCGGACGCGGCGCGCGCGACGGGGCGACGGCAGGGTCGACGAGTGCGAGGTTCGTGCTCATGTCACTTCCGGATCCGCTCGGCCGCGCGCAGGCGCACGGGGGTAGCTCGGGGGTTGGCGGCGCGCTCGGCCTCGTCGGCCTGCTCGGCGCCCTTGACGACCAGGGCGAAGGTCGGTGCGTGCTCGGGGAGCTCCACCGGCAGGTCCGCCGGGGCGCTGGAGGTGGTCCGTTCGACGAGGGCGCGCTTCACGATGCGGTCCTCGAGCGACTGGTAGGACTCGACGACCAGGCGGCCGCCGACCCGGATGCGGTCGAGCGCGGCGGGGATCGCCCGCTCGAGGACGCTGAGTTCGGTGTTGACCTCGATCCGGAGCGCCTGGAACACCCGCTTCGCCGGGTGCCCCTGCCGCTGGATCGCGACCGGGGTGGCGTCGTGCAGCACCTGGACGAGGTCGCCGGACATCGTGAACGGGCGCTCGGCCCGGCGTTCGACGATCGCCTTCGCGTACCGGCCGGCGAGCTTCTCCTCGCCGTAGCGCTGGAAGATCCGGCGCAGCTCGCGCTCGTCGTAGTCGGCGAGGACCTCGGCGGCGGTGATGCCCTGCGTCCGGTCCATGCGCATGTCGAGCGGGGCGTCCTGGCTGTAGGCGAAGCCGCGCTCGGCACGGTCGAGCTGCAGCGACGAGACGCCGAGGTCGAAGAGCACACCGTCGACCGCGTCGATGCCGAGGCCGTCGAGCGCCTCCGGCAGTTCGTCGTACACGGTGTGCACGAGGCGCACGCGGTCGCCGAAGCGGGCGAGCCGCTCCCCCGCGATGCCGAGGGCGTCGGTGTCGCGGTCGAGCCCGACGAGCGTGAGCTCCGGGAAGCGCTCGAGCAGGCCCGCCGAGTGCCCGCCCATGCCGAGCGTCGCGTCGACGACGACCTTGCCCGGGCCGTCGAGCGTCGGCGTGAAGAGGTCGACGATCCGCTCGAGCATCACGGGGGTGTGCGGGAACTTCTCCGGTGCTGCCATGTGCGCCCCTGGACTCCTGGGCCGTGGGTCCGGATCCCCATCCATGCGACCTGACACCGGGGAAGGGGTGTCAGGGCGGACGGCTGGGAGTCTCGATCCACGGATCAGAAGATCCCCGGGATCACCTCCTCGTCGTTCTCGGCGAAGGCCTCTTCGGTCTCCGCGTAGTAGGCCTCCCACGCGCTGGTCGACCAGATCTCGGCGCGGTCACCGCTGCCGATGACCGTCAGGTCCCGCTCGAGCCCCGCGTACTCGCGGAGGTTCTGCGGGATCGTGACGCGGTTCTGCTTGTCGGGTTGTTCGGCGCTCGCTCCGGAGAGGAACAGGCGCATGTAGTCACGGGTCCGCTTCGACGTCATCGGCGCCTGGCGGATCCGCTCGTGGAGTTCCTCGAAGGTCCTGGCGCTGAAGACGACCACGCACCGTTCCTGGCCGCGGGTCATGACGAGACCGCCGGAGAGTTCGTCCCGGAACTTGGCGGGCAGGATCACGCGACCCTTCTCGTCGAGCTTCGGGGCATGGGTACCGAGCAGCACTCGGGGCCTCCCCTCAGCTCCACCGGTCTTCGTCTCGCCCCACGCTACTCCACTTCCCTCCACTTCGCTGCTCTCGCGCCCCACTCTCAGGCTCCGACACCCCTACTGGGGGCACCCGCGCGCGGCTGCACCCCGCCCGATCCGCGCAACCACGCGCCTCCCGTCCGAGTGGAGCGCAGTGGAGGGATCCGGGCGCGCAGAACACCGGTGTTCGTCCAACACGCCGCGTCATGCGGCGGCGTCGAAGACGAACACCGGTGTTGCGCAGCCAGCAAGGTCTGCGGGGGCACGAAAAAAACGGGGCCGGCCTGGGAAGGCCGACCCCGCGGAGGGATGTGGAGGAGCTAGTCCTGCTGGTTGCGCTTGTCCCAGCGCTCGTTCATCCGGTCGATGAAGGAGCCGCCGGAGGATCCGCGAGCCGGTCGCGCTCCGGTCCGGGCGGAGCGCGCGGACGCGGCACGCGCTGGACGGGCCGTCGGGGTCCGACCACCCGGGCGGAGGGCGAAGAGCACCCCGGCCAACATCACGACGAAACCGAGCACACCGATCAGGGGCTGCTTGATGACGAGCCCGAGGACGATCACACCGACGCCGACGAGGCCGATCAGGACACCGATCGTGATCGCGGTGTACGTCGGACGACCCTGGCGGCGGGTGACGCGCGCCACGAAGTCGGAGTCGTTCTGGTAGAGGCTCCGCTCCATCTCTTCGAGGAGGCGCTGCTCTTGCTCCGAGAGTGGCATCTTGGTTCCCTCTGGTTCCTGGGATCGACGCGGTGGAAGGGGTGGATCGATCTTACGACCGGACCACCCACTAAGGTAAGGACCGTGGCTGAGAGTACGCGATTAGTGGACCTCGTCTCGGCGCGGATCGATCGGGCTCTCGACGAGCAGCGCGACCGCCTCGCGGCGATCAGTCCCGACCTGGTCTCCTTCGACACGTTCGCCCGGGACCTGCTGTCCGGGGGGAAGCGCTTCCGGGCACTGTTCTGCTACTGGGGTTGGCAGTCCGTGGCGGGCCGTTCGGGCTCGTTCGACCCGCTGTCGGAAGGCGCCCGACAGACCACGGCCGAGGCGATCGTCACCGCCGCCGCCGCGCTCGAGGTCTTCCACGCCGCAGCACTGGTGCATGACGACATCATGGACCGTTCGGACACCCGTCGCGGGCGTCCGGCAGCGCACCGCCGTTTCGAGTCGCAGCACGCCGACTCCGGCTGGGTGGGCGACCGCGCGCTCTACGGCACGAACGCCGCACTGCTCCTCGGCGACATGCTGCTCTCACTCAGCGACTCCCTCTTCGACGAGGCCCTCGCGCTGCTCGACCCGGTGCGCGCGCGGATCGTCCGCCAGGAGTTCCACACGATGCGGCTCGACGTGACCGCGGGTCAGTACCTCGACATCCACGAGGAGACCGCCTGGCCGACGGTCGACGACGCCGAACAGCTCGTCCGGGCGCAGCGGGTGATCGTCTTCAAGTCCGCGAAGTACTCGGTCGAGGCACCGCTGCTCATCGGCGCGCTCATCGCGGGCGCCAGCGAGAGCCAGCTCGACGGCCTCCGGTCGTTCGGACTCCCCCTCGGCGTGGCGTACCAGCTGCGCGACGACATGCTCGGCGTGTTCGGAGATCCCGAGGTCACGGGCAAGCCCGCCGGTGACGACCTCCGCGAGGGCAAGCGCACCGTGCTCGTCGCGACCGCCCGCAAGTCCCTCCCGGTCGGCGCGCGCCAGCTGCTCGACGAGCTGCTCGGCGACCCGGACCTCGACGACGACCAGGTGCAGATGCTCCGTGCGACCCTCACCGACTCGGGTGCGGTCAGTGCGGTCGAACGATCCATCGAGCGGCACGTCCAGCGGGCGAAGGCCGCGCTCGACGCGTCGCCGCTGACGCCGTCGGCGCGCGAACAGCTCGCGTCGCTCGCGGACACGGTCAGCCGCCGCTCCGCCTGATCGGGCGCGACCCCGGACGGACGGGAGGCCCGACACCAGCTGGTGTCGAACCTCCCGTCCGTCGGTCGGTCGCGTCGGCCGGTGCTACAGCAGCGACTGCGCGGCGCGCCGAACCTCGGCCTTGCGGTTCGCCCGGAGCGCGGCGATCGGCGTCGTCCCCATCGCGTCGTCCTCGGTGAGCATCCACCGGACGGCCTCGTCGTCGGTGAGCCCGTTGTCGCCGAGGACGATCAGGGTGCCGCGCAGCGAGGGCAGAGGTTCGGTGTCGTCGAGGAACTCGCTCGGGACGCGGAGGACGCCGTCCACGCGGGCGGGTAGCAGGGTCCGCTCCTCGAACAGACGATGGACGCGGCCGGGGCTCACCCCCAGGAGGTCGACCAGGTCGGGCACGGTCAACCAGCGTTCGGACAGGGCGTCGTCTCCGGGAAGGGCAGCACTCACGGGTCCCATCGTGCCAGAGCCGGGCGGACCCGCGCAGCACCTTGGCGCGCGAGCCCGTGGAGCACGCCCGATCCGGCTCGATTGAGTCACATCAGTCACGGAAGTCACACCAGTCACGAGCACAACTTCCGGCGCTCTGGTTGACTTGGGAATCACAGCATGTCAGCGTGTGGTCACCTGGGTGTGCCGTGTGTGCGCACACGGCCGACAGACCAACCCCGTACCGACGACGTGCGCCAGACAGGAGAACGACCGTGGACAGGGACACGACCCCCGACGAGGCAGCCCGACGCCTCCGATCGTCGCGCTTCGCGACGATGCCGATCGTCCTCGCCGGCACGATCGCGGTGACGGCCGGCCTGACCGGACCGATCGCCCACCTCGAACAGCGCCACGACGACGAGTCCGGCCGCCGACACGTCGACGAGGACCGGGACCTCGGTTCCGGGCCGGTCTTCGCCACCGCGGTCGCCCGCCAGCAGAAGCCGGTGGTCAGCACCGTCGCCGCCACGCGCTCCGCGGCCCCCACGACCTACACCGTGCGCCAGGGGGACACCGTCTCCGGCATCGCCGCACGGTACGGCCTGTCGGCGCAGGAGATCCTGGTCCGCAACGGCCTCGGCTGGAACACGATCATCCACGCCGGACAGACCCTCCGGCTCGCCTCGACCCCGGTCGGCGGAGCGGTCACGTCGACCGCCACGACCGCGAGCTACCACGTCAAGCAGGGCGACACCGTCTCCGGCATCGCGGCGAAGGTCGGCGTCTCGACCGCCGCGCTCCTCACCGCCAACGAGCTCTCGCAGCGCAGCGTGATCTACCCCGGTCAGTCTCTGCGCGTCCCGGCCGGACGGTCGAGTGCCACGAAGACCGCCACCACCGCCGGGCCGTCGGCACCCAGTGGCGCGCCCACCACGACCGCCACCGTGCGTCGCGCCGGCTCGGTCACCATCGGCAACGGCGACACCATCGTCTCGGTCGCCACCACGCACGGGGTCTCGGTCTCGTCACTCCTCGCGGCGAACGGCCTGACCTACACGAGCACGATCTACGCCGGCAGCACGCTCGTCCTGCCCTCGAGCGGCCCGTCGCTCTCCACCGAGCAGCGCACGAACGCCGCCACCATCGTCCGCGTCGGCCGCTCACTCGGCGTCTCGGACCGGGGCCTCGTCATCGCGCTGGCCACCGCGATGCAGGAGTCGAACCTCCGGAACCTCGCACACGGCGACCGGGACTCCGTCGGCCTGTTCCAGCAGCGTCCGAGCCAGGGCTGGGGCACGCCGGGCCAGCTCCAGGACACCGTGTACGCGTCCGAGCTCTTCTTCGGCGGCTCGCGCAACCCGAACCCCGGCGTCACCGCCGGTCTGCTCGACATCCCGGGCTGGTCGTCGATGAGCGTGACCGAGGCGGCGCAGGCCGTCCAGCGGTCCGCGTACCCGAAGGCCTACGCCCAGTGGGAGCAGTCGGCCCACGCCTGGCTCCGCTCGCTCTGACCTCCGGTCGATCCGCAGCGCCGGGTCATCCCTCCGGTCGAGATCGTGTAACGACCGGTGCGCCGGTGCCGGTCCTCCCCGTCCGGATTCGTAGAATGCCGCAGATGACCACGAACGCCGCCACGGACCCGATGATCGGTCGCATGATCGATCAGCGGTACCGCGTCCGCTCCCGCATCGCGCGCGGCGGCATGGCGACGGTGTACCTGGCGACCGACGTCCGGCTGGAGCGCCGGGTCGCGGTGAAGATCATGCACGGGCACCTGGCGGACGACCAGGCGTTCCGGGAGCGCTTCATCCAGGAGGCCCGCTCCGCCGCCCGCCTGTCCCACCCGAACCTCGTCGGCGTCTACGACCAGGGCGCCGAGGACGACTGCGTCTACATCGTCATGGAGTACATCCCGGGCATCACGCTCCGGGACCTGCTGCACGAACACCGCGCGCTGACGCCCGAGCAGGCGACGGACATCCTCCGCGCCGTGCTCGCCGGCCTGGCCTCGGCCCACCGCGCCGGCATCGTGCACCGCGACCTCAAGCCGGAGAACGTCCTGCTCGCCGACGACGGGCGCATCAAGCTCGGCGACTTCGGGCTGGCCCGGGCCACCACCGCGAACACCGCGACCGGCGCCGCACTGCTCGGCACGATCGCGTACCTCTCCCCCGAGCTCGTCACCCGCGGCGCCGCCGACTCGCGCAGCGACATCTACGCGCTCGGCATCATGCTCTACGAGATGCTCACCGGCGAGCAGCCCTACAAGGGCGAGCAGCCGATGCAGATCGCGTACCAGCACGCGAATGACACGGTCCCCGCGCCGAGCGCGGCACGGCCGGGTGTCCCCGCCGAGCTCGACGACCTCGTCCTGTGGGCCACCGCCCGGGACCCGCGCGACCGTCCCCTCGACGCCCGCGAGATGCTCGACCACATGGCCGGCGCACAGCAGCGCGCGACCGGGCAGTACCGGACCGCCGTGCTCCGCCCCGAGAACGCGACCGCGATCCTCCCGTCCGGTGGCAGTCCCGGAGCCGCGGCCTTCGGGGACGACGTCGAGGACGCCAGCGAGCACGACACCACGGTCCTGGACCGCCGGGGCACGCAGGAGACGCCGTCGCGCCCCCGCAACCGCAACGCACCCGGGCCGCGCCGCACCGGCGCGGTGACCGCGACCCTGTCGCCGGCCGGACAGCGCTTGGCCGACAAGTCCGCCAAGCGGCGGAGGCGCGGCTGGATCGCCCTGGTCATCGTGCTCGTCCTGGCCGTCGTCGGTGCCGGGATCGCCGCCTGGTACGGCCCCGGGCCGGGCGGCAACGTCCGGATCCCCGCCGTCGCGGGCAAGACCGTCTCGCAGGTCCGCCAGGCGCTCGTGTCGAACGGTCTCCGTTCCGCCGAGGCCACCACGAGCCGTCCCGACCTGCAGGTGGCCGCCGGCCTGGTCACCGCGACCCAGCCGCCCGCCGACCGCGAGGTCCGGAAGGGCACCGCGATCCGCATCGTCGTGTCGAGCGGCCCGCGGATGATCAGCCTGCCGACGATCGTCGGGCAGTCCGTCTCCACCGCCCGCGCGGCGCTCGACGACGACTTCGACCTCCAGGACCCGCAGTACCGGTTCTCCGCCGATGTCCCCACCGACACCGTGATCGCCGCGACCGGACGCGACAGCTCGGGCGCGGTCGACCTCACCACCGTCGAGCAGTACCCGGAGCGCGGCCCGGTCACGCTCACCGTCTCGCTCGGCGCGGTCCCGGACGTCGCCGGCGAGACCGTCGCCGACGCGACCGCCACGCTGCAGGGCGTCGGCCTGGTGCTCGGCAGTCAGACACAGCAGTTCAGCGAGACGGCACCGGCCGGCCAGGTCATCTCCGCCGCCCCCGCCGACGACCCTGTCGTCAAGGGCACGGCCATCGACGTCGTCGTGTCGAAGGGGCCCGCGCCGATCACGATGCCGAGGGACCTCGAGGGGAAGACCATCGACGAGGCGACCGCGACCCTGCAGGCTCTCGGGCTGAAGGTCAGCTACCCGGACTGCACGAACATCCTCTGCGGGTTCTACGACTGGAAGAGCAAGCTGCCGGTCACGACCACGAACCCGGGCGCCGGGGCCACGGTCCACAAGGGCGACACGATCGCCCTCTCCTACGACCAGTAGGGCCCGCTGCGCGTCACGGTCCGACGACGGACGGGAGGCCCGACACCGGACCGGTGTCGGGCCTCCCGTCCTGCAGGCGGTCCAGCGGTCAACTGCGGGTGACCGACGGGTGCGAGCGGAGCTCCTCGGCCACCAGGAAGGCGAGCTCGAGGGACTGCATGTGGTTCAGCCGCGGGTCGCAGAGCGACTCGTAGCGGGTGGCCAGGGTGGCCTCGTCGATGTGCTCCGAGCCGCCGAGGCACTCGGTGACGTCGTCGCCCGTGAGCTCGACGTGCATGCCGCCCGGGTACGTGCCGACCGCGCGGTGGACCTCGAAGAAGCCGAGGACCTCGTCCACGACGTCGTCGAAACGGCGCGTCTTGTAGCCGTTCGGGGTCGTCAGGCCGTTGCCGTGCATCGGGTCCGTGACCCACAACGGGGTGGCGTCCATGCCCTTCACCGCTTCGAGCAGCTTGGGCAGCTCGTCGCGGATCTTGCCGGCTCCCATACGCGTGATGAAGGTGAGGCGGCCCGGCTCGCGCTCGGGGTCGAGCTTCTCGATGAGGGCTTCCATGTCGGCGACCGTCGTGGTCGGGCCGAGCTTCACGCCGATCGGGTTCCGCACGCGGGACAGGAAGTCGACGTGGGCGCCGTCGAGGTCACGCGTGCGCTCCCCGATCCAGATGAAGTGGCCGGACGTGTCGTAGGGCTGGCCGGAGCGCGAGTCGATCCGGGTCATCGGGCGCTCGTAGTCCATGAGCAGGCCCTCGTGCGAGGCGTAGAACTCGACGTGCTTGAGCGCTTCGAAGTCGGCACCGCAGGCGGCCATGAACTGGATCGCGCGGTCGATCTCGGCGGCCAGGTTCTCGTAGCGGGCGTTCGCCGGGTTGGCGGCGAAGCCCTTGTTCCACGAGTGCACCTGCCGCAGGTCCGCGAAGCCGCCCTGGGTGAACGCGCGCACCAGGTTCAGGGTCGACGCGGCCGTGTGGTACCCCTGCACCAGTCGACGCGGGTCCGCCTGGCGGGACTCCGGCGTGAAGTCGTAGCCGTTGACGATGTCACCGCGGTACGCCGGCAGCGTGACGTCCCCGCGGGTCTCGAGGTCGCTCGACCGGGGCTTGGCGAACTGGCCCGCCATCCGGCCCATCTTGATGACCGGCGTCGACGCCCCGTAGGTGAGGACGACCGCCATCTGCAGGATCGTCTTGACGCGGTCGCGGATCGAGTCGGCGGTGGCACCGGCGAAGGTCTCGGCGCAGTCACCCCCCTGCAGCAGGAACGCCCGTCCGGACGCCGCGGCGGCCAGGCGGTCGCGGAGCTGGTCCACTTCCCCCGCGAAGACGAGCGGCGGCAGCGTGGCGATCTCGGCCGAGGCGGCTTCGGCGGCCGCGGGGTCCGGCCACGTCGGCTGCTGCTTGATCGGGAGCGTGCGCCAGTGGTCGAGGCCCGCGATCAGGTCCGGATCCTGCAGGGTGAGGGAGTCGATCGACTCGGACAAGGCTGCACCTCGGTGTTCTGGTTCGCGCACGGCCGTCGGCGGGCCGACGGCGTCCCGACGGATGCGGGACCGTCCGAGCCTACCGTCCGGCGGTGGTGCGACGCTCGCGCATGACGCTCTCGCGGGCCGTGGTGGCCCGCTCCTTGACGCTCGTCGCGTAGACGTCCTCGTACTCCTGCCGGCTCAGCCCGCGGAGCTCGTGCATGATCTCGTCCGTGACGCTCCGCAGGATGAAGCGGTCGGTCTCCAGGCCCTCGAAGCGCGAGAAGTCGAGCGGCTTGCCGAAGACGACGCCGACCCGCTTGAACTTCGGGAACTTCTGGCCGATCTGCTGGACCTCGCGCGTGCCGACCATGGCGACGGGGACCACCACGACCCGGCCCTCCAGGACCATCCGAGCGATGCCGGTGCGGCCACGGTAGAGCTTGCCGTCCGGGCTGCGGGTGCCCTCGGGGTAGATGCCGAGCTGCTCGCCGCGGGCCAGGACCTGCAGGCCGGTGCGGAGCGAGGCCTCGGACGCCTTGCCGCCGGAGCGGTCGATCGGCAGCTGTCCGATCGCGTTGAAGAACGTCTTCGTCGCCCAGCCCTTGAGGCCACGCCCGGTGAAGTAGTCGCTCTTCGCCAGGAACGACATCCGGCGGTCGAGCACGGCCGGCAGGATCACCGAGTCGATGAACGACACGTGGTTCGACGCGAAGATGACCGGGCCGGAGGCCGGGACGTTCTCACGTCCGATCACCCACGGCCGGAACAGGGTCAGGATGAGCGGGCCGAGCACGAAGTTCTTCAGCAGCCAGTAGAGCATCATCGACTCCGTCGGGTGGGGGTGTCAGGCCGTTCGGGCGTGGATGCGGGCGAGGTCGGCGGCACCGACGACGCCGGCGTCGTTGACGAGCTCGGCGATCACGAAGTCCGGCTCCGGGTGGTAGCCCCGGGCCGGCAGGTTGTTGAGGTACGCCTGCTTGATCGGTTCGAGCAGCCGGTCCCCCGCGCTCGCGACACCGCCGCCGAAGACGAACAGCTGCGGGTCGAGCACGGCCGACAGCGACGCGCAGGCCTCGCCGAGGTGTCGGCCGAGACGCCGGAGGGCCGCGAGGGCACCCGGGTCGTCGGCGAGGATGAGCTCCCCCACGACGGCGCCGTCGAGGTGCCCGCCGTTGGCGTCACGCGCTTCGGCCAGGGCGACACCGATGCCGCCGGCGTCCGCGACGTCGTTCGCCATCCGCTGCAGGGCGCGGCCGGAGCCGTACTGCTCGATGCAGCCGCGGGCACCGCAGCCGCAGGGCAGGCCGTTCGGGACGATCCGCAGGTGGCCGATCTCGCCGCCGGTGCCGAAGCCACCGCGGAACAGCCGGTCCTCCGTCACGATCGCGCCGCCGACACCCGTGCCGATGGTGAGCATGGTCATGTCGGACACGAGCCGTCCGGCGCCGAAGCGGAACTCCGCCCATCCGGCGGCGTTCGCGTCGTTGTCGACGGTGATGTGCAGGTCGCCCAGACGCTCCTGGAGCTTCTGGCGCAGCGGCTCGTTCCGCCAGCGGATGTTCGGCGTGTAGTACACGATCGACTGCGAGGCGTCGATGAAGCCCGGGGCCGCGACCCCCACCGCACCGACCTGGTGCTGGAGTCTGAGGCGCTCGACCATCGACACGACGTCGTCGAGCATGGCGACCGGGTCCGCAGCGTTCGTGGCGACGCGGTCCTCGGCGAGGATCTCGCCGAGCTCCGTGACGACCGCTCCCGCGATCTTGGTGCCCCCGATGTCGATTCCGATGGCATGCACGAACACGGAGCCTACCGGTTCGGCGGCGACTCACCGAACGTCCCGGCAGGCGTCCTATGCTGAGCGCGAGCCGTCTCGAAGATGAGCGGACTCACATCGAACGGGACAACGAGGGAGTTGCCGTGACCGATCAGCGTGCCGACCGCACGACGTCCACCAGCACGGGCGGATCGCCCGCCGCGCACGAGGCAGTACCGGCCGGTGACACCGGCCCGGTCGCCCCCGACCACGGCTCCGCCGCCCGCCTGCTGTCCGACCGCGCACGGCTGACCCCCGCGCGACCGATCCTGGCCGAGCGCACCGGCGACACGTGGACCGGCATCGCCGCCGCGGACGTCCTGGCCCGGGTCCGCGCCATCGCGAAGGGCTTCGTCGCCGCCGGTCTGCAGCCCGGGGCGCACGTCGCGATCCTCTCCCGCACGCGCATGGAGTGGACACTCGTCGACTTCGCGGTGTGGACCGCGGGCCTGGTGTCCGTGCCCGTCTACGAGACGAGCTCCCCGGACCAGATCCGCCACATCCTGTCGGATTCCGAGTCCGTGGCGATCGTCGTCGAGAAAGAGGAGCACGCGCGCCGCGTCGCCGGCATCGCGCCCGAGCTGCCCCACCTCGGGCAGCACTGGACCATCGACGGCGGTGGCCTGGACGACCTGGCACGCCTCGGTGAGGAGATCGCCGACGACGAGCTCGACGCCCGCACCGCCGCCGTCTCCGGCCGCGACGACGCCACCATCATCTACACCTCGGGCACCACAGGCCGGCCGAAGGGGTGCGTGCTGCGCCACGACAACTTCACCGCCACGGTGGAGGGCTCGACCGAGGCGATGTCCGAGATCGTCGCCGGGGACGCCTCCACGCTGTTGTTCATCCCGATGGCCCACGTCTTCGCACGGTTCATCGCCGCGATGTCGGTCTCGGCGGGCGTCCTGGTCGGCCACGAGCCGGACACGAAGGACCTCATGCGGGCGGTCTCCACCTTCAAGCCGACGTTCCTGCTGGCGGTCCCCCGGGTGTTCGAGAAGATCTACAACTCGGCCGAGCAGAAGGCCGACCTCGGCGGCAAGGGCCGCGTCTTCCGCGCCGCCGCCGCCACCGCCGTCGCGCACTCCGAGGCCGTGGCCGCCGGACGGGTCCCGCTCGGGCTCGCCCTGCGTTTCCGCCTGTTCGACCGGCTCGTCTACAGCAAGCTCCGGGACGCGATCGGCGGCCGTGTCCGCTACGCCATCAGCGGCTCCGCGCCGCTCTCCCCGCGGCTGTCGCACTTCTTCCGCTCGATCGGTGTGCAGATCCTCGAGGGTTACGGGCTCACCGAGACGACCGCCCCCGCGACGGTGAACCGGGCGACCGAGCTCCGGATCGGGTCGGTCGGCCGGGCACTCCCGGGCGTCGAGGTCCGGATCGCGGACGACCAGGAGATCCTGATCCGCGGCGTCGACGTCTTCGACCGCTACTGGCAGAACCCGGAGGCCACCGCCGCCGCCTTCCGCGACGGCTGGTTCCGCACCGGCGACCTCGGTCGGCTGGACGGCGACGGGATCCTGTCCGTCACCGGCCGCGCCAAGGAGCTCATCGTCACCGCGAGCGGCAAGAACGTCGCGCCGGCCCCGCTCGAGGACGCGATCCGCGAGCACCCGATCGTCGGGCAGGTCGTCGTCGTCGGTGAGGGCAAGCCGTTCGTCGCCGCGCTCGTCACGCTGGACCGCGAGATGCTCCCCGGCTGGTGCGAGGCACGCGGCATCACCCCGCCGCTCAGCCCGCAGCAGGCGGCACACGACGAGCGGGTGCAGCAGGCCGTCCAGGAGGCCGTGGACACCGCGAACGGACGGGTGTCCCGTGCCGAGTCGGTCCGGTCCTTCTCGGTCGTCGACGCGGACCTGACCGAGGCCTCCGGACACCTGACGCCGAAGCTCACGATCAAGCGTTCGGTCGTCCTCCGGGACTTCGCCGCGGACATCGAGTACATCTACTCGGGCTCGAAGGTGCAGACCAGGGCGACGCCGGTGGTGCAGTCGCGACGGCGGCACTGAGCGCCCGGCACCGGCCGGACCGCCTGGAGGCCCGCCACCCGTCCGTCGGACGGGTGGCGGGCCTCCAGTGCGTGGCCGGTGTGGCCGGTGGCTGACTGACCGACGTCGCGGTCGGGCCGATCAGGCCTGCGGGGCCTCGGGAGCGTCGATCGGGTCGAGGACCGCGGTCGATGCGGTGCTCGTCGAGACCTGCTCGGGGCGGCGGTTGGTGCGGGTGCGGTGCGAGCTGAGCTCGTCGTTCTGGGGTGCCATCGTGCTCGTCCTGGGAGAGTGGGAACCGCCGGCGGGTGACCGACTGCGGAACACCGTACCTCGCGATGAGGACAGTGCGACAATCCCGCGTCCGGGTGTCACGTTCCGTCCCCCGAGGGCGTCCCCCGGTGCGACGACCGGAGGACGCGACGAGGTCAGCGGACGGTGACCGACCGACAGCCGAGCAGCGGGTTCGTCGACCCGGCGCCGACGTTGATCCCGTAGGCGCAGACGTCGTGCGTGCCCGCCGACAGCCGGACCGTCGTGGAGTACCCGGACGCGGCCGGAGCGGCGGGGTGTGCCCGGACGACGTCCGGACGGGCGAGCGACGTGGACACCCGTCCGAGGCTCTTCGTCCCGGTCTTCCCGTCGTAGAGGGCGACCGCGAGCGGGTTGCGCGTGTCCGGGTCGTACGCCCAGCCCGTGACGGTGACGCCACCGCTGCCGGCGGTCGCGGAGTCGAGGCGGCCGACGGGGTCGTGCGAGCGGTCCACCGAGGCCACCGGACCGGCCTTCATGACGACCGGCGCGCCGGCGGTCTCGTTGTCCGAACTGCCGTCCGGGTGCCGCAGCGTGACCTGCACGGCGTACTTGCCGGCGGGCATCGAGCCGAGTCGGAACGGCACCGAGTTCGCCCCCTTCGTCACGGCGACACCGGTGGCGATGCGCTGCCACGCCCCGCTGCCGGTGCGCACCGTGACGTCCGCGGTGCTGCCCGCCACCCAGGCGTTGTCGTGGAAGGTCACCGTGGTGGACCCGGTCGCCGCAGGGTCCGCACGCAGGTGCACGGACTTCAGGTGCCACACGGCTTTGCCCGGGTCCTCGTTCGGGTCGAAGCGGAGGCCGGTGATCGTCTGTCCGGCCCACCCGGCCTTCGGGGTGAGGGCGTCCTCGTCCAGCGGGTTCTGTGCCGTCAGGTCGACGCTCGTCTCGGCGGCGTTGCCGTTCGAGTAGGTCAGGAGGTCGTTGCCGATCTGCGGTGTGCCCGTCCCCGCGACGTTCCAGATCGCCCGGGCCATCTTGCCGCCGCCGGCCGAACCGGACAGGTCGAACGGTCCGTCGTACCGCATGTCCCACTGCAGGTAGTGGTAGGTGCTCCCCGCCATCCGCGAGACCGGCAGGTGGACCTGCGGGTCGTTCTGGTGCGGGCCGGCGTTCCGGGCGGTGATGCCCCGACTGTCGCGGGACAGAACGGTGGTGTTCGAGTACTTGACGTGCGAGGTCGCCGTCGCCGAGGTGAAGTTCCAGGGGCGACCGGTGGTGGCCGTCGCGTAGTCCTGCCCCTGCGTGGGGTTCGGGGTGTCCACGACGAGCTGGGGTCGCTGGGTCACGGTGTAGCCGGGGTAGGTCCCCGCGGGCATGCCAGCGTGGGGGTGGGAGGCGTCCGGTGCCGCGTGCAGCCGCACCCAGTCGATGCTCGCCTGCTTGCCGGTGTCGCCGGCGTTCCCGGGGAGGACCACCGGGTCGAGGCGGAAGACCACCTTCTTGCCGGACCGCCACGGCACCTTCGCGAGCAGGGTCGACTGCTTCGCGAGGTCGAACGTGTAGACGTGCGGGCCCTGCACGACCGGGAAGGTGAAACCGCCGCCACACGCTGCGGTCTGCTCGCGGCAGGTGAACCAGTACACCGCGCCGATGCGCTTCGTCAGCGGCTGGTCCATCGAGAAGGTCAACCGCGAGTACCGTGCCGGGTCGACCGGCTGACGAGCGCCGTCCCGGCCGGTCGCCAGGCTGCCCGAGATCGAGTGCACCAGGAACAGCTGGTCCCCCGGCGTCAGTCCCACCTTGAGTGCACCGCCGGACACCGTCGCGGGGGTGCCCGAGAAGTCGGTGTTGAAGTCCGCTGCGCTGGTGAAGTCCCAGGCGTCGCCGAACGCGTCGCTGGCGTAGTCGGCCGCCTCGGACTCCGTGGTCGCCGCGCTCGCCCGCACCGGCGCACCGACCACCGCGCCGAGGGTCAGACCGACCGCGACCGCGATCGCCGTGGCGACGGCCGCGGTTCGCCGCTGTCCCGGTGCGCGTGGTGCCCCGGGTGCTCGTGGCACCCCGGGTGCTCGTGGCGCCGGCCGCTGGATGGAGGTGTCGTCGTGCATGTGATGTCCCCTGCCTGGTCGTCCGGCGCCCGGTGACCGGGCGAACCGGGTGGACAGACGACGCGGCCGTTCCGACCCCCGGTTCGGGGTCGGCACGTCGGGAGCGCACGAGGTCGTCGAGCGGAGCCTACGACGCGGTCCGCGGCAGCGGAAGACGGACGGTCCACGGCGCGCAGTCGTACGGTCCTGCGAGCCGCAGGACGTCGTGCGTCCTAGTGGAACCAGTCCTGTGCGCGGATGTCCCGGAGCGCCTGCCGACGGGTCTCCGGGTCGAGGGTCATCACGTAGACGGTGCCGTCCAGGTGGTCGCACTCGTGCTGCAGGGCCTCGGCCATCAGTCCGGTCCCCTCGAGCTCCACCGGCTCGCCGTCGACGTCCACCCCCCGGACCTTGGCGTACGGGAAGCGCTTCGTCGGGTAGGCCAGGCCGGGCACGGACAGGCAGCCCTCGTCCATGAGCTCGGGCTCGCCGGAGGTCTCGACGACCTCGGGGTTGAGGACGTACCCGACCTCCCCGTCGACGTTGTACGAGAAGGCACGGAGCCCGACGCCGATCTGCGGAGCCGCGACGCCGGCGCGGCCGGGCTCCTGGACGGTGTCGATGAGGTCCTGCACGAGTTCGCGGATGCCGTCGGACCCGATGCGGACCGGGTCGGCGGGCGAACGGAGGACGGGGTCGCCGAACAGGCGGATGGGACGGACGGTCACGTTACTGCAGCACCACCAGGAGGTCGCCGGCGTCCACCTGCTGGGTCACCGGGATCGCGAGACGGCCGACGGTCCCCGCGACGGGTGCCGTGATGGCCGCTTCCATCTTCATCGCCTCGATGCTCGCCACGGCCTGACCGGCCTCGACGACG
Source organism: Curtobacterium sp. MCPF17_011 (assembly GCF_003234145.1). Lineage (NCBI taxonomy): Bacteria > Bacillati > Actinomycetota > Actinomycetes > Micrococcales > Microbacteriaceae > Curtobacterium > Curtobacterium sp. MCPF17_011. The sequence continues at coordinate 112,668 of NZ_QKSK01000009.1, forward strand.
TCACCGACGGCGACCTTGAGCGTCACGACCCCGGCGAACGGGGCGGCGACGTGCTTCGGGTCGGACCGGTCCGCCTTCTCGGCGGCCTTGGTCTCGACGACGACCGAGCGGTCGCGCACGGCCACCGGCCGCAGCTGCCCGTTCATGGTCGTCATGACGGTCCGGATGCCCCGCGCGTCGACCTCGCCGATCGCCTCGAGCCCGACGAGCAGGTTCACGCCCCTGCCGAGCGGCACGACGTGCTCCTCGCCTGCCCGGAGGCCGTAGAGGTAGTCCACGGTGGGGACGATCGACAGGTCGCCGAACTCGTCGCGGACCTGTTGGAACTGCCGGGTCGGCTGCTCGAACAGCAGACGGTTCAGGGCCTGCTGCCGCACGGTCCCCGGGGTGTCGAGCGCGGCACGCTCGTGCTCCGGCACCGGCGTCACGGCGATCCGGACGTCACGGCCGGCCAGGACCTTCGAGCGGAACGGCTCCGGCCAGCCACCGGGCAGGTCGCCGAGCTCCCCCGCCATGAACCCGATCACGGAGTCCGGCACGTCGTACTTCTCGGGGTGCTGCTCGAAGTCCGCCGGGTCGGCGTCGACGGCGGCGAGCTGCAGGGCGAGGTCGCCGACGACCTTCGACGACGGGGTGACCTTGGGCGGGCGTCCGAGGATCCGGTTCGCCTCGGCGTACCAGTCCTCGACCTGCTCGAACCGGTCGCCGAGCCCGAGCGCGATGGCCTGCTGGCGGAGGTTCGACAGCTGCCCGCCGGGGATCTCGTGCTTGTAGACGCGGCCGGTCGGCCCGGCGAGCCCGGACTCGAACGGTGCGTAGACGCGGCGGACCGCTTCCCAGTAGGGCTCGAGGTCGCCGACCGCACCGAGGTCGATTCCGGTGTCCCGCTCGGTGTGCGCGAGCGCTGCCACCAGGGCGGACATGCTCGGCTGGCTGGTCGTGCCCGCCATCGGCGCCGCCGCGACGTCGACCGCATCCGCGCCGGCACGGGAGGCCGCGAGGAGCGTCGCGAGCTGCCCGCCCGCGGTGTCGTGGGTGTGCACGTGCACTGGCTGGTCGAACCGTTCCCGCAACGCGGCGACGAGCTTCTCGGCCGCCCCTGCGCGGAGGAGACCCGCCATGTCCTTGATCCCGATGACGTGCGCACCGGCGTCGACCATCTGCTCAGCGAGCCGCAGGTAGTAGTCGAGCGTGTAGAGGTCCTCGGCCGGGTCGAGGAGGTCGCCGGTGTAGCAGAGCGCCGCTTCCGCGACGGCCGTGCCGGTGGCGAGCACGGCCTCCAGGGCGGGACGCAGCTGACTCACGTCGTTCAGTGCGTCGAAGACCCGGAACACGTCGACGCCGGTGGCGGCGGCCTCGGCCACGAACGCGTCCGTCACCTCGGTCGGGTACGGCGTGTAGCCGACCGTGTTGCGGCCGCGCAGCAGCATCTGGATCGGGATGTTCGGCATCGCCTGGCGCAGCGACGTCAGGCGTTCCCACGGGTCCTCGCCGAGGAACCGGAGGGCGACGTCGTAGGTCGCTCCGCCCCAGGCCTCGACGCTGAGCAGCTGCGGGGTGAGCCGGGCGACGTACGGGGCGACCGCGACGAGGTCCTTCGTGCGGACCCGGGTGGCGAGGAGCGACTGGTGCGCGTCCCGCATCGTGGTCTCGGTGACGGCCAGGGCGGTCTGTGCGCGGAGCGAACGAGCCCACTCGGCCGGTCCGACGCGGAGCAGCAGGTCGCGCTGCCCCTCGGGGAGCGGCGCGGTGAGGTCGGCGGCCGGCAGCTTCAGCGCCGGGTCGACCACGTGCGCGGCCGGCGAGCCGTTCGGCTTGTTCACCGTGACGTCCGCGAGCCAGTTGAGCACCTTCGTGCCGCGGTCCTTCGACACGTGACCGTCGAAGAGCTGCGGACGCTCGCCGATGAACGCCGTGGAGACGTCACCTCGGGCGAAGTCCGGGTCCTCCAGGACGGCCTGCAGGAACGGGATGTTCGTGCTGACGCCGCGGATCCGGAACTCGGCGAGGGCACGACGCGCGCGGGCGACTGCCGCCGGGAAGTCCCGACCGCGGCACGTCATCTTCGCGAGCATCGAGTCGAAGTGCGGGCTGATCTGGGCACCCGTGGCCACCGTGCCGCCGTCCAGGCGGACGCCGGCACCGCCCGGGCTGCGGTAGGTGGTGATGCGGCCGGTGTCGGGCCGGAAGCCCTGCGTCGGGTCCTCGGTCGTGATGCGCGTCTGCAGCGCCGCACCGTGCACCGACACCGTGTCCTGCGACAGGCCGAGGTCGGCGAGGGTCTCCCCCGCGGCGATGCGCATCTGCGACTGGACGAGGTCGACGTCGGTGACCTCTTCCGTCACGGTGTGCTCGACCTGGATGCGCGGGTTCATCTCGATGAAGACGTGCTGGCCGGCCCGCTCGCCCACGGTGTCGAGCAGGAACTCGACCGTGCCGGCGTTGACGTACCCGATCGACCGGGCGAAGGCCACGGCGTCCCGGTGCAGTGCCGCGGCGACGGCGGGGTCGAGGTTCGGCGCCGGGGCGATCTCGACGACCTTTTGGTTGCGGCGCTGCACCGAGCAGTCCCGCTCGAACAGGTGGATCGTGCCGGCGTCGGTGCCGGTGGCGTCCGCCAGGATCTGGACCTCGATGTGGCGCGGCCGCAGCACCGCCATCTCGAGGAACATCGTCGGGTCACCGAACGCACTGTCGGCTTCGCGCATGGCCTCTTCGAGCGCCGGCCGGAGCTCGGCGGCGGTCTCGACGCGGCGCATGCCACGACCACCACCACCGGCGACGGCCTTCGCGAACACCGGGAACCCGATCGCTTCGGCGCCCGCGACGAGTTCGTCGACGTCGCGACTGGCCGGGGTGCTCTCGAGCACCGGGACGCCCGCGGCGATGGCGTGCTCCTTCGCGGTCACCTTGTTGCCGGCCATCTCGAGTACGTGCTCGCCCGGGCCGATGAAGGTGATGCCGGCCGCGGCGGCCGCGGCGGCGAGCTCCGGGTTCTCGGACAGGAACCCGTAGCCCGGGTAGATCGCGTCCGCCCCTGACTCGCGGGCCACCCGGATGATCTCCGAGACGTCCAGGTACGCGCGGACCGGGTGGCCGCGTTCGCCGATCAGGTAGGCCTCGTCGGCCTTCAACCGGTGCAGGGAGTTGCGGTCTTCGTACGGGTAGACCGCCACGGTCCGGGCACCGAGCTCGTACGCTGCGCGGAAGGCCCGGATGGCGATCTCGCCACGGTTCGCGACCAGGATCTTGGTGAACACGAGGTCCCTTTCAGCCCGGGTTGAGGTCTCACAACCTTACTGGCGGTAACGTTGCTCATCGTGCATGTACTCAGCGTGAGCTCCCTCAAGGGCGGTGTCGGCAAGACGACGGTGACGCTCGGCCTGACGTCAGCGGCGTTCGCCAGGGGTCTGCGCACCCTCGTGGTGGACCTCGACCCCCAGTCGGACGTCTCCACGGGCCTCGACATCGACCTGACCGGTCACCTCAACGTGGCCGACGTCCTCGAGAACCCGAAGGAGAAGATCGTCCGCCAGGCCATCGCGCCGTCCGGCTGGACGAAGGGTTCCCAGGGCAAGATCGATGTCATGGTCGGGTCGCCCTCGGCCATCAACTTCGACGGGCCACACCCGTCGATCCGCGACATCTGGAAGCTGGAGGAGGCGCTGGCGAACGTCGAGGCCGACTACGACCTCGTCCTCATCGACTGCGCCCCGTCCTTGAACGCGCTGACCCGCACCGCGTGGGCCGCTTCCGACCGGGTCTCCGTCGTCACCGAGCCCGGACTGTTCTCCGTCGCCGCCGCTGACCGGGCCCTCCGCGCGATCGAGGAGATCCGTCGTGGTCTCTCGCCGCGCCTCCAGCCCCTGGGCATCATCGTGAACCGCGCTCGGGTGCAGTCGCTCGAGCACCAGTTCCGCATCAAGGAGCTCCGCGACATGTTCGGGCCGCTCGTGCTCTCGCCGCAGCTGCCGGAGCGCACGTCGCTCCAGCAGGCGCAGGGTGCGGCGAAGCCCCTGCACGTCTGGCCGGGCGAGTCCGCGCAGGAGATGGCACGGAACTTCGACCAGCTGCTCGAGCGGATCATGCGCACGGGCAAGATCGGGCCGTACGCGGACGGCGCGGGCGCGATCGCCTGACGTTCGTCCGTCGCTCGGAGGGTCGCCCCCGGGCGGCCCTTCGTCGTTCCCGGGGGTCCCCGGCGGTGCCACGTGCTGGGGTGGTGGCCGGTGTCGGCCGCGCTCACCTGCCGACCGGACGGGACCAACGCGGTCCTCCGCGCCTCCCGAGGTCGCGCAACACGCCGCGTGACCGCTGCCGACGTCGCACGAACTGTCGGCCCGCAGCCGTGGAGGCGGCAGAACACGCGACCTCGCCGAGCACACGCGGGACGGGAGGGGCGGGGCGCGGCAGTCAGGCGGGCGTCGGAACCGGGATGGTCACGACACGACAGCCGGGACGGTCAGGACGCGCGGGTGGCCCGGCGGGCGGCGAGCTCGTCGCTCGGGTCCTCCGCCGGGGTGGCGTCGAGCTCCACCAGGGAGGACTCGACCTCGCGCAGGACCTTGCCCACGGCGATGCCGAAGACACCCTGTCCGCGAGAGACCAGGTCGATGACCTCGTCGTCCGAGGTGCACAGGTACACCGAGGCGCCGTCGGACATCAGGGTCGTCTGCGCCAGGTCGCTCACGCCGGCTTCGCGGAGCTGGTTGACGGCGGTGCGGATCTGCTGCAGGGAGATCCCGGTGTCGAGCAGGCGCTTGACGAGCTTGAGGACGAGGATGTCGCGGAAGCCGTAGAGCCGCTGCGACCCCGAGCCGGCAGCGCCGCGGATCGTGGGCTGCACGAGTTCGGTGCGGGCCCAGTAGTCGAGCTGTCGGTAGCTGATGCCAGCGGCCTTCGCAGCGACGGTGCCGCGGTAGCCGTTCTGCTCGTCGTGCTCGGGCAGGCCGTCGGTGAAGAGCAGCCCGAGGTCGTACCGCGTCATGTCAGACGGGGTACCGGGGACATCGTTCCCACTCATCAGCTTGCCTTCCACGACGATCGAGCTCCCACCCGAAGCTTCAACAGCGGGTTGAGAGTTGTTCCGAGGTCCACGGTAGCGAGTCGGGCGGCGTGGAAGCGGGACATCCGCACCGGCGCGTCCGGCGTGTCGAGGATATGCCCCGGCACCGACCGCCGTCGAGGGTCCGACCCGCCCGGACCGCTCACGAGTCGAGCCGACCGATGGCCGCACGGATGAGTGACGAGCGGATGACCTCGAGGTGTCCGGCGATCTCCCGGGCGAGTTCGAGCGCCTTCGCACGGGACGTGGCGTCACCACGACGGGACACCGGCATGAGCGCGGACTCGATGAGACCGACCTCGCGCTCAGCGGTGCTGCGGAAGGTGCGGAGGTGCCGGGGCTCGATGCCGGAGCGCTGCAGCTCGACGAGGGCCTTCAGCACACCGACCGAGTCCTCGCCGTAGGTGTCGGACGCCGGGATGAGCGAGGCGGACACCGCGTCGCCCACGAGCATCGGCGACGCTCCGGCAGCACGCTGCAGTTCGTCGCGGGAGTACCGGCGCTCGCGCCCGAGCATGGACGGCCGCGGCACGTCGCCACCACCCGGGAGGGTCGGTTCGCGTCCGGCGTCGAGGTCGGCCAGGTAGTCCTTGATGACCTTGAGCGGCAGGTAGTGGTCACGCTGCAGCCCGAGCACGATGCGCAGCCGGTCGACGTCGGTCGACGAGAACTTCCGGTAGCCGCTCTGGGTGCGCACCGGCGTGACGAGTTCGCGCTCCTCGAGGAAGCGCAGCTTGGAGCTCGACAGGTCGGGGAACTCCGGCTTCAGGCGGGCGAGGACCTGCCCGATCGTGAGCAGGTCCGGCGCCGGGGACACCGCCCGCGCCGCAGCGGAGCGGGGTGCCACTACGCGTTCGCCAGGCGCGCCAGGTCGACCCGGGAGGCGTAGAACGTCAGCCGGAACTTGCCGACCTGGACTTCGGAGCCGTCGACGAGCAGTGCTTCGTCGATGCGGACACCGTCGAAGTACGTCCCGTTCAGGGAACCGAGGTCCTTCACGCTGAACGACGTCCCGCGACGGACGAAGTCGGCGTGCTTGCGCGACACCGTCACGTCATCGAGGAAGATGCTCGCGTCGGGGTGTCTGCCGGCCGTCGTGACGTCGGAGTCGAGGAGGAACCGCGCACCGACGTTCGGGCCGCGACGGACGACGAGCAACGCCGAACCCGACGGCAGCGCCGAGATCGCGTCGCGTTCTTCCGCTGTGACTCCGGCCTCGGGCGTGAGCGCCGCGGCGTTCTCCATGCTGAAGGTCAGCGTGGTGTCGACCAGCCGCTGTTCCGGACGTCCCGGCTGCGGGACCACTGGATCTGGCATCGTGGACCTCCTCCTCTTGGTCGCCCAGCGTATCGGAAACGAGCGCGTCAGCGAGAGCCCCGTCCCCAGGGGACACGGGAGGCTCCCCGCCGGCCGGTGGGGAGCCTCCCGTCCGTCAACCGGCGGACCCTGCCCGGGCGACCTTCCCGGACCCCGCGTCGTGCAGGATCTCCTGGACCTCGGAGTCCTTGAGGCGGGTCCAGGGCGAGCCGTCGGGGTCGCTGGTCGAGGCCTCCGGGCTGTCGCGGGTGTTCCACCACTTCGCCTGGTACGGCGTGCCGTCGAACAGGACCCGGTCGCCGGTGTCGTAGGTCGTGGTGCCCGACCACGCCGGGTACGTCCCGGTCGGCAGGCTCACGGGCGCGACCGGCTTCTCACCCGGCAGCACCGGGCCGACGAGCTGCCACGGCGTCTCGTACGAGCTGAGCACGGCGTCGTCGGGCAGGTCGCCGGAGGTCCACCACTTGGCCTCGTAGACGTTGTGGTGCCAGACGGTCTTCGTGCCCTCGAGGTAGGCCGACTCCTTGTCCCACACCGGGTAGGGGCTGGTCGACGGGTCGTCGGACGGCTGCGTGGTGGAGGACGGCTCGGCCTTCGTGACGTCGCCCGACGCCGCGACGATGCCGCCGCTGAAGCCCTTGCCGAGCACGTCGGCGAACAGCTTGCCGTCCTGGTCGACCCCCGAGCACGAGTTCGACACGGTGGACAGGTTCACGTAGTTCGAGCCGCAGGTGGTGTCGCGGTTGAGGGACCACATCGACATCCGGCCGAGCCCCTGCTGCCGTGCCCAGGCGTTCAGCTTCGTCGCGTCGGCGAGCGTGACGGCCTCGTCCGGCACGTCGTTCTGCCCGATCATCGGCGTCGCCCCGGTCTTGTGCCAGAGGGTGCGGTCGCCGAGCGGGGTCCCGGCGCGGGTGTAGAGGATGCCGAGCTGGCGGTGGACCTGCTGCAGGGTCTCGACGGACGCGGAGTACATGCTCTGGCTGGAGCCCTTGCCGTCGCCGTAGTCCATCGTCATCGCGTTCACGCCCGCCAGGTCGACCCCGGCGTGGAGGAACTGCGCGACGGCCTTCGTGCCGTCGGCGGTGAGGCCACCGGGCGCTGCCGGCAGGGTGAGCCAAACGGCGAGCGGATGACCGGCGTGACGACGCTGCGCCTGCAGGTCTGCGACCGCCTGGGCCCGGCGCTTGCCGGCTGCCGTCTTCGTGAGGTCGTCGCTCTCGATGTCGAAGTCGACTGTGGAGACGTCGTACCGCTTGACGACGCTCCCGTAGGCGGACACGAGCTTGTGCTGGTCCGTGCACGTCGATGCGAGCTCGTCGTTGGCCAGACCGCCGAACGAGACACCGACGGCGCCCTTCTGCTGCTCCAGTCGAGCGATGCGGCGGTCCAGGTCGAGCTGGTCCCCTGCTTCCTCGAGCCCGTAGGCCGCGCCCCAGGTCGGGGTGCAGGCCTCGTCGTGGCCCGCGACGACGAAGGACAGCATGACGTCGCGGCCCTTCGCGGACTTGACGTCCTCGAACGGGAACGTCGGGGTGACGGTGACGTCCGTGTAGGCGGCGAACCAGGGCTCCACCGTCTCGGATGCCTGGGCGCTCTGCCACCGGTCGACGCCGGCGTACCCGCCGACGGCGACCGCGAGGGCGACCACGGTGGCCAGGGCGACCCGGACCGGGGAGAGTCGTCGTGTGGTGCTCATGGTCAGGCCGCCGTCTTCTCGTCGTGCTGCACGGCGAGGCCATGCCGGGTGCCGGCGGTGCCGGTCCCGAGGTGGTCGGTCCCCAGGTGCTCGGGGATGGTGGTGCCGCGCTGGCCGAAGTAGAGCACGGAGCGCCAGTCTTCGGTGGCGGGTGCCGCCTCCGGGACGAGACCGCGACGGACCGCCTTCGCGGAGGCGCGCTCGTCCTTCCGGGCGGCGCGGCGTGCGGCGCGGGCGGACGGGTCGTAGAACATCCACTTCGTCGCCCAGATGAAGACGTCGACGACGGAGTTCCACAGGCCGATGTAGGCGACGATCGCGTACATCGCGAGCAGGGCGTTGAACGCGGCGAACACCGCGTTGCCCCAGTTCTGCGCGCCGAAGTCCCGCACGAACGTGAACACCGAGAACGCGACCATCGCGTACGGAGCCAGGACGTACAGCGCGGGTGATGCCGTCCGGTCGCGGACCTTGGGCGTGCGGGCGAACGGGATCTTCTTCGCGGTGAGGGCCTGCTGCACGCTCTTCAGCACACCGGCGACGTTCACCGGCATGAGGATCAGGTTGAACCCGTAGATGCGCAGGATGTCGGTCCGCTTGTACCCGCAGTAGCGCAGGTCGCTCGCGAAGAGCCAGAAGTACGGCAGGGCGGCGAGCAGCACCATCGGGCTGAGCAGTCGGGAGTCGTACGGGTACGCCAGCAGGAAGATGAGGCCGAGCGACCCCCAGGCGATCGACGCCATGTAGTTGACGCGGAGCGCCATCTCGACCACGCTGACGCGCTCACCGCGGGCCCGGCGCTCGCGCACCTGGCGGATGTACTTCGGCAGGATGAGCAGGCCGCCGTTCGCCCAGCGTCGCCGCTGCACGATCAGGGAGCCGAAGTCCGGCGGGGTGGCGCTGTAGGACAGGCGCTCCGGGTAGTTGACGAGGGTCCAGCCGTGCATGCCCAGGTCGACGCTCGACTCGGTGTCCTCGATGACGGTGCGGTCCTGCACGTACCGCTTCACCTCGAAGCCGCCGACGGTCTCGGTCTCCTCGATGTCGCGGAGCGCCCGGGTGCGGATGACCGCGTTCGCGCCGACCCAGAAGGTGGCGCCGTACTTCGACATGCCCTGGTGCAGGATGTGCTGGATGTCGGTCGTCGCACCGGCGAGGCGCTCGATGCGGGTCGCGGCACCGCGGAAGGACGAGTACGGCGTCTGGGTGACGGCGACGCGCTCGTTCTCCGGCTGCTCGAGGAAGTGGACCAGGCGGAGGCAGTAGTCGCGGAGCAGCACCGAGTCGGCGTCGAGCGTCAGCACGTAGTCGGACGCGGGCACGACCAGGTCGGCGTCGGCCGGGTCGGTGACGGTGCGCAGGACGGTGCCGGACGCGGTCTCCTCGTGGCGGTAGGCGCTGCCGAGCAGGCCGATGTACGAGTTCAGGTTCATCGCCTTGTTCGCCTCGTGCGAGAGGTTCGCGGAGCGCTTCCGCTCGAAGGTGGTGAGCTCGGCGGTGAAGGTCCAGGCCAGGCGACGCTGCAGCTCGACCGCGCGGGCCGAGGTGACGTCGGTGGACTCGGCGTCCCCGGCGTCGATGATCGCGGCGTCGAGCGCCTCGGCCGTCAGGCGGAACTCGTCCGCCAGGCCGACGAGGACCTGGTCGGTGAAGAAGTGGTCGACGTGGTCGGCGACGCCGTGCTCGCGGGCGTGGCGGCGGAGCCAGGCGTCTGCCCAGCGGTGGTGCGCGACCAGGGTGCGCACGGCCTCCACGGAAGCCTGCGGGGCGTTGGCGGCCTCGACCTCGGCGGAGAGCAGGGCTTCCTGGAACCGGCGGGACGGCGCGGCGAGCTGCCTCTGGATGGTGTCGGCGACGGCGCGGGTGCGCTCGAGCTTCGCGGCGGTCTCCGGGTCGGTCGGGAACGGCGAGTCGTCGACGAGCAGCACGATGCGGAGGTTCGGGTACTCCTGCAGTGCGGCGGACCACAGCGTGGTCGCGACGACCTCGGGCTCCTCGGCGTAGCTCGGCACGAGGACGGTGAGCGGCGACTCGTGCCCCTCGGCGAAGTGCCGGTCGAGCTCGGCGCGCGGGACGCGGACGTGGGTGGCGAAACGCTCGAGTGCCCCCTGGCGGGCGACCAGGTGCATCAGGGCCGAGAAGGTCAGGAAGGTGACGACGACGGTGTACGAGATCGCCTCGGTCGTGAACCGGAAGCTCTCGGTGCCGGAGTCCAGGAACTGGCGGATCACCGTGTAGACGACGTAGGCCAGCCAGAACGCGATCGTCAGGATGATGGCGACCCGGCCGGAGACGAGCTTCCGGTCGGAGGGGCGGGCGTGGATCGTGTCGAGCGGCTGGGTCCGCCGCTCGGCACCCCACTGGCGGCGGCGCATCGGGGCGTCGTCGAGCTGTTCGGGCATGCTGTCCTTCGTTCGTACCGGACCAGCAGCCGTCGGGTGTGGGCGCTGTCGGGAGTCCGGTGGTCGCCGATGACGGTACGGCGACGGCTGTCGAGGTGCGGACCCTCGGACGGGGGGTTCCGGGCACCTCGTGCGGGATCCCGCAAGCCTGCGCGCGGACCCGCATCGACCCCGCGTCCGGGGGTGGCGCGGCGAGTCCGACCGACGCCTGGAGACGACCTGGAGGCGCGGTGCACGTCGGTCACCCGCCCCCGCCCGGCGGTGGGCGGGCTTCAGCGCCCGCGGGCGAGCAACCAGAGCAGGTAGGGCGCTCCGACGAGTCCGGTGACCACACCGACCGGCAGGGTCACGCCCGGCAGCGCGAACTGCGCCACCAGGTCGGACCCGAGGGTGACGACGGCACCGACGGCCGCGGCCGGGCCGAGGGCGATGCGCCCGCCGCCGACGAGCCGCCGGGCGATGGGTGCCGCCATCAGCGCGACGAACGAGACCGGTCCGGCGGTGGCGACGGCACCGGCGGTGAGGAGCACCGCGGTGAGCAGGAGCAGCACCTTCGCCCGGTCCGGTCGGAGTCCGAGGGAGGCCGCGACGTCGTCCCCGAGTGTCAGCACCGCGAGCCGCGGCGACTGCACGAGGGCGAGCGCCATGAGCACGATGAAGCCGACCAGGAGCGCGCCGACGACGGTGCGGTCGACGGCGTTGAGGCTGCCGGAGAGCCACAGGAGCGCAGTTCCGGCCTGCTGGACGCTGCCACTGGTGAGCAACCAGCCGGTCACGCTGATGGCCATCGCGCCGACGCCGACGCCGACGAGGACGACGCGGTTGCCGGTGATCCCCCGCCGCCAGGCCAACGCGGCGATGAGCACCGCGACGGCGACCGCGCCGACGAGCACCACACCGAAGAGCAGCACGCCGGAGGCACCGAACAGGACGATCGCCACGAGGCCGGAGGCGCTGGCCCCGGCGGTGATGCCGATGATGTCCGGGCTGGCGATCGGGTTGCGGACGACGCTCTGCACGATCGCCCCCGCCGCACCGAGACTGGCCCCGACGAGGACGGCCGCCAGGACGCGCGGCCCACGGAGTTGCCCGAGCACGAAGTCCGAGATCGTGTCGCCGTGCCCGACGAGGGCGCCGAGGACCTGCGCGGGCGAGAGCGGGATGTCGCCGACGCCGAGTCCGACCAGGACGAGGACGACGAGCGCGGCCACGGCGCCGACGAGGACGACGAGCTCCCGGCGGAGCGTGCCCCGCCGACGGTTCGCCACGGTGCCGCTCACAGTCCTCGCACCGCCCGGGACCGGACGAGTGCGATGAAGACCGGGGCGCCGATGAGCGCGGTGACGATGCCGACCTGCAGCTCCCCCGGGTACGCGACGACCCGGCCGATGACGTCGGCGACGAGCAGGAGCGCGGGGGCGACGACGGCGGACAGGAGGATCGTCCAGCGGTGGTCGGGCCCGGACAGTCGGCGGACGGCGTGCGGCACGGCGAGCCCGACGAAGGCGATGGGTCCGGCGGCGGCGACCGCGGAACCGGCGAGGAGCACGGTGACGACGGCGCCGACAGCCCGGACGAGCACGACGCGCTGTCCGAGCGACGCCGCGAGCTCGTCACCGAGCGCCAGGGTGTTGAGCGAGCGTCCGAGACCGACGGCGATGACGAGCCCCACGACGACCGGCGTCACGACGACGCCGGCCGTGCCGAGGTCCCCGCCGGCGAGGGCCCCGACCTGCCAGAAGCGGAGCTGGTCGAGCAGGCTGGCGTTGGTGACGAGCACCGCGGTCGTGACCGACGAGAGCGCGGCGGCGGTGACGGCTCCGGACAGGGCGAGCCCGACCGGGGTCAGCCCACCGCGGGCGACGGCCGCGATGCCGTACACGAGCAGTGCGGCCAGAGCAGCCCCGGCGAACGCGAAGGGCAGGTAGGTGGCGGTGCCGCTGATGCCGAACACCGCGATGCCGACGACGACCGCGAGCGCGGCGCCGGCGTTGACGCCGAGGATGCTCGGGTCGGCGAGCGGGTTGCGGGTGATCCCCTGCATGACGGCCCCGGCGACGCCGAGGGCAGCGCCGGCGAGCAGCCCGACGACGGTTCGGGGCACGCGGTTGCCGAGCACGATGAGTCCGATCTCGTCGTGTCGCCCCGGGTGGAGGAGCGTGTCGACGACGACACCGAGCGGGATCGGACGCGACCCGACGGCGACGCTCAGCGCGCAGGCGAGCGCGAGCACCACGACCGCGAGGACGGTGGCGAGCACCAGCCGGGACACGGGAGCGGGCGCGGGAGGCGCGACGGATCGGGATCGCATGGGAAGTGAGGCGAGCCTAACGGATGGCCCTCCCGCGGCGGGTCCGCGGGGCCGCGGTGCCACTGTTGGCAACCGTCGAGCAGCTGCTCGGCAGCACCATGGTCGGTTCATGGGGTCGTCATGGGATCGAGGCCTGTACTGACATCCATCGGCGGCCGACGGGGCCGCGAGGAACGACCGGAGAGCACCGATGAACGAGACCCCGAACCCCACCCCGGACGACGAGCGTCGCGAGCCGGGGCACGTCCAGCAGCCGGAGCACACCCCGCAGCAGGAGCAGCCTGCGTCGTGGGAGCAGCCGGCGTCGTGGGAGCCGCCGCACGCGGACCGGTCGGCCCTCCGCTCAGCCTTCGCCTTCGACGGCTCCGGTCCGTACCTGTACGGGCCCGACGGCTCCGGTCCGTACGCCTACTCCCCCGACGGCCGTGGCCCGTACCTCGTCGGCAGCCCGGCGCTGGGTGGGACGCAACAGCACGGCGGGCAGTACGCCGGGCAGTACGGGGGCGCGCAGCACGGCGCAGCGGACCCGGTGGCGCCGCATGGCTGGACCGGGGCGTTCGGCACGGCACCCGGCACGAACCGGCGCTCCCGGAAGCTGGCACTGGTGATCGGCTCGGGCATCACGGCGCTCGCGATCGTCGGCGCTGCCGGTGGCACCGCGCTCGGGCTGTCGTCGGTGCACACCACGACGACGTCCAGCCAGACCCAGGGCAGTTCCTCCCAGGGCACCACCACGACTCCGGAGAACGGCACGACCCCGGGTGACGGCAGCGGCACGAACGGCTTCACCGTCCCCGGCCAGGGGACCGACGGCTCGGGCACGGACGGCACCGGCAGCACCGGCAGCACGTCCGAGTCCGCAGCCACCCCGGCGACCGCCGCGCAGAAGAAGGGCGTCGTGACGATCGACACCGTGATCGGCTACGACCAGTCCCAGCAGGCCGCCGGCACCGGCATGGTCCTGACCTCAGACGGCACCGTCCTGACGAACAACCACGTCATCCAGGGCGCCACGTCGATCCGGGTCACCGACGAGACGACCGGCGAGCAGTACACCGCCGACGTCGTCGGGGCGGACGCGACGAACGACGTCGCGGTCCTCAAGTTGCGCGACGCCTCCGGGCTGTCCACCGTCACCCTCGACGACGACGGCGGCGCCTCGACCGGTGACGCGATCACCGACGTGGGCAACGCCGAGGGCACCGGTGACCTGGTGGCCGCCGAGGGGACCGTGACCGCCACCGACCAGGACATCCAGGTGCAGAGCGAGTCGGGCACCGGGACCGAGTCCCTGACCGGGCTCCTGCAGCTCGCCGCACAGGTCGTCTCAGGCGACTCCGGCGGGCCGGTCCTGGACAGTGAGGGCGAGGTCGTCGGCATGGCGACCGCAGCGTCCTCCGGGACCGCCGACGTCACCGGGTTCGCGATCCCGATCAGCACGGCGAAGTCGATCGCGGACAAGATCCTGGCGGGCGACTCCTCGGGCACGATCACGATCGGCCTGCCGGCGTTCCTCGGTGTGCAGATCAGCAGCACCGCGACCGGGACGACCAGCGGCGTGCCGATCGCCGGCACCGTCGAGGGCTCCGGGGCCGCGAGCGCCGGCCTGGCTGCGGGCGACACGATCACGAGTGTCGACGGCACCGCGGTCACGAGCTCGGACCAGCTGACGAAGCTCATCAGCGGGCACGACGTCGGCGACCGGGTCTCGGTCGGCTACACGACGAGCGACGGCACCGCGACGACCGCGACCGTCACCCTGACGGCCGGCCCCGCCGCCTGAGGGCACGAGGCCGTCGCCTCGTCCCCACCGCACGATGCCCGCGCCTCCCGGTGTGGGCATCGTGCTGTGCGGCCTGGTCGGGACGAGCCCGTCAGCCGAGCAGCGCGCGGACGAGGGTCCGGTGGACGTTCGCCGACGCCTCGGCCGTGAACGCCGTCGTCCCGCCCTCGGTCCGTCCCACGCGGGCGAAGCCGATCCCGGCCGCGGAGACGACGACGAGCGGCCGGGGTCGCCCCGGGCGCAGCAGCGCCGACACCGTCCACGGGGCCGACCAGAACGCGGCCAGGGTCGGGTCGGCCGACGCGACGGCGCGCGGCAGGTCGGGGGCGGACGGGCCACCGGCCAGACGTCGGTCGAGCAGGTCGCCGGGCAGGACCGCGGTGCGGAACGGCCAGGTCCACGTCGGGCGGATGCCGAGCCTCCCGGCCAGCAGTCCGACCACCCGTTCCGGTGGGACGGACGCGACCACGGACCGGCCGTCCGCTCCGGTGTCGACGACTGTGCCGGACCAGGCCTGGAGGCGCGTCACCCGCCCGTCGTCGTCGTGCTGGTCCAGCGTGGTCGGCTGCACCCCCTCGGCCCAGGGGGCGAGGACGGTCGCCGTCTCGGGCGGGACCGTGCCGAATCGGCCGACCAGGTCGGCGGCGACGAGTTCGCGGCCGCCGTCGGTGCGGAGGAGGGCGGGGTTCCAGCGCCGCCCGGCGAGGTTCTGCAGGGTCGAGACGGCCTCGGCACCGAGGGACGGGCCGGTGAGGGTGGAGCCGGCGAGCAGGACGGGCAGGGACTCGAGGGTGCGGGACTCACTGGCGGTGACCCGGTCGAGGACCCGGACGGAGTCGAGGACGGCGAAGACGGTGTCATCCGTCGCGGTCATCCGTGCGAGTGGCCGCTCGACCGTCAGGTCGACGCGGTGGCGGCCCGTGACCAGGAGCAGGTGCGCGCCGGCGACGTCACCCTCCTCGTCGGGGCGGACGTACTCGACCAGACGCGCGGGCGCGCCGGCGGTGGTCCAGACGTCGCAGCCCACGAGGAGCAGCCCGTCGACCGAGCCCGGCAGCCGTTCGAGCAGCGAGGCGTTCTCGTCGCCGATCGCCCGGTCGCTCGGGCGGGAGCGGACGGTGAGGACGACGTCGTCGCCCCGGACGCGGAGGTCGGCACCGGCTGGCTCCTCGGTGCGCCAGCCGGTCGGACGGACGAAGCGGACGCGGGCGGTGCGGTCCTCGGTCTGCCCGGCAGCGGCGGCGGGTGGGTCGGGGACGAGCATGCTGCGAGGCTACGTGCGCGCCCGTGGCCTGCGCTCAGCGGCTCGCCGGGGTGGCGCGGATCACCCGGTCGTCCGGCGGGGGCGCGGCGGTGGTGGCGGTGGGACGGGCTTCGCGGCGACGACATCGGTACGTCGGACCGTGACCGGACCGCGACGGGTGACGATGGTCACCGTCTCGGTGGTGCGTCCCGTCAGCTCGCCCAGGGCGTCACGGGCACCGTCCCCGTCGTGCGCGCGGACGACCAACCGGTCGCCGAGCGCTGCGGCGTCCAGCGCGGCGAGGGCCCGGGCACGGGCGATGTCGGCCTGCGACAGAGCGGCGGCCGGTGCACCGTCGAGGTCGAGGTCGGCGTCGGACATGCCTCGAGGCTACGGCCCGGGGTCCGCTCGACCGCCACGGCTAGGGTGGCCGGATGGACAAGGCCCGGGTGGACAGCTGGATCTGGGCGGTCCGGATCACCAAGACCCGGTCCGCTGCGACGACGGCGTGCAAGGCGGGCCACGTGAAGGTCAACGGCGAGCGGGCGAAGCCGTCCCAGCCCGTCGGACCCGGCGACGAGGTCCGCGTCCGGCAGGCCGGGTTCGACCGGATCGTCGTCGTGAAGAGCATCATCCTCAAGCGGGTGAGCGCGGCCGAGGCGGCGAAGCACCTCGAGGACAACACCCCGCCCCGCCTCCCCCGCGAGGAGGCCGGCTTCGTCCCGATCCGCGAACGGGGCGCCGGGCGGCCGAGCAAGCGGGAGCGCCGCGACCTCGAGAAGCTCCGCGGGTACTGACCGGCCCGACCGGCCAGATGCGCCGACGACCAGGTGCTCCGACGGATCAGACGAAGCGGACGGTCTGCTGCAGGCGGTCCCGGATCGCGAAGACGTCGACCGAGCCGTCCGGCGACCAGTTGCCGGCGAGCACCTGCACGAGTGCGCCCCGTCGGACGATGAGCGCCGTCGGCTTCCGGGGCGTTCCGATGAGTTCGACGTCCTCGTCCACCGCGGAGTCCGGCACGACGAGCAGCCGCCCGGTGAAGCGCACGCGGGTCTGCTTCTGCACGGCTCGGGCCGCGCGGACGAGCTCCTTGACCGGGCGCTCCCCGGGCTCGAGGGTCTCACCGACGACCTCACCGTGCTCGATCGCGACCGGGCCACCCCAGTCGATCGACTCGACGGCCCAGAGCCCGGTCGGGGTCAGGACGGCGTGGTCGAGCTTGCCCTCGGTGCCGGCGTCCAGGTCGTGCCACACCGTGACGCCGATGCCCATGTCGGCGATGATCGCGGCGGTCGCCTCTTCCGCCAGCGCCTCACCGAGCAGCCGCCGGACGGACCGCGGTGCCGAGCGGACGAGGGCGGGGTCGTAGGGGTCCTCGATCGGGTCGCCGAGTCCGACCCACTCGCGTTCGGCGGCCAGGAAGACCTCGCGTGATCGGCCGCCGGGGTGCCCGTGGGACCGGGCCCGCGGGCGGGAGTCGCGACGCGCTGTCGGGGGTGCGTAGTCGTCACGGCCGGATCCGCTCCTCCAGGCCGCCGAGCCGGACGGTGCCGACGACGGCGAGGACGAGCCGGAGTGGACCGCACCGGTGTCGTAGGCGCGGCGAGCCGCGGGGGTGCCGATCCGCTCCCAGGCGATCTGCACCCGGCGGAAGCGCTGCGGGTCGCCGCCCAGGTCGGGGTGGCTCTCGCGGGCCGCGCGGCGGTAGGCGCGGCGCAGGGTCTCGTCGTCGGCGGTCGCGGGGACGCCGAGGACTTCGTACGGGGTGGCGTCGGCCGGGCTGTCGGTCATGGCCGGAGGAACGCTACCCGACGCCGGGTCGGTGTCCGCCGCGAGCGGGCTGGGCGGGCGCTGAGCGGTGGCGCCGTTCCCGGCTCGGACCGACCGCGTCAGACCAGGGCGGCCGTGATCGCGTCCGTGTGCTCCTCGAGCCAGGCGACGTCGGCGCGGTAGAGCTCCGCGTGGCCGTGCGCCAGGTCGCTGACGAACTTCGGGTTGCCGGCGGCGGCCTCGGTCTCGATGGTCGTGACGAGGGACACCAGGCTCCCCGTCATCGTCTCGACGAGCACGCTCCGCGAGCGGGTGTCCAGGCCGTAGGCGCGGCAGAACTCGGCGGCGCGGGTCAGCCGGTCGGCGAACTCGGGCACGGGTGCCCCCTCGTCGGCGCTGCTGGTGAACGGGGCGAACCGGTAGACGGCACTCGCGACGTCCCACACGCGCGGGCCCGGGTGCGCGGTGTCGAAGTCGATCACGCCGACCGCCGCGATGCCGTCGTAGACGACGTTGTACGGGGCGAAGTCGCCGTGCACGATCGTCTCGACCGGCAGACGTCCGGCCTGCGACCACACGTCGGTCGTGTCGTCGCGCGGGAACGAGGCGGCGGCGTCGTGGAGCTGCCGGAGCAGGCGTGCGGTGGTGACGAGGGCGGCCTCGCTCGCGACGTCGGCGGTCCAGGGGTACTCGCCCGCCTCGCCCGGCACGAACGTCACGGTCTCGAGTTGCTCGCCGAGGGAGATCGGGGCGGGGGCCGCGACGAAGCCCCGCTCGTGCAGGTGTGTCAGCAAGCGGTGCACGGTGGGGGTCCACGGCCCGGCAGGCCGGTGCACCCGGTCGTCGGCCTTGGTGATCCGTTCCATGGGGAACCTCCTGAGCGTCGTCGTCGACGTGCTCGCCACTGTAGTGGCCGGAGCCCGCCCTCGGGCGGGTCGCCGGGCGACCATCCGATCGGCGCGCCACGAGCAACTCCGGCAGGCGCAGGCCGGACAGACCGGACTCAGTCGGGCAGCAGCTCCCGCAGCCAGCCCGGGCCCCGCACGGCGGCGCCCAGCGCCTGTACCCGGTCCCGCAGTTCACGGTCAGCGGTCACGACGACGACGGGGGCGTCGCCGGCTGCGACGGCGGACTCGACCACGGCGACGACCGCGTCGTCACCGGACGCCGCCGCCCGCTCGATCGTCACCGGTGGGAGACCGGGCCGCGGGGCGGACGGTGCCGGGTCCGTGGTGGCACTGCGGGCCTCCCCCTCGAGCACGACGGTCCACCGGGGCCACCAGGCGGTCGACGGCAGGTCGAGCACGGACGCGGGGACGCCGACTGCGGCGAGCGCGCGGACCTGCTCGACGAGTCGGGCGGCGGCGCCGGCGCGGTCCTTCCACCAGCCGTCCGGCACGCTGCCGACGACGTTGGCGGCGTCGACGACGACGTGCGGGGTGCGGTCGAGCGTGGCGCGGAGGGCGGCCCAGGACTGGCCGAACCCGGGGTGCAGGTCGAGGGACTCGACGTCGGCGACGGGCACCCAGGACAGGGCGAGGCTCTCGCGGTCGGCCATCACCGGTTCGAATGGTCGGGAGGCCCGCCCCACGACGGTCGTGTACGTCCAGAAGCCGAGGTCGAGGACGGCGGTGTGACGGAGGTCCACGGCGTCGTCGGGGACACCGGCTTCCTCGGCTGACTCGCGGAGGGCGGCGGTGACGGGGTCCTCGTGCTGGTGGCGTGCCCCGCCGGGGATGCCCCAGGTGTCGCCGTGGTGGCTCCACTCGACGCGGTGCTGCAGGAGGACGCGGCCGTGTCCGTCGTCGACGAGCAGGCCGGCGGCGCCGAAGCGGCCCCAGGCCTTCGTGCCGTCCTCGCCGTGGGCCCAGGCGTCGCCGGGGTCGCGGGGGCCGGAGGGGGGTCCGGGCGGCGGTCCTGCCGGGGTCGCGGTCCGTCGTTCGTCGTCCACGTCTCCACCCTTCCACAAACGTCCGTCGGGTGACCCGGGACGACGGCGGGGATGCGTGTACGGTGTCGTCCGAGACACGGGGTGCCGCATCCGAGCGGCTGAGATCACACCCGTCGAACCTGCTCGAGCTCGTACTCGCGAAGGGATCGTCCATGGAGAACGCTGCGCCCACGACTGACTGGGCCCACCGCACCGCCGAACTGCTGGAGGCCGTCCGCACGCGGGCGCCGCTGGTGCAGTGCATCACGAACACGGTGGTGCAGAACGTCACCGCGAACGTGCTGCTCGCGCTGGGGGCGTCGGCCGCGATGGTCGACGTGCCGACCGAGGCGGGGCCGTTCGCCGGCGTCGCGGACGGGCTGCTCGTCAACACCGGTACCCCGCACGCCGAACCGCTGACCGCGTCGATCGAGGCCGCCGCCGCCGCGGTGGTCGCGGGGACGCCGTGGGTCCTCGACCCGGTGGCCGTCGGGTCGTTGCCGGTTCGGACCGCCCTGGCGCGGGACCTGCTCGCGCTCCGGCCGACGGTCCTCCGGGGGAACGCGTCGGAGGTGCTCGCGGTCCTCGGCGTGTCGGCCGGCGGTCGCGGGGTCGACAGCATCGTCGGGACGGAGGACGCCCGCGACGCTGCGCTGACCGCCGTCCGGGACGAGACGGTCGGGGCCGTCGCGGTGTCCGGGCCGGTCGACCTGCTGGTGGCGCCGACGGGGCTGGTGCGCGTGGCGAACGGGACGGAACTCCTCACCCGGATCACCGGCGGTGGGTGCGCCCTCGGCGCGGTCGTCGCGGCGTTCGCCGCGGTGGCTCCGGGACGTCCGCTCGACGCGGCCGTCGCGGCGACGGCGGTGCACACGATCGCGGCCGAGCTGGCGGCGCGGGAGGCCGGCGGCCCCGGTACCTTCCAGCCGCTGTTCCTCGACCGACTCGCCGCACTGACGCCGGAGGACGTCGTCCGGGAGGCCCGGATCACCGCCGACACGTCGGCTGCGGTCCCCGGTGACTCCGTCGGCGGTGCCGCCTGATGCCCGGCAGGGACGGATTCGGGGTCTACCTGGTGACCGACAGCGCCCTGGCTGCTCGGCACGGGCACGGGGTGCTCGGCGTGGTCCGGGCAGCGGTGGGCGCGGGACTCCGGATCGTGCAGGTGCGTGACAAGACCGCGTCGGCGCGGGACCTCCTGGCGCTGACGACCGCGGTGGCCGACGCCGTGGGCGACCGGGCCCTGGTGGTCGTGGACGACCGGCTCGACGTCGCCCTGGCCGCTCGGCATGCCGGGCACCGGGTCGCCGGCGTGCACCTCGGCCAGTCGGACGTCCCGGCGAGCGCCGCTCGTGCGCTGCTCGGCCCGGATGCCCACGTCGGTTTGACGGCGAACACGACACGGCACCTGGTGGAGGTCGCGACGATGCCCACGGGTTCGGTGGACCTGCTCGGGGTCGGCGTGGTGCACCCGACGAGCACGAAGCCGGACCACCCGCCGGCGCTCGGGGTCGCCGGGTTCGGGCGGCTCGCGGCCATGACGACGGTGCCGTGCGTGGGCATCGGCGGGGTGACGCTGGACGACGTGGGGCCGCTCCGGCAGGCCGGCGCTGCGGGGGTCGCCGTCGTGTCGGGGATCTGCGCGGCACCCGATCCGGGCGCTGCCGCTGCGGCGTTCGTGGCCGCATGGGACGGAGCGGCACGGTGAGCGGTCAGACGCGCAGAGCGGTGTCCCCGCTGCCGCGGGTGCTGAGCATCGCCGGCACCGATCCGACGGGCGGTGCCGGGGTGCAGGCGGACCTCAAGTCGATCGCGGCCCAGGACGGGTACGGCATGGCGGTCGTCACGGCCCTGGTCGCGCAGAACACGCTCGGGGTCCGGTCGGTGCTCGTCCCCGACGCCGCGTTCCTCCGGCAGCAGCTCGACGCGGTGTCGGACGACGTCACCGTGGACGCGGTGAAGACCGGCATGCTCGGCACGGCCGCGGTGGTGCGGGTCGTCGTCGACTGGCTCCGCGAGCACCGACCGGCGTGGGTGGTCGTCGACCCGGTGATGGTGGCGACGAGCGGCGACCGCCTGCTCGACGCGGATGCGGAGTCGGCCATGACCGAGCTGTTCGCCCTGGCCGACCTGGTCACCCCGAACCGGGACGAGCTCCGGGTCCTCGCCCAGCTCGCCGATGCCCGGACGACCGAGGGGATCGAGGCCGCTCGCGCCGTCGCCCGACGGTGGGACGTCCGGGTGCTCGCGAAGGGCGGTCACGACGACGGTCCGTCCTCGGACGACGCACTGGTCTCCCCCGACGGCAGCGTCCGGGTCTTCCGCGGGCCGCGGGTCGCGACGACGAACACCCACGGCACCGGGTGCTCGCTGTCGAGTGCGGTCGCCACGCTCGTCGCCCGGCACGGCGACTGGGAGCTGGCGGTCGGGGCGGCCAAGACCTGGCTGACCGCGGCCCTCCGCGGCGCCGATGCCCTGCGGGTCGGACAGGGCCACGGACCGATCGACCACAACGCTCTCGTGCGCTCGGCACTCCCGACACCCCGGCTGACCGAGGCCTGGTGGACCGATGCGGCCGAGGTGCTCGACGAGACGCTGGACTGCCGGTTCCTCCGGGGCCTGGCCGACGGCACCCTCGACCCCGAGGTCTTCGCCGGCTACCTGGCGCAGGACGTGCACTACCTCCGGGCGTACGAGCAGCACCTCGCCGCGGTCGCCGCCGGGTCGACCGGGGACGCCGCCGTGTTCTGGACGACCGCCAGCGAGGGCTGCGCTGCGGAGGCCCGCGACCTGCACCACCGACGGCTCGCCGGGTCCCACGCCGACGACCCCGTGCACCCCGTGTGCGCCGGGTACCTCGCGCACCTCGCCGACGCGGCACGGCAGAGCGCCGACTC
Source organism: Curtobacterium sp. MCPF17_011 (assembly GCF_003234145.1). Taxonomy (NCBI): domain Bacteria; kingdom Bacillati; phylum Actinomycetota; class Actinomycetes; order Micrococcales; family Microbacteriaceae; genus Curtobacterium; species Curtobacterium sp. MCPF17_011. Next base: position 135,088 of record NZ_QKSK01000009.1, read on the forward strand.
CGGGGACGTCGCGGTGCTCGCTGCGGCGGTGCTCCCGTGCTTCCGGGTCTACGCGTGGGTCGGGGAACGGCTCGGCACGGCGCCGGTCGGGCACCCGTTCGCGGACTGGATCACGGCCTACGGGGACCCCGGGTTCGCGGCGTCGAGCGCGCGGGCCACGGAGCTCGTCGAGGAGCTCGCCGGGCGGGCCGACCCCGCGCTGCGCGGGCGGATGGCGCGCGCCTTCCGGCAGTCGGTGGCGCAGGAGCTCGCGTTCTTCCGGATGCCGGAACAGCTGGGCCAGCCAGGACAGCCGGGCCGGCCAGAACAGCCGGGCGAGTCGGTCTGACGGAGGTGGGGCGGGCCTCCCGGTCGAGTGGTCGAGCGGCCGGGTCAGGACCCTCCCGGCGAGGCGACCAGTCGGATGCCGTCCGCGCCGGGGGCGCGGCGGACCAGGGTGACCCGGAGGTCCGATCCGTCGACCTCGCAGCGCATCCAGGTGTGGTCGGGCTGCCGGCGGCGGTCCGTCGGTGAGCCGGGGTTGAGCAGGCGCATCCCGTTCGGCGCGGTGGAGTCCCACGGGATGTGCGAGTGCCCGAACACCAGCACGTCGACGTCCGGGTGGTCCGTCTGGGCTCGACGCTCGCGACCGGTCGCCGCCCCGGTCTCGTGCACGACCGCGAACCGCAACGACTCGACGCGGCGGGCGGCGACCAGGGGCAGGCGCTCCTCGAAGCCGAGGTCGTTGTTGCCACGGACCGCCAGCAGCTCGCGGGCTCGGGTCTCGAGCAGGTCGACGGTCGCCAGGTCCACCCAGTCACCGGCGTGCACGACCAGGTCGGCGGCGTCGATGTCCGCCCAGAGCTCGGGCGGGAGGTCCTTCGCCCGCTTGGGCAGGTGGGTGTCGGACAGCAGGACGAGCGAGGTGCTCACGGCGTCGCCGTCACTCGTCGGGTGCGCGGGCCGGCATCGGCAGAGCGACCTCGTCCGCGGCGCCGAGTCGTTCGAGCATGCCCGCGAGCAGGGCAACGTCGTCGTCGGACCAGTCGGCCAGGCGTTCGACCAGGGCGTCCCGGTGCAGTTGCACGGACCGGGCGAGCGCGAGGCGGCCGGCGTCGGTCGCCTCGAGCGGCTTGGCGTTGCCGGAACCGCCGTCGACCGTGCGGACGAGGCCCGCGACGAGCAGACCCGACAGCTGCCGGGAGATCGTCGACCGGTTCAGGCGCAGGTAGCGGGCGATGTCGATCGCCATGCACCCCGGGTGCTGCACGACGAAGTCGACGAGCGACTGGTCCACGATGCTGAGCACGTCGTTGGTGCCGCGCGCACGGACGCTCGCGCGGCGGGTGATGCGGGAGAGCTCGGTGTACGCCCGTCCGATGTCCGCTTCGCGGATCCCGGGGCCCCTCGGGTCGGCCATGGTGTTCCAGTCTGTCGTCCGGCGTCGGCCGGAGGTCGGTCGCCCCTGGTCAGGGCGCGGTGCTGCGCGACGGTCCCCGCATCGCTGACGCGGGTCCCTCCGCCGACGGTGTCGACCAACGATAACCGGGGGTCCACCGAAGAGGGGACATGTGATCGTCGTCGCACCACCTGCCCATGGTCGGGGCTCAGGCCGGAGCGCCCGCGGCCCGGAGTGCGGCGATGTCGAGCTTGACCATGCCCCGCATCGCCTCGTACACCCGGCCGGCAGCCGTGTGGTCGCCGCCGGCCGCCATCAACTCGCCCATCATGGACGGGGTGACCTGCCACGACAAGCCCCAGCGGTCGACCAACCAGCCGCATGCGACCGGGTGCCCGCCCTCGGCGATCAGGGCGTCCCAGATGCGGTCGAGCTCCTCCTGCGTGTCCACGTCGACCTGCAGCGAGAGCGCGTCGGTGAACGGGTGCCCGGGGCCGCCGTTCATCGCCCGGTACGGCTGCCCCATCAGGGTGAACTCGACCACGAGCACGGACCCGTCCGGCGCGCGCCCGATCCCGTCGATGCGCGAGTCGGGGAACAGCTCCGTGTAGTACTCGGTGGCGTGCTGGGCCTGGTCGTCGAACCAGAGGAAGGGGACGATGCGGGGCATGGCGGGTCTCTCGGTGGGGTCAGTCCGCGACGCCGCGGCTGAGGAGGTCGTTCTTGTCGGGGTGCTCGTCGAACCACTGGCTGACGAACCAGCACATCGGGACGATGCGCTTCGTCGACGTCGTCTCGACGTCGGACACGGCGTGCTCCACGAGCTCACCCGCGTACCCGTGACCGCGGTGCGCGGGCACCGTGTACGTGTGCGGGAAGGCGATCGCGTCACCGTTGACGCGGTAGTCCAGCACGCTCACGAGGGTCCCGTCGACGTACATGGCGTACCGGTCTCGGTCGGCCTCGTTCCGGAACTCGTGTGTCATGCCGCCATCCTGCACCGCCGCTCAGGGTCCGGTGTCACCGCACTCCGGGGAACGCCGGACACGCGCGGCGGAGCACACCGACGGAATGACCACCGGGTCACCGTGTTGCACGGAGCATGACCACCATCGGAATCATCGGAGCAGGCAACATCGGATCCCAGCTCGCACGCCTGGCCGTGCAGCACGGCCACCAGGTCGTGATCGCGAACTCGCGCGGGCCGGAGACTCTGACCGACCTCGTCAGCGAGCTCGGCGAGCACGCCACCGCCGGCACCCGCGAGGACGCCGCCACCCGGGGCGAGGTCGTCGTCGTCACCGTGCCGCTCGGCGCGATCGAGACGATCCCCGTCGCCCCGCTCGTCGGCAAGGTCGTCATCGACACGGACAACTACTACCCGCAGCGCGACGGCCAGATCGCGGCACTCGACGAGGAGACCACCACCACGGCCGAGATGCTGCAGGACCACCTCGTCGGTGCGCGCGTCGTCAAGGCCTTCAACCACATCGGCGCGGACCACCTCACCGAGCACGCCACCCCCGCCGGCACACCGGACCGTCGCGCCCTCGTCATCGCTGGTGACGACGACGCCGCCAAGCACACCGTCGCCGACCTGATCGACGAGTTCGGCTTCGACACCGTCGACGCCGGCCCGCTCGCCGAGGGATGGCGCATCCAGCGCGACACCCCGGGCTACGGCCCGCGCATGAACGCCGACGAGCTCCGCGAGGCACTCGCGAGCGCGAAGCGCTACCGCGACATGTGACGTCGACGCACCGCGCGCTCGACCCCCTCTGACTGGGGCTCTCGGCCGCTGTTCCTCCCGAGTAGAACAGACGATGGATCAATCCAGGGAGAGGAACAGCGGCCGTGGCGTCTCATCGCATGCCCGAGTCCGAGCGACCCCGCCGGGCGGTACCCGCATGGGTCACCGCTCCGCCGGAGGACGCCCGTCCTGCGGAAGCCGCGCCGGCCCCGGCGAGCGCTGGCGCGGTCCCCGGGATCGGCACGGTCCCCGCCGGCACAGTCCCCGCCGCCAGCGCAGTCCCCGCCGGCACATTCCCCGCCGCCAGCGCAGTCCCCGCCGGCACAGTCCCCGCCGTCGACCTGGAGGCGCACCACACCACCGCCCCGCCGGTCCTGGACCCGAACGCGGTCGCCCCCGACTACCCGCCGGCGCAGGAGCTGTTGCCGCCGGCCCCGACGTCCCCGAACGTCGACACGATCCCCTTCGCTCCACTCTCCGGCGCACCCGTTCTCGGCGCGTCCGCGGTCGGCGTCGGCGGCAGTGGTGTGACCGTCACCACCGCCGCCGCGGGCAGCCCGGCCGTCGGCCGCCACGGTGCCGGCCAGCGCGCCTCCTCCGGACGCCGCGACGCCGCTGCGGCCGCGGGGATGGCGTTGCCCGTGCCTCCCGTCGCCGGGACCCACGCCGGCGGGAGCCGGCCCGCCGGTGCTCCCCCCGTCGCCCCGGAGGTCCAGCACCCGCCGCTCGGTCCCGTCGTCGCCGACCCACCCCGTGATCCCGCCAACTGGTACACGCCGCAGGTGGGCACGCTCGCCGCCCCCGAGGCGCTCTCGCCGTCCGCTGGGGTCGACCTCGCCACGCTCGGTGCGCCGGGCCCGCACGCCGACACCACTGCCTGGTCCGCGTCGGCGCCGACCACGCCGCCAGCGCCGACGGTCCCCGTCGTGCCCGCAGCGGGCCAACCGCGGTTCTCGGTGCCCGGCCTCGAGCACGTCGTCGTCGAGGGCGGAGAACCCGAGCCCGTCGGCCCGATCGGGTACCGCACCCCCGCACGCTTCGCACGACAGCAGGCCCGGGTCGTCCCGCCCGCCGCGACGGCTCCCCCGACGTTCGACGCCCTCATCGGCGCTCCGGCACCGACCACGGCCGTCCTCGGCGGCCCGTCTGCGGTCGTCGGTGCGGCGGCCGTCCCGCCGCTCGGCCCGGTCCTGCCGTCGGTCACCCCGACCGAGGCCCAGGCCGCGGTCAGCAGCGCTGAGGACCCCGCTCCCGACGACACCGCTCCGCCCGTCGAGCCGACTCCGGCCCGGGAACACCGGAACGCTCGCGGGCGCGGCACCACCGGTCGCCGGCCCTTCCACCCCCGCCGGACCGTCGAGGAGCCGCCGAAGCGTCGCTCGACCGCGGTCCCGCTCCCCGCGCCCGCCGAGGTCGGGACCGTCGCGACGGCCACGCCGGAGGGTGCGGCGAGCCTCCCGTCCGTCGCCCAGCCGGCCATGGCACGTGCCGGACTGTCTCTCGGACCGACCGCGGGTGCCGTCCTCGGCGCCGTGGCCGGCCTCGGGACGATCGGGCTCGCGGCGTGGTGGTTTACCGCTCCGGCGACCGTGCACGCCGTCGGTCTGGTCCTCGGCCTGCTCGCGGTCCTGGTCTCCGTCGTGACGATGCGGAACCCGCTGACCACGTGGCAGCGGCCGGTCGCCCTGCTGGGCGCGGTGCTCGGCACGGTCGGCACCCTCGTGCTGCTGTGGGCTGTGGCCTCGGCGCTCGGCGCACCGCTACCGGACATCACCGGCACCGGGACCGTCCCGGCGATCGCGCCCTGACCTCGGCCGTTCGTCAGACAGCGCGGACGACCCCGCGCGAGAGGATCGCGTTGGTCAGGGCCTCGATCGGCTCGCGCTGGACGGTCGGGTTGGCGATGAGGACGTAGTCGACCGCCGGCAGGTCGGGCAACGACAGCCGCTGCGACACCTTCACCAGGTCGGCGGGGATCAACGAGTGCGGGAACACCGCGACGCCGATCCCGGCACGGACGGCTGCCAGGACCCCGTTCACGTCGCGGGTGTTGCAGGTGATCCGCCAGGTGCGGCCCGCCGCCTCGAGCGCGTCGATCGCCATCTGCCGACTGATGCTCGGCGCCTGGTAGGCGATCAGCGGGACCGGGTCGTCGGTTTCGAGTGAAATGCCGTCCTGCGCCATCCAGACCATCTGGTCCGAGGCGACGCGGGTGCCCTCAGCGGACTCCCCCGCGGTCCGCTTGATGAACACGAGGTCGAGCTGGCCGGCGTGCACCCGCCGGAGCAGCGGTGCCGACTGGTTCACCGTCAGCTCGAGGTCCACCTGGGGATGCAGCTTCCGGAAGTCGCGGAGGATGCGCGGCAGCTGCGTGATCGCCAGGTCGTCGGCCGCACCGAAACGGAGGCGGCCACGGGCGGCGACGCCGGAGAAGTAGGCGTCGGCGGTGGCGTGCGCCGCGAGGATCGTGCGGGCGAACCCGGCCATCGCGTCCCCGTTGTCGGTCAGGCGGACGCCGCGGGTGTCCCGGGCGACGAGCGTCCGCCCCACGGTGGACTCGAGTCGGCGCACGTGCTGGGACACCGTCGGCTGGCTCACGCCGAGCTGCACGCCGGCCTGCGTGAAGCTGCCGGTCTCGGCGACGGCCAGGAAGGTCTGGAGCAGGACAGGGTCGAGCACAGGAGGCTCCTCATTCGACATCGCAATGGAGTGATGCCGATCATAGGAGGATCGAATGGAACGCCATCGATTAGTTTCGTCTGGGTACCGTTCCCACCCTCGACAGCCGGAGTCCCCCGCACCGTGCGATCGTCATCGACGACCATCCACCCACCCACCGAGCCGCTCCCGATCAGCACCGTCCGCCCACCGTGGCGCCGGTCCTTCATCGCCCTGTCCGTTCCGAACTTCCGGCTGTTCACCGCCACGAACCTCGTCGCGATGACCGCCGGGTGGATGCAGCGCATCGCCCAGGACTGGCTCGTGCTGCAGCTCACCGGGTCGGTCGCGCAGGTGGGCATCACGGTCGCGTGCCAGTTCGCGCCGATGCTGCTGTTCGGGCTCCTCGGCGGGGTGTTCGTCGACCGCTACTCGAAGCGCGCGCTGATGATGATCACGCAGGGCGCGTTCGCGGTGCTGTCCCTGCTGCTCGCGGTCCTGACCCTGGCCGGGGTGGTGCAGGCGTGGCACATCTGGGTGATCGCGTTCCTGGTCGGCATGGTCACGGTCATCGACAACCCGGCGCGCCAGGTGTTCGTCACCGAGATCGTCGGACACCAGCACCTGCGGAACGCCATCAGCGTCAACTCGTCGGTGTTCCAGCTCGGCGGCATGATCGGCCCGGCGCTGTCCGGGATCCTGCTCGTCGCCGTGGGAGCCGGGTGGTCGTTCGGCATCAACGCGGTGGCATGCGTCGCGGTGGTCGTGACGCTCGGGTTCCTCCGCGTGTCCGAACTGCACCGCACCCCGTCGGCTCCGCGGTCGAAGGGGCAGCTCGTCGAGGGGCTCCGCTACGCCGCCGCGAAGCCGACGATCATCGTGCCGGTGATCCTGGTGGCCTTCTTCTCGGTGTTCGCGTTGACGATGCCGGTGCTGCTCTCCGCCTTCGCGTCGAAGGTCTACGACGTCGGCGCCGGCGGCTACGGCCTGTTCAACTCCGCCGTCGCGGTCGGTGCGCTGACCGGCGCCGTCCTCTCCACCCGGCGCGCCGTGGTGCGGCTCCGCACGATCGTCGGCGGGGTGTTCTGGACCGGGGTGCTGCTCGTCGTCGCCGGGTCGACGCCGACCATCGCACCGTTCACCGTGCTGCTCGTCGTCGTCGGCCTGTCGCAGCTGCTCTTCCAGACGGCGTCGAACTCGCTGGTCCAGCTGTCCTCGAACGTCGCGATCCGCGGGCGCGTGATGTCGCTCTACGTCCTCGTGCTGCTCGGCGGCCAGGCGATCGGCGGCCCGCTGATGGGCCAGGTCGTCGACCACTTCGGCGCACACGTCGGGATGATGGTCGCCGGCGGCGTGCCGGCCGCGGCGGCGGCCGTCATCGCACTCGTCCTGGCGCGGCGTGGCGGGCTGCACCTCGAGGTGCGGATGCGCCACCACCTGCCGCTGCCGGCCATCGTCGGGAACCGGTGACGCGCCTCCCGTCCGTCGGGTCGTCAACGCCGAACACCGGTGTTCGTCCGTCGCATCGCGCTTCCGCGCGGCGTGACCGACGAACACCGGTGTTCCGCAGAGCCCGCGGGGCCGCCAGAGCCGGTCGGCTCAGTAGGCGACGCCGAACCGCGCCTGGTGGTGCTTCGGCTGCTCGATCTCGTCGACGACCGCGATCGCGTAGTCGGCGCCGGAGATGTCCGAGTTGCCCTCGGCGTCGGTGAGGAGCACGTCGTCCGACGTGCGGTACGCGCCCCGACGCTCGCCGGGGTTGTGGCCGCCGAAGGCCGCGGCGGGGCTGACGTAGAACCAGTCGACCGAGGTGTCGCCGGCGCGCAGGGCCTCGAGGATCTGGCCGTGGCTCTTCGCCTCGCCCGTGAACGCGTCCGGGAAGTCCGGGGTGTCGTACAGGGCCGGGCCGCCCTCGGCGACGAGCATCGAGCCAGCACCGCCGACGATGCCGAGTCGTGCGCCAGCGGCCTCTGCGGCGTCGACGAAGTGCTGGAACTCGTCCTTGAGCTCGCTGCCGTCGGACTGGACCGCGTGCAGGGAGACGATGAGGACGTCCGCGCCCTTCGTCACGTCGGACACGAAGGCGGCGTCGAACGCGTCACCCTGGGCGAGGGTGAGGTGCTCGGCGGCATCGAGCTTGGAGGTGTCGCGCGCGACGGCGACGACCTCGTGGCCGCGGGAGAGGGCTTCGCGGACGATGGCGGAGCCGGCGTAGCCGGTGCCTCCGAAGACGACGATGGTGGACATACGAGCTCCTTCGTGGTGATGGTGCCGACGCGGTGACGCGCCGTGCCACTCACTGTACGGGTGTTACTCTCTTTCAGTAAGTAGGCACCTCGCGGTGCGTGCCCTGCCCGGGCGCGTCGTGCACCGTGCCCCACGGAAGGTCACCATGAGTGCGCTCGAGTACAGCCCCTACGCGGCGGACTGCCCCTCTCGACAGCTGCTGGACCGGATCGGGGACCGGTGGAGCGTCCTGACGATCGGCGCCCTGGCCGACGGCCCGCGTCGGTACTCCGCCATCGCCACCCGGGTGCAGGGCGTCTCGCAGAAGATGCTCACGCAGACCCTCCGCGCCCTCGAACGGGACGGCCTGGTGACCCGGACGGTGTTCCCCGAGATCCCGCCGCACGTGGAGTACGAACTGACCGACACCGGGCGTTCCCTCCGCACGGTGCTCGTGCCGCTCGAACAGTGGGCGATCGACCACATGGACGGCGTCACCGAAGCGCGCTCGGGGTACGACGCGCGGGCCTGACCACCTCGCTCCTGGAATCGCGTCGGCCCGCCGGTGGTTGCGTGGAGGCATGCGATCGATCGTCTACTCCCAGCCCGGCACGTCCTCCGTCCTCTCCCTCGCCGACCGACCGGTCCCCGAGCCCGGCGACGGTGAGGTCCGCGTCCGCGTGGTCGTCTCCGGGGTGAACCCCACCGACTGGAAGGCGCGGCAGGGCGGCACCTACGGCGACGGCCTGCCGTTCCCCGAGATCACCCCGAACCAGGACGGCGCGGGCATCGTCGACGCGGTCGGAACCGGCGTCGAAGGAGTCTCCGTCGGCGACCGCGTCTGGGTGTTCCTGGCCGCCGCCTCCCGTCCCACCGGGACGGCACAGGAGTACACGGTGCTGCCCGCCACACGCGTCGCACCGCTGCCCGACGGCGTCTCGTTCGACGTCGGCGCCTCACTCGGCATCCCGGCGATGACGGCACACCGAGCGCTCACCCTGCACGAGGACGGCCCCTCCCGACTGTCACCAGGCGCGCTCTCCGGCCGGACCGTGCTCGTCGCCGGCGGTGCGGGAGCCGTCGGCCACGCCGCCATCCAGCTCGCACGGTGGGCCGGGGCGACCGTCATCGCCACGGTCAGCTCCGACGCCAAGGCCGGCCTCGCCACGGCGGCCGGCGCGCACCACACCGTGAACTACCGGGAGGACGGGGCCGCCGACCGCATCCGTTCGATCGCCCCGGACGGCGTCGACATCGTCGTCGAGGTGGCCATCCCGGCGAACGCCGAACTCGACGCGGCCGTCCTGGCGAACCACGGGCTCGTCGCGATGTACGCCGACAACGGCGGCGACGCAGCGTCGATCCAGGTCCGGCCGAACATGGGCATCAACGCCCGCTACCAGTTCCTGCTGGTCTACACGATCGGCGAGGCTGCCCTGGCTGCCGGGGCCGAGGACGTCACCGCGGCACTCCGCGACGGGGTCCTGCCGGTGGGTGAGGACGTGGGGCTGCCGCTCGTGCGCTTCCCGCTCGAGGAGACTGCGGCGGCGCACGACGCGGTGCAGGGCGACACGGTGGGCAAGGTGCTGGTCGACGTGCAGGCGGAGTAGCGCGGCGCCGCGCTGCCACTGCGCGGTCGCACCTCGGCACCTGGTGCGCTTCGGCGCCGCACGACGGAGACCGGTTCGAACCACGGACGTGCGTGGTTCGGACCGGTTTGGGTTGTGCCCATCCGGTTCGCGCCCGGTGCGGGCGAGGTCAGTCCCGCCAGCGCCCGCTGGTCGCCCGCGCCAGTCGCGCACGCGCCGCGGCCGTCGCCCGCTGCAGGTTCGCCGCGACGACGCGCGGGTCGTCGTAGTCCTGGTCGTCGCTGCCGGCCGACTGCGGGGGCGCCACCCGCGCGCGGCCGAACCGGGCCGCGCCGGACGGACTGAACGTCGTCATGGCGTCAGGGTACGTCGAGGGCCCGACAGCGGCTCGGCTCCCGCCTCGGGCACCGGCGGGAAGGCCAGGACACAGGCCGTCGCCACGTACTCCGCGATCACGGCGACGTTCCGCACGTCGAGGTCGGTGAACGCACCCGGCGCGGGGCTGTCGACCGTGAGCATGCCGAACGAGTAGTCCTCGGACCGGACGACGACCGCCACGTAGGACCGCCAGCGGGGTGCGAACTCGGGGTCGTCGTCCTCGGCGTCGACGTCGGACTCCCGGTCCGGGACGACCCGCGGCGGACCACCCTGCAGCACCCACTCCAGGTTCCGGTCGCCGTAGGGGGTGCCGGCGCGGAAGGTACCCGCGGTGTCGCCCGCTCCGCCGTGCCCGATCGGTTCGAGGGCGTCGAGCGCCGTCGACAGCAGGTACACGTTCGCCCGGACGTCGGGCACGTGCGGCAGCAGGTAGAACGCCAATGCGGCCGCGGCCCGGTCGGCGAACCCGCCGAGTTCGATGCGCCGGGTCACCGGGTCGTGCGTCGCGAACCGGGTCAACCGGGTCGCGATTTGCCCGAACCCGTACTGCACCGCCACCTCGTACGCTGCGAGCGCCGCAGCACCCGTGTCCTCCGCCGAGGCCCGTGCACGCGCGCCGCGACGCGCCCGGAGCACCTGCCAGACGACGACGGCGACGAACACCGCCAGCGCCGACACGACGAGCCACACCCGCTCGACCGGGACGCCGACGAGGTTGGGCACCTGGAACACCGCCGTCGGCAACGCCGCCGCCACGATCGGCAGCACCACGTCACCGGCGCGCCCGCGCCGTCCGTTCCCCTGTCCCGCACGAGCACGGTAGGGCCGACCACCGACGGACGGGAGGCGCGGGGCGGGGGCGATCCGTGCCTCCCGTCCGGGTCGTGGTCGGGTCCGCCGAGCGGACGTGGTGCGCGTTCATCGCCGGACTTGGTATGCAGGACGCATGACCGATGTTGCACAGCCCACGCCCACGCCCGGAACACGCGCCATCGTCCTCGGAGGCGGTGGGGTCGCCGGCATCGCCTGGGAGCTCGGCGTCCTGTCCGCGCTGGAGGACGCCGGGGTCGATCTCGGCGCCGCGGACCTGGTGGTCGGGACGAGTGCGGGGAGTGTCGTGGGGACGTTCCTCCGCGCCGGCGCGGTGCAGACGGCCTACGAGCAGCAGTCGAGCCCCCTGCCGACGACGTACGAGGAGCCGGCGGCCGTGGACGTGACCGCCGTCGAGCAGCGGTTCGCCGCCGCGATGCAGGGCGCCACATCCGAGCAGGACGCCCGTGCGCGGGTCGGTGCTGCGGCGCAGGAGGTCACCACCGGCCAGAGCGACGACGAGCGCGTGGCCACCTTCCGGCAGACGCTGCCCGGTGCCGAGTGGCCGGAGAAGCCCTACGCGGTGACCACGGTCGACGCGGTGGACGGGTCCTTCCGGGTGTTCCGCGCCGAGGACGGCGTGCCGCTGGAGCGTGCCGTCGCCGCGAGCTGCTCGGTGCCGATCGTCTGGTCACCCGTGCGCATCGACGGGCACCCGTACGTCGACGGTGGGGTGCGGTCGGCGACGAACGCCGACGTGGCCGCCGGGTACGAGCGGGTCCTGGTGATCGCGTGCAGCCCGGAGGGGCCGTCGCCGCTCGGACCGTGGCTCGACCGGTCCGTCGCAGCCCTCCGCGACGCCGGGTCGCAGGTGGAGGTCCTGGTCGCCGACGAGGCGTCGCAGCGGGCCTTCGGGACCAACTCGTTGGCGCTGTCGACGCAGCGACCCTCCGCGGAGGCCGGGCGGGCCCAGGCGGAGCAGGTGGCGGAGCGGGTCGCGTCGTTCTGGGCGTGAGGCGGTGACGGGTCAGACGAACGCGGCCTGGCCCGTCACGGCACGACCGACGATGAGCGTGTTGACCTCCCGCGTGCCCTCGTACGAGTAGATCGCTTCGGCGTCGGCGAAGAACCGGGCGACGCCCTTCTCGAGGACGATGCCGTTGCCGCCCTGCACTTCACGGCACCAACCGACCGTCTCGCGCATCCGAGCGGTCGCGAACGCCTTCGCCATCGCCGAGTGTTCGTCGCCGCCCAGGCCCTGGTCCTGCAGGGCCGACGCCTGCGCGCAGAGGGCGATCGACGCGGTGATGTTGGCGAGGGACTTCACGAGCAGGTCCTGGATGAGCTGGTGCGAGGCGATCGGCTTGCCGAACTGCACACGCTCGCGGGCGTAGCGCAGCGCCGCCTCGTAGGCACCGACGGAGATGCCGACGGCCTGCCATGCCACCTCGGTGCGGGTCAGGCGGAGCACCGCAGCGGTGGACCGGAACGAGTCGGCGTGCTGCAGCCGGCGGGCTTCGGGAACGCGGACGTCCTCGAGTGTGATGTCGGCGTTCTGCACCGAGCGGAGGGCGATCTTGTCCTCGATCTTCGTCGCGGTGAACCCCGGGGTGTCCGAGGTCACGAGGAAGCCCTTCACCTGACCGTCGGCGACGTCCTTCGCCCAGATCACGACGACGTCGGCGAACGTGGCGTTGCCGATCCACCGCTTCGCGCCGTTGAGCACCCAGGTGTCGCCCTCGCGACGAGCCGTGGTCCGCAGGCCGCGGGCGGAGTCGCTGCCGGAGAGTGGCTCCGTCAGGCCGAAGGCACCGACGATCTCGCCCGACGCCATCCGGGGCAGCCATTCGCGCTGCTGCTCGTCACTGCCCGCAACCGCGATGGAGTTCATGGCCAGGCCGGACTGCACCCCGATGAAGGTCGCGATGCCGGCGTCGACGCGGCCGAGTTCGAGTGCGGCCCAGCCGCGGTACACGGCGGAGTTCTCGAACTGGCGGACCAGCGGGACGCCGGGGCCGTACATGCCGAGTTCGGCGAGCGGTGCGATGACCTGGTTCGGGAACTCGGCGCGGGCCCAGTAGTCGTCGGCGATGGGTGCGACGTCGCGCTCGAGGTACTCGCGGAGCTTCCCGAGGGAGGCGCGTTCCTGGTCGGTCAACTGCTCCTGGAACCGGTAGAAGTCGGATTCCAGCAGGGGCGTCTGCGCAGCCGTCGTTGACATGACCCCAACGATGCATCATTCTCGAAAACGTTGCAAGACGGGTACGACGACTCGGGGAGAACCGTGAGCAGGCAAGCACTCGGGGCGCTCGGCTCGGCCCTCGTCCCGAGTGCCCTCGCCGCCCGACTGGAGGCCCACCCCGACTCCCAGCGCGCGTTCCGTGCCGCGCGCCACAGCTTCATCGACGGCGCGCGCATCGACATGGGGGCGCTCGCGTCGTCGCTCGGGGTCGACCGCACCTCGCTGTTCCGCTGGGTCGGGAACCGCGACCAGCTGCTCTCCGAGATCCTCTGGTCGCTCGCCGTCCCGACGCTCGACGCCGCCGGTCGTGCCGCAGCCGGGTCGGGAGCAGCACGGATCGTCGACGTCCTCGGCCGGTTCACCGCGGACCTGATCCGGGCGCCGTACTTCCGGGCGTTCCTGACCCGGGAGCCCGCTCGTGCACTGCGACTGCTCACGACGACGGACAGTGACGTCCAGCGGCGGTTCGTGGCCGTCGTCGCCTCCCTGATCGCCACCGAGCAGCACGCCGGCGCGTTCGACCCGGCACCGCTCTCCCCCGAGGAACTCGGACGGCTGCTCGTGCGTGTCTCGGAGTCGTTCACGTACGCGGACCTGATCTCCGGCGAGACGCCGGACCCCGAGCGGGCACGCACGACGTTCGAGTACATCCTGCGTCCCACCCGGTGATCGGACGAAGCGACCGGACAGCCGGCTGCCCGCTACCGGAAGCCGTTCTCCTCGAAGAGGTACCGCGGCAAGCCGTGTCCGGTGCAGCGGTCACGACGGCGGACGCCCCGGAGGACCTCACGTACGTGCTCGCCACACCCGGTCCAGGTGGACTTCCCGCACACCGGGCACTGCGCTGACTCACACATGCACCCCTTGTAGCGACACCGACCCCGGAGCGCTCCAAGGCCGGCGTCGATCGGCTACCCGCGCTGCCGTCAGCGACAGCAGTCGTCAGATGAGGTCGTCGGACAGGTGGTTCGGCGTGCCGAAGCGTGCACAGTGCGCTCTAAGATCGACGCATGAAGCGCGCCGTCCTGTACCTCCGCCTGTCCTCGGTCTCCGAGGACTCGACCTCGATCGAGCGCCAGCGCGCCGACCTTCAGGGTCTCGCCGAGCGCGAAGGATGGGACGTCGTTGACACGCTGACGGACGACGGTATCTCAGGGCGGAAGGCTCGGGCGAACGCCGCCGAGGCGCTCCGGATGCTCCGCGACGGCGAGGCCGACGTGCTCGCCGTGTGGAAGCTCGACCGCTGGACCCGTCAGGGCCTCGGCGCGATCGGCGCTCTCGCGGACACGCTCGACGCGACGCCCGGCGCTACGTTCGTTGCGATGCAGGACGGCCTCCGCTCCGATCAACCGGCCTGGCGCCTGATCGCCGCCGTCCTCTCCGAGGTGGCCCGCACGGAGGCCGACAACACCGCGAAGCGAGTTGCCTCCTCGATCGCGCACCGCCGGACAGTGGCCCACCGCTACACGGGCGGCGCGACGATCCCCTTCGGCTTCGACTCGGTCCCGGCGCCTGACGGCGTGGGTCGGGTGCTCGTGCACGACCCCGAGGAGGTCGTCGTCGTCCGCGAGATCGCGCGGCGACTCCTGGAGTCCGACGTGTCCCTGACGAAGCTCGCGATCGAGTTCACGGCCCGCGGCGTCCCGACCTCGCGCTCTCCGAAGCGACGAGCTCGCAAGCTGGGGAAGCCGGACGCCGGGCTCGACGCCGGACTTTGGCGCGCGCACACGGTGAAAGACCTCGTGACGCAAGACCTCGCCCTCGGCCGGGTCACACACCGCGGCGCCCTCGTCCGGGACGAGGACGGCCTCCCGGCGACCGTCTGGGAGCCGCTCCTCGACAGGGCCAGTGTCGAGCATCTTCGCGCCCGCTTCGACGGGACGAAGCGCGGCCCCGGCACGAACGTCCCGCGGAAGGCGCGCCTTCTGTCGGGTGTCGCGTTCTGCGCTCACTGCGACCGGAAGCTCTGGGTCTCGTCTCAGGGCGGGAGGCCGATCTATCAGTGCTCGACGCCACGCGAGCACGGCGAGTGCACCGGCTCGCCTCGCGTGGACGCGGTCAACCTGGAGCGGCTCGTCGTCTCTGAATGGCTCCGCAATGTCGGGCCGCTCGACGAACGGCGAGAGGAGGACACGGTCGAGACGACCGGTGACGTTGCGGACCTCCAGGACGTCGACTCGGCGCTCCAGGAGGCGACCTCCGCGCTTCTCGAAGACGACGCGGACCCTGCCGCCCTCATGCGACGGATCGACGCGCTGAAGGTCCGACGGACAGAGCTCCGCGCCTCGGCCGCCTCTGCGACCGTGACGACGCGCATCGTCCGAACCGGCCGCACGAACGCCGAAGCGTGGGAGAGCGACGAAAACCTCGACCGACGGCGAGGACTTCTCCTCTTCGCCCTCGATCACGTCGCCGTCCTCCGCTCGACGAGCGCCGACCGCCGAAGCCGTGCCCTCGACCCCGATCGCGTCGTCTTCCGATGGAATGACTTCTTCGCCGACTGACTTCGGCGAGCGCCGCCCGTAGCCCCCTCCTCCTTCGCGGGAGCGAGGGGACTTCGTCGAGTCGGGAGTGGTGAAGGTGCCGGAAGTGACGGCGCCATCGGGTCGACTCGCGCGCCGGAGGCGCTTCAGCACCCACGCCGGGTGACGAAGTGACGGAAGTGCACCCCTCTTACCTTCTCTCTCTGGAGTGAGTTCTCTCTCTACAACAGAACCGGAGGAGGGTCCACTTCCGTCACTTCGTCACCGCCCCGCCTCCGGCGCCCCTCAGCGTGAGCAGCTCAATCCGCCTGGCCCCCTTCTCTTCTGTCCCCGTCACCGACAGAAGGAGCCCACATGCCAACCCCCGAGGATCACGTGCGCCGGGTGGCGGCGAGGTTCGACGACGGCTCCGGCGAGGTTGTGGCCTCCGCCCTTCGGGCCCTCGCCCGTCGCCAGGCCCGGGCCGGGAAGACGTGTGCCGCGTGCGCCGAGCGGAAGCCACTCTCGGCGTTCAGCGCTGACTCGCAGAAGGCAGACGCGCTCGCCTCGCGCTGCCGGTCCTGCCGTCGGCGACGTTGGTAACGCTTTGTTGGTCATACCCCTGGCCCCCTTCTCTTCTGACCCCCCATCAGGCTTGAACGTCCTGGGTGGCCCTTTCTGTGGTTGGACAGCCCCACCTCCGCGCCCTTGTCAGGCACCGAGGTGGGGTTTTCTTCAGCCCCTCGACCGTTACCAACACCGGAGCCGCCACTGTGAACCGCTCATGCGCCGCCTGTGGCGCCCCGCTTGCACCGAATCGCCACGCGACCGCCCGATACTGCAACTCGACCTGTCGCGTCGCCCGCCTCCGAGCAGACCGTGACCTCGACGCCGCGCGCGACGCCACCGCGGCGTCGCTCCTTCTCCGCCAGACCCGCGCCCTCGCCGACCGCGAGGCAGCCGCCGTCTGGGGAGACGCCGTCGCGCGGTCGACCGCCGACGCCGAGCTCCGCGAGATCGCCTCGGACGTCCGACGCCTCTTCGGCGCCTGACCCACACACCCGCGCCCGGACGCGCGCCCGCCGCCCGGTCCTCCTACCGCAAGGAATCCATGCCTAATCAGCTCCTCACCCCTGACAACATCGCCGGGACTGCCGCCGCCCTCGTCGGCAAGGGTCTCGGCCTCGCCGCGCTCCTGCACCGCGACCTCGAAGCCGACTTCAGCGCAGGCTCCGGCGACACCGTGAAGGTCCGCGTGCCCGGCGCGATCGCTGTCCAGACCAAGGGCATCTACGACACGACGACCCCGCTGGTCCGCGGCTCGATCTCCGAGCAGTCGATCGACGTCAAGCTCACCACGCACGCCTACGACAGCGTCGTGCTCTCCGAGGGAGACATGGACCTGGAAATCGGCGACTTCGCGAAGCAGATTCTCCTCCCGCAGGCCGACGCGATCGTGAACTACGTCGAGCGCACCGTCGCCGCGACACTGAAGGCAACGCCGGAGACCGAACTGAGCTACGACCCGGCCGCCCCGGCGCGAGTCTTCACGCAGATTCGCCGCCAGCTCCGCGACAACGGAGTCCCCACCACGGCGACGCTGATCGCTGCCGTCGGCTCCGGCGTCATGGCCGACCTGATCGACGGTCCCATCGGCTCGTCCGGAACCACGTTCGACGCCGACGGCAAGGTCCGCGGCTTCCAGATCGTCGAGTCCACCCGTCTCGCCGCCAACGAGATCGTGGCCTTCGTCCCCGAGGCGTTCGCCCTCGTCATCCGCGCCCCGGCATCGCCCGACGGTGCGCCCTACTCCGCGTCGGTCAAGTCGGAAGGCTTCGCCCTTCGCCACATCCGTAGCTACGACCCGAGCCTCGCGGTCGACACCTCGCTCCTGAGCGCCTTCGTCGGCGTGCAGGCGATGCCGCTGGCGATCGACAACGAGGACGGGACCGTGACGCTGAAGCCCAACGCAGGCGCCGTCCGCGTCCTGACCGCTTCGGTCTGAGAGGAACCCCATGCCTAGCCTCGAAGTCATCGCAGCCGTCGTCGACGACGTCCTCCGCAACAGCCCCGCGCCGTCGGTCGACGAACTCGCTCCTGCGACCGCTGCTCGTGTCCGCGCCGAAGCAACCCGACGGGGGATGACGCCCGCGGAGGTCATCGCCGAGGGGCGCCGCCTCGACCGCGAGGAGCGCGAAGCGACGCTCCGTGCCGAGCGCATCGCCTCCCGCGCCCGCCGCGCGTACCGCGAGAGCGGCACCCGCCGGACCGTTTACACGGGCCAGGCGTAACAGCCGGAGGGGCCGCATAGCGGAGCGGCCCCTCCCTCCTCCTCCTCCTCTTCGATAGTCGAGCGTGCGATACGCGCTCGACGGCGGTTAGGACCCGCCTCGCATGACTGCCAAGCCCACCCCCTTCGCCCCTCAGATCGCCGCGCTCCTGAGCCCCCAGGCTCGCCGCGAGCTGCCGAGTCTCGCGACGCGCTCCGCCGTCCGCACCGTCCCGCTGGAGGCAATCGCACCGATGGCACGGAGGGCGTGGGCGGCCGTGACTGCTGACGAGCGCCGCGCGCACGTGGAGCGTCTTGCGCTTCGACTCGTCGCCGAGGACGGAGCGGAGATCGCATCAAGCAAGATCGCTCAATACGTCGCGGCGACGCACGGCGACAAGGTCGCACAGCGGACGAGTCCCCCGGCTCCCCTGAAGAAGGCGACCGCGAATGTCAACCCACTTCCGACGCCGACGCCGACGGCCGAGGACCGCCCCGCAGCCGCGCTCGTCGGTCTCGGCTACTGCCTCCCGTGCTCGTGCGGATGCGGCGCCTGGAGCTTCACCGGCTCACCCCGCCCGGCGCGGAAGCTCGCGCACACCGGCCTGGCGGACGGGACTGCCAAGTGAGCGGCACCCCTACCCCCGCCGAGCTCAACCGCCCCGTCCCCACCCGGCGTCCGCTGCCCGCTCAGGTGCGGCGCCACGCGGCCATCGCGCTTCGGCTCAGCCAGGCCCTCGTCACCGTCGACGAGGCGATGTCGTCGACACAGGGCAGGACGACGGTCCGGACCACGAACGCGCTCGGCATCCCCGACCCCGTCGGCGAGACCGTCGCGGCGATCGACCGGCTCACGCTCGCGCGCCGGGCGGCGGAGTCAGAGCTCATGCTGGAGCGCACGGCACAGGCCCTCGAAGCCTCGCTCCGCACCTTGGAAGGCGCCGTGGCGCAGTGGGAGGGTGGCCGGCCCTAGCGAGTGGCCGCGGGG